>CAMWNM010000006.1 GCA_947175635.1 uncultured Bacteroidales bacterium | reverse complement strand
CTCGTATGCCGAAACCTCCATGTGCCGTCGCAAAAACCTTCTTCATTATTTCGGTGAGAAATACGATACCGACAACTGCCAGAACTGCGACAACTGCCTTTATCCCAAGCAAAAGGAGGATGCCACCGAAAGCGCCCGTTTTGTGGTGCAGCTGATTCTGGATATCAAGCAGCAGTTCAAGATAGAGTATATCGTGGCTCTTTGCATAGGTAAGATGTCTCCTTCCATCAAGAATTACAAACACAATCTTTTACCTCAGTTCGGGAAGGGAAAGAACCGGGACGAGCGTTATTGGAAAGCGGTGATTCGCCAGTGTGTTATCGAAGACCTGCTCACCAAAGACATCGAAGACTACGGTGTTATCAAGGTTACCTCCGCCGGCGAGGCTTTTGTGAACAAACCTTTCAAGATAGAAGTGATTCGGGATCATACGTACAATCCCGAAGACGAGGAATACATGGCCGGTGGCAACAGTTCGATGGAAGCTGTCGACAAGACGCTCTACCTGATACTGAAAGAATCGCTCAAGGAGATCGCGCACAAAGAAAATATTCCGCCCTATACGATTTTTTCCGATGTCTCGCTTCGGGATATGACGGTGCAGTATCCCGTCAATATCGAAGAAATGTCCCGCATTACGGGTGTCGGAATGGGCAAGGCCCAGCGTTACGGGCAGCCGTTCTGCGACATGATAAAGCGTTATGTGGAAGAAAACGACATATCCCGTCCGCAGGATCTTGTGATAAAATCGGTTAACAAATCCGGCCTGAAAATCTATATCATCCAGAGCATCGACCGCAAGGTTTCCTTAGATGATATCGCGCTGGCCAAGAGCCTTTCGCTGGAAGAGTTGATTGCCGAGATAGAGCGGATTGTGGATTCGGGCACCAAGCTCAATCTGGATTATTACATTGAAGAAGCGCTGGATCCGGACCATCGGGAAGATATCTACGATTATTTTTCGGAAGCCGGAAACGATTCGGTGGAGGAAGCCTTGCTTGAACTGGGCGAGGATGAATACAGCGAAAACGAGATCCGTCTGATTCGTCTGCAGTTTCTTTCGAAAGAAGGACGTTGAGGTGGTGCGGCGGGCGGATTGGAGAGAATTGAATATTTTTGAAACTTGAAAATAAGTGAAAAATGAACAAAAACGTATTTAAAATCAGTGTTTTGTGCCTTTCCGTAGGGATGTTGACGTGTGGTTGTGGACAAAAGGGACCGGCAACCGGGAAAGACGTTGCCGTTTCGGTGGCCGAAGCCGGCATTCCCGTTTCGGGGCTTACGATAGCAACGGTAAACATCGACAGCATCAATCAAGGATACCAGATGGTGGCCGATATACAGCAGGAACTGGTCAGGACCGAATCCCGTCTTACGGCGGATATTCAAAATCAGGCCAATGCTTTCCAGAAGGAATACGACAATTATCTGAAGATCGGAGCCACCCTTACGTTGAGCGAACAGCATAAACGTGAAGAACAGCTTCAGCAGAAACAGCAATCCATCGCCGAATTGCAGCAGACATATGCCAACCAGTTGGTTTCCCTGCAAGCGCAGCGGATGGAAGAAGTAAGCAACAGCATATTGTCTTTTATCGAGAAGTTCAACCGGGAAAACGGCCAGTTCGGCATGATTGTTTCCACCGGCAAGCAAAGCGGGGTGTTGTATTCGCTGCCGTCGATGGATATCACTTCGGCCGTTTTGCGTGGTCTCAACGAAGAATATGCGGCCGAAAAGGCTTCCAGAAAATAAAATTCGGGCAGTCATGCGGATTGACGAAAAGGAAATGATGGCGGCCTATATCCGGCTTGCCCTTAGGGAGGATGTGGGCGACGGCGACCATACCACCTTGTCTTGTATTCCGGCTTCGGCCACCGACAAGGCGGTTCTTGTTGCCAAGGAAGCAGGCGTGATAGCCGGTATGGAAGTGGCGCGGATGGTGTATGGTCAGATGGATGCTTCCATTGTGTTCACACCGCTGGTGCAGGATGGCTGCGAGGTAAAGCCGGGCGACAGGATATTTACCGTTGAAGGTGCCTCCCGTTCCATCCTTACCGCCGAACGTCTCAGCCTCAACTACATCCAACGGATGAGCGGCATCGCCACCTATACGCGTAAACTTACCCGGCTGGTGGGTTCGGGTACGGCTGTGTTGCTGGACACACGCAAAACCACACCCAACAATCGGGTGTTTGAAAAAATGGCGGTGCGTATCGGCGGAGGAAAGAATCATCGTTTCGGCCTTTTCGACATGATTCTGGTGAAAGATAACCATATCGATTTTGCCGGAGGCATCAGACAGGCTATCGATGCGGTGCATGCCTATCTGCAGGAAAAAGATCTGAAACTGGCCGTTGAAATAGAAGTGCGCTCATTTGAGGAATTGGATGAAGTGCTGGACCGCGGCGGTGTGGATCGTATCATGTTGGATAATTTCACACCGGAGGATATCCGTAAGGCGGTGGATCGCATAGGCGGCAGGTTCGAAACCGAAGCTTCCGGCGGTATCAACGAGCAGACGCTTGCCCGGTACGCGGCCACGGGAGTGGATTTTATCTCGGTGGGGGCGCTCACCCACCACATCAGTTCGCTTGACCTGAGCCTGAAGGCCATGCGGTAAATTCCGTATAAGAGCGGTTTCAAAAGAATAAAAGGACAATAAAATGTCAAAAACAAAAATCGACGTCATTCTCGGCATACAGTGGGGGGATGAAGGCAAGGGAAAAATTGTGGATGTGTTGGCACCCCGCTACGATATCATCGCCCGTTTTCAGGGGGGGCCCAACGCCGGACATACCTTGAAGTTCGGGGATGTTACCCACGTGTTGCACACCATTCCCTCCGGTATTTTCCATGCCGACAAGGTAAACGTGATAGGCAACGGTGTGTTGATAGACGCCTGTATTTTTTGTCGGGAAACGGATGCTTTGCGCCGGATGGGGGTGGAGCCCCGTGAACGAATGAAAATTTCCGACAAGGCGCATCTGATCTTGCCCACGCACCGTATGCTGGATGCGGCCTTGGAACAACGCAAGGGTGCAAAGAAGATAGGTTCCACGGTAAAGGGAATAGGCCCGGCCTATACCGATAAGACAGCCCGTTGCGGACTGCGTGTGGGAGATATTTTCAGTGCATTCTTTGCCCAAAAATACGAGGCGCTCAAAAACGAACACCTTCTGCAACTCGAACAGTATGGATTCGATGTGGAAGAAGCGCGCATAGAAGATATGCCGTGGAGGGAATACGAAGCCCGATGGCTGGCGGGGGTGGAAGAATTGCGTGGATTTGAAGTGATTTCCACCGAATTTTACCTGAACCGTGCCATGGAGCAGGGTAAGAAGATATTGGCCGAAGGGGCACAGGGTTCCATGCTCGACATCGATTTCGGCTCCTATCCTTTTGTTACCTCTTCCAGCACCACCGCCTCGGGTGTCTGTGTTGGGCTGGGCGTTCCTCCTTCCGCTATAGGCAAGGTGTACGGTATTTTCAAGGCCTACTGTACCCGTGTGGGCAGCGGTCCTTTTCCTACCGAGCTGCACGACGGGACGGGCGAACTGCTCCGTCAGAAAGGGCATGAATTCGGTGCCACGACCGGGCGTGCCCGTCGCACGGGCTGGCTGGACCTGCCGGCTTTGCGCTACACGATTATGGTAAACGGAATCACCGATCTGATTATGATGAAGGCCGATGTGATGGACGAATTTCCGGTCGTGAAAGCGGCGGTAGCCTATACCTTGGACGGCAAGATGCTCGAGGCTTATCCCGATACCGATACATCCGAAAAGGTGGAGGTTGTCTATAAGGAATTGCCCGGTTGGCGAAGTCCGCTTTCACCGGCACGCCATCAGGATCAACTGCCGCAAGCCTTTAAAGACTACATATCGTTTATAGGCAAGCAGACAGGTCTTGAAATCAGTATTATTTCGGTTGGACCCGACCGGGATGAAACCATCATGAATGCGCAATAGAAACACCGACATACCGGGAAAGTCCGGAAAATTGCGGTTTTGTTTGCGATATCCGCGATTTCTGACAGGCTTTCTGACCGTCTTTCTGCTTGCAGGTTCCGGTTTCGTAAACGCTCAAAGAGTGGCTTGGTCGGAGGTTCCGCAAGAAGTGGTGGAAAGTTTTTATCTGGCCCATCCGCGGTCGGCGTGGAAGATGATACAGTGGGAACTTGCCGATATGGGGTATTGTGCCCGTATCAATTTGCAACCCAAAGAAATATCCTCTCTTTTTCAGGCCAACGGAGAATGGCTCAGCACCCGTTGGACGATTCCCGAAGCCAAGTTGCCTTTGGTTTCGCACGATTTTATCAGCGATAAATACGCTTTCTACCAGCTCCGTTCCTGTTCTTACGAAGAAGACCGTTGGGACGGGCGGCATTATTACGTCCAATTGTCAATCTACGGCATTGATGGCTATATTACCGAGATCTGCTTTGATTTTCACGGTGATGTGGAGAGTATTGACGGTGAGAAAATGAACAATTGGGATGAATTCGAGCCGCTCACCGAAGAAGAGGTGCTGTTGAAGAAGGAAAATGAAATGTTGGCCCGGATGCAGGCCAAAGGCGATTCGGCCGCTACGGTAAAAAGTCGCTTATGGGTCAAGAATAAGGCAGACAAAGAAGTTTACCGCGCCCAGACAAATCGCCAGTTCGCGCTTGCCCGGGTGAAGGCCCAGTCCAACATGGCCCGTCGGCGTAAAGACCAGAATACGTCTCCTATACTGCAACCGCAGCCCGATACAGCCTGTTTGGTCATAAACGAGGTTCAACCGCAGAGAGAGGAAGCCCGGGAGGTTTTGGAGGAAGAGGAAGCCGAAGGGCCATACGGGGAAGAATATTACGAAGACTATGGCGAGGATTATGAAGATGACGGAGGTTTTTCTTTCGACGGGGCCATCGGGGAAGAAACGGTAGAAAACCCCGGGGAGAGGGTGGTTGTTGAAGAAAGGGAAGAGTCCCGTACGGAAGAGAAGGAATCCGATACGGAAAAAATGCAGGATATGCAGGAAGCGGCTGTGGCCGAAGCCGAAGCTCCGGCCGCATTGCCCAACGACAGTGCCCGTGTGGTGGAACGTATGCAAACCTTGGTTTCGGATATGCAGCGGCAGATACCTGCGGCCAGAATGTCGGTGAAGACCGTATTTCCCGATGCAGTGCAACAGGCTTTTGACCGCCGTTTTCCGCGAGCCGAAAACGTAAAGCAATACAAAGACACCAGCGGTATCTACCGGGCGGTGTTCGTGAATTTCGGACAAAAGGCGGAAGCCGTTATTTTTCCAGACGGAACCCATACCACCACGGCTTTATTCTTCGGCAAAAAGGATATTTCGTATCCCATTTGGCAATACATTGCCAATGCTCCCGAAAAGTACAAGTTTGAAACCGGTAAACGGGTGGTGTACGAATCGCGCTACAGGCAACGTTTTCCAGCGGAGGAAAAGCCCAAGAACTATTATCAGGTTGTGGTCTGGGTAAAAAACAAGGAAACCAAGGCAAGGGACTATTTCCTGTTGACTTTCGACCATAAGGCACATTTTGTTTCAAGTATTCCCTATGACTATATGGGTTCGCATTAAAGCCTTGTCCGCCATCACGGCTTCGGCTCTGCTTGCGGGTGTTGCCGGCGGATTTCTCTACGGGCAGTCGTTTACGGGAGACTCCATTGTGAGTTTGCCGGGCCGGCCGGGTGTGTACCGGTTGATCGGGCACGTGAAGATAGAACACAACGGTAACCGCATCTTTAGCGATTTTGCCGATTACGATCAGAAGACGGGTTCCTGCCAGGCCTACGACAATCTGCGGATACGTACATCCGACAATATACATATCACCGGCGAGGTGTTGGATTACGACGGAGCTTCCGGTTCTTATACGGTGGAACGCAACGTGGTGCTGAAAGATCGTGAAATGACCATGAAAACGCCTGCCTTGCGTTACGAAGGCAGCCGAAACAGGGCCTATTACAGTCAGGGAGGAGAAATGACTTCGGGTCAGACGGTGCTCACTTCCGAACATGGCTATTACGACGGACAGGCGGAAATTTTCCATTGCTTCGACAATGTGGTGATCGTCAATCCGCAGTACACCATCTGGACCGATACCCTCCATTATGCCCAGACGGGTCTGACGCATTTTCAAGGCAACACCAATATCGAAACCTCCGACTACTATATGTACGGACGCAAAGGATGGTTTCATCAGGAAGAAAACAAGGTAAGCCTGCAACGCGATGCGTATGTGAAAACCCGGACGTCCCAAGTGCTTTTCGGCGACAGCATCTATTATGATCTGGACATGAAGAACGGCAATGTGTACCGGGATGTATTTTTACTTGATACGGCGCGCAACTGCTATATAAAAAGCGATTATGCCGAAAACAAGGAAAGCGAGGGATACGCGCTGTTCACCCTTCATCCGCGGGGAGTGATGGTGGATCACGGCGATTCGCTTTTTGTGGTTGGCGACACGATGGTGATGACCTACGACACGGTGCGCAAGATAAAGGAAATGCTGGTGTACCACAAAGTGCGTTTTTTCAAGGAGGGCATTCAGGGAAAATGCGATTCGCTGAGTTACCGGCATCGGGACTCCCTTATGGAACTTTACCGGGAACCGATTATCTGGCTGGAGGAGTATCAGATAGACGGGGATACGGTGAAGGTTTGGTTTACCCAAAACAGACCGGAGAAAGTTCTGATACAGGAAAAAGCGTTTATAGTAAGCGAAGTGTCGGCTTCCCAGGGCTATTACAATCAGGTGAAGGGAAAATATCTGTGGGGTTATTTCGACGACAGTTCCCGGTTTGAGATGGCCCATGTGATAGGGGCGGTGCAATCGGTCTATTATGTGTTGGACGAAGCCGCCCGTGAACTCATCGGCGTGAATAAGACAGAGAGCCGTAGCCTGAAAATGTATTTTGAAGACAATCAGGTGCGGGGCATCAACGTGATTCAGCCTTCTTCCACCACCCTTTATCCTGTTAACCGTCTTTCCCGGCGGGAACGGATACTGAAAGGATTCCATTGGAAACCCGAATTATGGCCGAAATCCAAATATGACCTCTCCACAGTCTGGTAAGTACCAAGAATTTATTACCTTTGCCAAATATGTGCAGGAAGATAATACCCAACTTCATCACGCTTTGCAATCTGCTGTGCGGCGCCATATCGGTTACCTGTCTGTTTTCCGGGAATATGGTGTGGGCGGCTTGTTTTATCGTGGTGGCGGCTGTATTCGACTTCTTTGACGGCTTGGCGGCGCGTCTGCTTCATGTTCAAAGCGATATGGGCAAGGAGTTGGATTCGCTTGCCGATGTTGTGAGTTTCGGTCTGGCACCCGCCATGATAGCCTATAGTCTTGTATCTGCCTTTTTGCCGGATTATTGGGCCTACGGCGTGTTTGTGATGCCGGCGGCGGCGGCCTGGCGGTTGGCCAGATTCAATCTGGATGAACGGCAACGGTATTGCTTCAAGGGGATGCCTACGCCGGTCAATGCCCTTTTTTGGGTGGCCTTGGCCTTGTCGTGGACCTGCGACGGTGTTCTGCCCCACGCTGTTCTGCTTTTGATATTGTCGTGGGCGATGGCTTTCCTGATGGTGTGCAATTGCCGGATGTTTTCTCTCAAAATCAAGGATTTTTCCTGGAAAAGACAGAAAACGATATACATTTATCTTGCCGTTGTGGTTTTGCTTTTCGTCCTTCGGGGATTTTTAGGCTTGGCGGCTTCGGTGGTGCTGTATCCGATTTTTTCACGCCTGCACTTTTGTTTGCTTGATAAAACAATAAAAACCGATAAATTATGAAATACTTAGCAGAAATCAATGTGATGCCTTTGGCTGATTTACTTGATCCGCAAGGCAAGGCAGTTGAAGCCCGTTTGCACGATATGGGGCTGAAAAACATTAAAAACGTGCGTATTGGAAAACATATCGTTGTGGAAGTGGAGGCTGCCAGCGAAGCAGAAGCCTATAAGCTGTTGGAAAAAGCCTGTCAGGATCTGCTGCATAATCCCACGGTGGAAATGTACGGCATCAATATAACCACTCTGGAATAGAACAGATTCAAAAAGTACAAATAAACAGATATCATGAAAAGAATACTGTTTGTTATAGGGATAATTGTGTCCTTTTGGATAGGGGGGGCTGCTCAGGAAAATCCTGTAAAATGGAAATGCTCCGTTAAATATCTCGACGGAAATCAGGCCGAGTTGGTGATGAAAGCCGATGTAGGCGGCGGATACCACTTGTATTCGCAGTTTATGGAAGAAGGCGGCCCGCAACCCACCGTATTTCATTTTCCCGCTACGGATGATTTCAAGCTGAAAGGCAAGATTTCGGAAAGCCCCAAACCGATAGAAGAAACCGATGAGATTTTCGGAACCCTGGTTCGCTTTTTCGCCAAAGATGCCGAATTCCGTCAGAAAATCACGATAGAGACCGACCGGGATTTTGAAATTTCGGCTACGGTGGATTATCAGGTTTGCAACGACGAACAGTGCATTCCATTTAATGATGTTGACCTGACGTTCAAGGTAAAGGGCGTTGAAGTTTGCGTTGAAAAAGCTCCCGTAGCGGAAACGCCGGCAGTGGAAGCACAGCCTGAGACGCCGGAAGAAGCCGTTGTGGAAACCCAAGCCATTCTGGTTGCCGAAGCCACCGGCCCCGAAGCTGGACAGGAATCCCTGATGGGATTCTTCCTGTTGGCCATTCTGGCCGGGCTGGCCGCCGTCTTCACCCCTTGTGTGTTTCCCATGATCCCCATGACGGTATCTTTCTTCATGGATACCGATAATGGTTCAAGCCGTGTGGCGGGTATTATCAAAGGCGCTATTTTCACGCTTTCGATCACCCTCATATACACGCTTATCGGCGGTATCGTGGCCATCACTAAAAGCGCCGATTTCGCCAACGTGCTCAGCACGCATTGGATTCCCAACCTTATTTTCTTCCTTCTTTTCCTTCTGTTTGCTTTCTCATTTTTCGGCATGTTCGAGATAACCCTGCCCAGCGGTCTTTCCAATAAACTGGACGCCAAGGCCGACAACGGCGGTTATATTTCGGCTTTCTTTATGGCGGCCGTTTTGGCTATCGTGTCTTTTTCCTGCACCGGTCCTTTCGTGGCCACGTTGCTGGTGGAGGCCGCCATGGGTACGTCGGTGCTCAAACCGCTCTTAGGTATGTTCTTCTTCGGTTTGGCCATGGGGCTTCCGTTCTTCATCCTTTCGCTTTTCCCCTCTCTGTTGGCCAAGATGCCCAAGTCCGGCGGCTGGCTCAACTCGGTGAAGGTGGTGTTTGCCTTTGTTCTCTTGGCTTTCGGCATGAAGTTCATCCTCAACATCGATCAGGTTTACGAACTCCACCTCTTTACCCGTGAAGTTTATCTGGCTATCTGGATCGTGATTTTCTCGCTGATGGGATTCTATCTGTTGGGCAAGATCAAATTCTCGCACGATTCGGATGTGCCGCATGTAGGCGTGTTCCGCCTTTTGCTGGTTATCGTTACCTTCACCTTTGTGGTTTACCTGATTCCCGGCTTGTTCGGCGCTCCGCTCAAGATGGTTTCCTCTTTGGTTCCGCCGCTTACCAGCCAGCAGTTCAGCCTTAACCAGCCGGTTGCCGTGGGCGCGGTTACCGTACATGCCGCCGATCAGGAACTCTGCGGCACGCCCAAATATGCCGATAAACTGCATTTGCCCTTCAACCTCCAGGGATATTTCGACTATGAGGAAGGTCTTGCCTGCGCCAAGCAGCAGAACAAGCCCGTTTTCATCGACTTCAAGGGTCATGCCTGCGCCAACTGCAAGAAAATGGAAAACGATGTATGGTCGGATCCCCGTGTGCAGGCATTGCTCAAGAAATACGTGATTATCGCCTTGTATTGCGATGATAAGACGGAGCTTCCCGAAAGCGAATGGATAACGTCAACCATCGACGGGAAAGTGAAGAAAACCATGGGCAAACGCAATGCCGATTTTCAGGTTACCCGCTTCAAAACCAATACCCTGCCGTATTACCATCTTTTGGATGCTGACGGAAATCCGATTACTGAAAAAGGGTACGGTTATGCCGGCGATGTGGAAGCCTTTATCGCCTATCTGCAAAACGGTTTGGATGCTTTTGGAAAGTAAGAAGCGTTTGCGGAGATAAAGACAGAGGGCGGAACCGTCAGCAGTTCCGCCCTCTTGTTTTTGGTGCAGGCCGGTGCTTGACCGGAACTTGCTTTAGAACGGGAAGGCGTCGTCTTCCGGGTTGTATTCAGGTTCGTTTTCCAACTTGGCTGGAATCGCCGGAATTGCCTCCACCCCTTGGATTACCGTGGGTTTTTCGTTTTTCCGGCTCCCCAACATGGTCAGGTTCCTGCCTTCGATTTCGGTCAGATAGCGTTTTTGACCGCCGTCTTCCCAAGACCGCAAGCGAATGGAACCTTCCA
Organism: uncultured Bacteroidales bacterium; assembly: GCA_947175635.1. GTDB lineage: Bacteria > Bacteroidota > Bacteroidia > Bacteroidales > P3 > Pullibacteroides. The sequence continues at coordinate 69,465 of CAMWNM010000006.1, read as the reverse complement.
CATACACCTGATCGCCTTTGCGAAGGTATTTTTCGGCCACTTCGGCCAGGCCTCGGAAAAGCACCACCCAGTGCCATTCGGTGTGTTCGATGCGTTCCCCCTTCTTGTTCCGGTAGGTTTCGGTGGTGGCCACCGCCAGACGCACTTTCTTGTTTCCGTTCTCAAAGGTAAAGACTTCGGGGTCTTTGCCCAGGTTTCCGATAAGGATTACTTTGTTTACTCCGCTCATACGTTTAAAAATTTAAAGGTTTACCGATAAAACGCTTTTCGCGGAAAATTATCGGGTTTTATTTGTTAAATAATGTTAAAGTCCTGTAAGAAACGTTCTATGACCCTTGGAACGGCAAATCGGGAAATTTCCTGCGGACAGATTTTGAGACAGTTTTCCTGCATTTTCAAAATTTTCCGGGCCGGAGCCGAGTTTTCGGGGATCCGGTAGAAGTACGCTTCCAGACGGCGGTGGGTCAATACCTGCGTGTAATGTTTCAGAAATTCGGCCGCTCCGGCCTCGCGCAGTTTGTTGTTTCCATTCCATCCTTCCGGGAGGGAAGGCAGATCGAACATGCCCCGCCAGAGTGCTTCGTATCCTCTTTTGTGCAGCCAGAGGTTTCCCCGGGCATCGGTGATGAGGAGGTAGTGTATTTCCAAAACCGGCAGGATTTCCTTTTTTTTCTTTACCGGCAGGCGGTCTATCACCTTTTGGTGCAAGGCATAGCATTGTGTGCGGAAAGGGCAGGTACCGCTCTCTTGCAGGCAAAGCGGTGAAGCGGGGGTACATCCCAAGGCGCCGAATTCCATGATGGCCTGGTTGAAAAGACCGGGTTGGAGAGGGTCGATGCGTTGCTGAAGCATTTCCCGAATCCTTTTTGTGCAGGAGGGAGAGCCTGCGGCCTCGAAAATGCCTTCCAGACGGCACATGAAGCGAATCACGTTACCGTCCACCACGGGATACACCAATTTATAGGCAAAAGAGGCGATGGCGGCGGCCGTATAGTCTCCTATGCCGGGAAGCGCCCTTATTTCGGGATAAGCGGAAGGAAAAACATCTTTATACCGCGTGTGAATGATTTTGGCCGCCGCGTGCAGATTGCGGGCCCTTGAATAATACCCCAGTCCCTGCCAGTATTTCAGCACCTCCTCTTCCGAGGCAAGGGCGAGTTCCTTCACCGAAGGGAACCGCTCCAAAAAGCGTTCGTAATAGGGCAGGCCCTGTGCCACGCGGGTTTGCTGGAGAATGATTTCAGACAGCCAGATTCTGTAAGGATCTTTGGTGTTCCGCCAAGGCAACGCCCTGCGGTTTTCTTCATACCAGCGTATCAGTTGTTCGGAAAAATTCACTTGACGTATCTTTAAGGAAGGCCGGGAAACCCATTTCGCGAAGTTAAAAAAAAATATTATTTTTGCCCCCTGATTTTCGGGGAGTAAGAATTTGAAAGGCTGAAAATTAGACGGCAGACCATTCAAGAGGGTTCTTGCCGTGGAGTGTATGTCGTTTGAAAAGCCGGTACGTCCGGAATTTTCAGACGGTTTTGTAAACAATTTAAAAACATATCGCTATGACAAAGGCTGAAGTTGTGGCTGAAATCGCCAACAGAACAGGCATCGAAAAAGTAACCGTACTGGCTACGGTTGAAACGATGATGGAAGTAATCAAAGAAAACATGATTCAGGGAACCAACGTTTACCTGCGTGGTTTCGGTAGTTTCATCATCAAGACGCGTGCCCAGAAAACAGCTCGGAACATCACCAAGGGAAAATCCATGATTGTTCCCGCCCATAAGATTCCCGCTTTCAAGCCGGCCAAACCGTTTATGACGGCTGTTAGAACGGAATTGAAATAGTTCCGCCTGCGGGTAATCTTTCCGCAACAAACGGGGTTTGCTTCTAAGAGAGAGGCAAACCCTGTGTTTTTTTACCGTTTGCCCAAAGGAAGGGCAGCGAATACAGAATCACGTGAATAAAGAACTTATAGTGGACTCAACCTCGCAAGAGGTGGTGATAGCTTTGTTGGAAGATAAAGTTCTGGTTGAGCTCCACAGAGAAAAAAACAACACCCAGCATTCGGTAGGCGATGTGTTTTTGGGTCGGGTAAGGAAGATTATGCCCGGACTGAACGCCGCTTTTGTGGATGTAGGCGCGCAGAAAGAAGGCTTTTTGCATTTCCTCGATTTGGGGCCGCAGGTGCAGTTGATGCACAAGTTTACCAATTGCGCCCTCAACGGAGATACCGCCCAGATGGATATTTCCGCCTACAAGCTTAAGGAAGAGCTTTCCAAGACCGAAAAGATATCGTCGGTTCTCAAACAGAACCAACACATACTGGTTCAGGTAACCAAAGAACCCATTTCCACCAAAGGCCCCCGGCTTAGTTCCGAAATATCGTTTGCCGGCCGTTACGTGGTCTTGATACCGTTTTCAAACAGAATTTCGATCTCGCAGAAAATAAAGAATCCCGATGAAAGGCTCAGGCTCCGCAATCTGGTGCAGAGCGTGAGACCCAGAAATTTCGGGGTCATCATCCGCACCGTTGCCGAAGGTAAGACGGCGGCCGAACTGCATGGCGACTTGGATGCCCTTTTCCGAAAATGGGAACATATCAAGAATCACCTGCATATGGCCACTCCTCCCGTGAAAGTATGCAGCGAGATGGATAAGACCGTAAGTATCCTGCGGGATTTCCTTACCAACGATTTCGATCAGATCGTTACCAACAACGAGGATCTTTTTGAAGAAATAAAGGCTTATGTAGGAACCATCGCGCCGCAGAAGAAGAACATCGTGAAGTTCTACAAAGACCGGGAACCGATTTTTGACCATTACGGCATTTCCAAACAGATAAAGGCTTCTTTCGGCAAGGTGGTGAACATTCGCCGGGGCGGTGCCTACCTTGTGATTGAACATACCGAGGCCATGCACGTTATCGATGTGAACAGCGGACACCGGGTCAATGCCGAACAGAGCCAGGAATCCAATGCGCTTGAGGTAAATCTCGAGGCGGCGGCCGAAGTGGCCCGGCAGGTGCGGTTGCGCGATATGGGAGGCATCGTGATCGTCGATTTTATCGACCAAAGGGAACCTCAGAACCGCAAGACGCTTTTCGACGCGATGGTGAAAGACATGGAAAACGATCCGGCGCGGCACACCGTGCTTCCTCCCACCAAATTCGGCCTGATCCAGATTACCCGTCAAAGGGTGCGTCCCCAAACGCAGGTGGATGTGCTTGAAAGTTGTCCTGCTTGCGGGGGGACAGGTCAGATACGTCCCAGTGTCTGCATTGTGGACGACATAGAAAGGGATGTGGAGTATCTTATCAAAGACACCAACGCCCGTCGTTTCTCGATAATCCTCAGTCCTTATGTGTATGCCTATATGTGTAGGGCTTTCCGGCGCTACCAACGCAAATGGTGGCGCAAGTACCACCGTTGGATAAGGTTGCGCGAAGGCAATGCCTACGGCTTCCTGGAGTATCGTTTCCTGGATCGGAACGACGAAGAAATCAAACTATAGCATGAATATAGACGTACAGCAAGACGCGCCCTTAATTGATGTGCTGGTGCAGGCTTTTCCCCAAAGCAACAGGACGCATCTTAAAAAAGCCGTGCGTTTTGGTTGCGTAAGTTTGCGGGGAGCCGTGGTGCGGCATCCCGAGTTCATGCTGCGGGCCGGTTGGCAGATAACTTTCAAAAAATACGGCGAGCGGGATACCCACCGTGAGAAACCCCCGTTCAGGGTGTTGTTCGAAGACGAAGAAATCATTGCCGTTTACAAACCCTCCGGCATTCTTTCCTCCGGTCGTACCACCGAAAAAATACGTTCCATGTTCGGTGCGGTCAACAAATACGTGCTTGAAAAGAGCCGTGGCCGTTGCCGCGCCTATACCGTGCACCGCCTCGACCGCGAGGTAAGCGGTATCCTGCTTTTCGCCAAAAGTCCCGAATCTCAGGAATATCTGCAGGAAAATTGGAAAGCGGTGGATAAATACTACTATGCCCTCGTGCACGGCGTTCCGCCCCGCAAGGAAGACACTTTGGGCTCATGGCTCAAGGAAAACGCCCGTCAGGTGGTGTATTCCGTACCCGAAGAAGAGGAGGGAGCCAAATGGTCGGTAACCCATTACCGCCATAAGGGTTCTTTTATCTGGAACGGACAGGAGGCGCCTGTGGAAGAAGCCCTTTTCTCTCTTTTGCAGATAAAACTGGAGACGGGGCGCAAAAACCAGATTCGTGTGCATTTGTCGGATATGGGATGCCCTATCGTGGGCGATCGCAAATATGGGGGCGATGCCAAGGCAAAACGGATGGTGCGGCTGTTTGCCGCCTCCATTTCGTTTCCGCATCCTACCCAGAATCGTCGTGTGCAGCTCGAACTGCCCTTACCGTCCGGATTTACGGTGATAGGCAGGGAAAATGAATATTAAAGGAGAAAAGGGCATGCAGGAAACTCAACCCCACCGATCCCGGCCCACGGAAAAAAGCCGTTTTGTAACCTGCATGGAAAAATACGGACTGGGGCGACTGTGGTTGCGGATGGTCAATATCAGAATGATCCGTTTTTTTCTGGTGGCCGGCCTCAATACCGTTTTCGGTTGGGGCGTATATGCTTTCTTTGTCTTTATCGGCTTGCATTATACGATTGCGGCCCTGGTAAGCCAGATTATCGGCATCCTCTTCAATTTCAGAACTTACGGTGCCCTTGTCTTTCACAACAAAGCGTTCAACCTTCTGCCGCGTTTCGTGCTGGTGTATGTGATTACCTACCTCTGCAACATCGGCTCCATGACCTTGCTCAAATGGATTTTTGGCGTGAACGATTATGTGGCCGCGGCCATCATGTGTGTTCCCATCGGCCTTTTAGGCTTCGTGCTGAATAAAATCTTTGTATTTGAACGCATCAAGAAAGATGCCGGACAGATGAATCCGGAATTCCAGGAACCGTAAAAAACATTCGCTCTATGAAAGAAAAAATCATCCGATTGTTCGAATCCTTGCGTAAGGATAAAGCCAAGACCGTGTTTTTTGCAGTGGCGGCACTGAGTCTGGTTCTGATGATAGCAGGCAGTTTCGGGGCGGGAATGTCGGGCGATGAGGAAATACATAACGTTCAGGCCGGACATATCTACGATTTCTATGCCAGTTTCGGCAAGGATGACACGGCGGCGGTGGTAACCGACAGTTATAACCTGCCGCTCTACGGGCAGGTGGTGGATAATTTCGCCTTCGCCTTGGGCAAGTGGTGCGGTATCTCCGATATCATGCAGGTAAGGCATACGGTCAACACCGTATGCGGTTGGCTGGCCATTCTCTTTACTTCCCTTATGGCTTTCCGTCTGGCGGGAAGGAAATACCTGCCGGCCGTCCTCACCTTTCTGCTCTTTGTTTTCTCGCCCCGTTTCATCGGCCATTCGTTCAACGATCTCAAGGATGTGAACCTGGTAACGTTCATGGCCATGGGACTGTTCTACATGACCGTTTTCCTGCAGGACTTCCCCAAGGTAAAGATTTCCACGATGGCGATGCTGGCCGTGAGTATCGGTTTGGCCATGGCCGTGCGTGTGGGTGGTCTGATACTGATTGCTTACTTCGGCCTTTTCGGTCTTCTGCGGTATTTCATGCTGGCCCGTAGGGGCGGTTTGGACGGCCTTACCAAAGGGCAGGGATTCGGTCGTCTTGTAAAGTACGGTCTGGCCGTTTCCTTGGGCGGATATCTGCTGTGCGTTCTGCTTTGGCCCTACGCCATGCGCGCGCCGGTGAACCATGTTTTCGGATCGCTTTCTTCCATGAATGCTTTTGCCATAAGCATCCGTCAGGTGTTCGAGGGACGTATGCAGTGGAGCAGCGCCCTGCCGTGGTACTACACGCCCAAGTTTATCTTTATGACCGTTCCCGTGGCCGTGATGACAGGGGCTTTGGTATATCTGTTTACGGGCTGGGGCAAGGATCGCCGCTTTTTTACCGCTTTCCTGCTTTTTTGTTTCGTTTTTCCCATTTTCTGGATTATCTATACCAAGGCCAACGTTTACGGCGGCTGGCGGCATTCGATGTTCGTTTATCCCACCTTGGTGGCGATGGCCGGTTTGGGTTTTCACTCGCTCTTTGAAAAATTCACCCACCCCCTTCTCCGCTGGGGCTTGGGTGTGGCCCTTCCCCTGGTGCTTTTAATCGGTCCAGCCCGCCATATCTTTGCCAACCATCCCTACCAATACGTTTATTTCAACGAACTTTCGGGCGGTATCAAAAAAGCTTACGGCCGCTACGAAATGGACTACTACTACCATTCCACGCGCAAGGCCACCGAATGGGTGATGGCGCATGCCGACCTTTCCAAACTCCCGGAAGGCCGAAAATACAGGGTGGCCACCTGGCATATTTCTTCTGTAGCCAATTATCTCAAGGATACGGCGCACTTTCAGCCCGTGTTTTCACGCATCCATCAGATGGGCAACAATGATTGGGATTATGCCGTGTTCACCATCACGGGCATGAATCCCGACTGGATCACCAACAAAGCCTGTTTTCCGCCCTTGAACACCGTTCATGTGGAGGAAGTGGACGGCGTTCCGATCTGTGTGGTTCTGGAAAGAACCGACAAGCATGATTTCTACGGCTATCAGGCCATGAAGCAAGGCCGTACCGATTCGGCCAAGATGTTTTTCCGCCGTGCGTTGGAATACAATCCCTACAACGAGCAGGCCATTGAGAACTTGACTGAGATCTATCTCCGGCAGGGTAATGCCGACAGTGCCTTGATACTGGCTTCTTTCTGGGTGCGGAATGTGCCCTCCAACACTGCGGCCCTTTCCCTTTTGGCCAACGTCCTTTTGGTTAAAAATGATTATCAGGGAGCCTTGGCCGCGGCAGGCCTTCTTAAAAAAGCTGCGCCCGATGACATTTCCGGCCACTGGTACGCAGCCCATAGCTATCTGAGGATGAACAATCTCCAACTGGCATTAAACGAATTGCAAGCGCTTGTAGAAAAGCAACCCAATGCACAGGCTTACCAAATGATGGCGCAGATTTACCAGGCCGCCGGAGAGACAGATGCCGCCCGGCAGTGTATGCAGATCGCCGCCCGGCTTCAGTGATCCGAGGCTATGTTCCGTATTGCGCGGGTTGCAGGAACAAGGGTTTACTTATCGGGGAAATGGATGTCTTTCACGTTCAGTTGGATGGCTGTGTTGCCGTTGAAAGTGTTTTCTTCCAGATGGTAGCAGATGTCGAAAGACCTTCCCTTTTTTATTTCCGCCAAAGCCTCCCCTTGTTGAAAGGCGATGCCGTTGATGGAGTAGGAGCGCGATTTGGTTTGGAAAAGCGACAGCTTGAGATGTTTCTTTCCGCTGCCTACGTGCTTGGTGTCGCCCGCGTCCTTGATATGCGTACTCATGAAAAGGGGATTCGGATTGAGCGGGCCGAAAGGCGCGAATTCCTTGAGGGTGGCCACCAGTTCGGCCGTAATGTCCTCGAACAATAATTCTTCGTCTATCTCTATTTCCTGCTGGGATTCCTCGCTGTTGAACGATTCCCGTACCGTTTTCTCAAACGCGGCCTTGAATTTCTCGAGATTTTCGAGTTTGATGGTAAGTCCGGCCGCATATTTGTGTCCGCCGTAATGTTCCAGCAAGTCGCCGCAGGCGGAAATGGCGTCGTAGATATTGAAATTCTTCACCGAGCGGGCAGAGCCCACCAACATGTTTTTATCGCCGTTGGCCGTGGTGGTGAACACGATGGTGGGGCGGTAATAGGTTTCGATCAACCTTGAAGCCACGATACCGATGATGCCTTGGTTCCATGAATCCCTGAACACGATGGTGGAAGCCGCCTCGGGATGATCTTTTATAAGTTCGAGCGCCTCTTCTGTGGCCTGATGGTCAAGGTCTTTGCGGGTGGCGTTGTTTTCGTTGATGAGCCTGGCCATTTCTTCGGCGGAGGCGAAATCCTTGCAAAGCAACAGGCGTACGGCGTTCTTTCCGTCTTGTACGCGTCCGGCGGCGTTCAGCCTCGGTCCGAGAGAGAACACAAGGTCGTTGTTGGTTATTTCCCTGTCGAAGAAACGCGGTTTCTGGCAACCTTTGGCCATCGGAGCGGGGCGGTGACGGTTTTTGAGCGGATTGTAAGGGTGTATGTTGGCGTATTGGAGCAACATCTTTACGCCCGGCCGGGGCATGGTGTTCAGCAAAATCAATCCGTAGTAGGAAAGCACGCGGTTTTCTCCCAGAATGGGCACGATGTCGGAAGCAATGCTCATCGCCGTCAGATCCAGCAGCGGGTAGGCGTATTGGCGCAAGCTCATACCGTTTTGAAGGCAATAGGCGCACACCAGTTTAAAACCTACGCCGCAACCGGAAAGTTCCTTGCAGGGGTAGGCGCAGTCTTCCCGTTTGGGGTCGAGCACGGCATAGGCTTGAGGAATCTCTCCTTCAGCCAAGTGGTGGTCGCACACAATCACATCGATGCCTTTTTCTTTGGCATAAAGCACCTCTTTGTTGGCTTTGATGCCGCAGTCGAGCACGATCATGAGCGAGACCTGATTTTCGTAGGCATAGTCGATGCCCCGTTTGGAAAGCCCGTAACCGTCCAGATAGCGGTCGGGAACAAAGAACCCGAGATCTTCGGGGTCTTGCATTATTTTTTCCAAGAAACTGTAAACCAAAGCAACGGCCGTGATGCCGTCCACATCGTAGTCGCCGTATACGCAGATTTTCTCTTTGTCGGCCACGGCGCGTTTAATCCTTTCCACCGCCTTATCCATGTCTTTCATCATGAAAGGATCATAGAGATGATCCAAAGAAGGATGGAAGAACCGCTCGGCTTCCTCAGGGGTTCTGACGCCCCGTTGCCGGAGGAGCTTGGCGATATGCGGATTGGGGTGGAGGCTGTCAGGTATGGTCTCGTTTACTTGCTTGGTAACCCATATTTTATTCATGTTAAGCGTTTAATCATTCCGTGTGCGCCCGATGGGGCGAGGCCGTAAAAAAACAAACTCCGGCAAACAACAAAGGTAGCTTTTTTTTCGCTGGGAAACAAATGCGGAAAAGCAGGTCAGAATAGGGAATCCGTGCTTTTCCGGAAGAGTAAATATTTGATTTTTTTGGGTTTGTTTCTCGGTCGAACAGGGAGACTGGACTTGACAGACTGACATTTTTTTTGTAACTTTGCATGTTTTGCGCGGTCTGTGCCTATGGGTGCAGGGAAAGCGGAAGACGCAAAAACAGTTTCCGATGGAGAAGCCAAAAATATTGTTTGTCAGTCAGGAAATATATCCCTATACCCGGATGACCCTGATGTCGAAAACCGGCAGGTATCTGCCACAGGGCATTCAGGAGCAGGGTAACGAGATAAGGACGTTCATGCCGCGTTACGGTACCATCAACGAAAGACGGAACCAACTGCATGAGGTCATCCGGCTGTCGGGTATCAACATGATTATCAACGATACGGATTATCCGCTGATTATCAAGGTGGCTTCTATTCAGGCGGCTCGGATGCAGATCTATTTCATAGACAACGAGGAATTCTTTCACAAAAAGAACATGTTTCTCGACAATGCGGGCAAGTTCTACGCCGACAATGACGAAAAGTGCATTTTTTTCGCAAGGGGCGTGTTGGAAACCGTAAAGAAACTGGCTTGGGCGCCCGATATCATCTACTGCAGCGGCTGGTTCACGTCCCTGTTGCCGATGTATGTGCGTAAAATCTATAAGGACAGTCCTGTTTTCGCCAACGCCAAAATCATTACGGGGTTGTACAAGGAAGGTTTTACGGGGCATTTCCCCGCATCCTTTGCCGACAAGCTGTTGTTCGACAGTTTCTCTCCCGAAGACATAAAGCAATACGGCAAGTTCGGTTTTGAAGACCTTACCCGTCTGGCGGTGGATTATTCCGACGGGGTGGTGTATTCCGACAAGGATGTGGCGGATCTGGCCTGGCTTAAGAAGCATGTCAAGACTGCCCAGAAGCCTGCATTGGCTTTTCCCGGCGAGGAGGGCTATGTGGAAAAAGTGAATGAATTTTTCGGAAAATTTCTCAAAGACAGGAAATAAACAATGTTTCGTGCAATAGGGCGGATAATCGCGCTTGCTTTTATTCTGTGGGCGGGCTTCGCGTGCAAGCGCGACCCGAACGCCATTCTGGGCAACCATCTTTACGGAACGGATGATCTGGTGGCGAAATACGATACGATGTTTCAGATAGAAGCCTTCAGCGTGATTGATGATTCGTTGATTGTGCAGAATTCCAGTTCGGTGCTTCTGGGTACGTCTTTCAGTCCGACATTCGGATCGGCCTCCTACAATCTGATTGTGCAGCTTCTTACCCTCCGTATCGACGGAGACGACAGTTATACCTACTATTCGGGCTATCTGAACGAATCTTCTCTCAATTCGGTGGATTCGGTGGTTCTTTCCCTGCCTTATTCGGGTGTTTTCCCTCTTTACGGATCCATGGACGGGCGCAGACTCAGTTTCCGGATCTATGAGGTGGCCGAAGAGCTGGTGGACGGACAGGGATACGACAGCGCCTATTCGGTAAATCATGAAGTGGCCTATTCCAGACAGATCGGCGATTTGATAACGGTTTACCCCAAGCCTTTCGATACCGTTTACGATTCGGTGCTGGGGTACAAAAAGGTGGCTCCGCTCAAGGCCTACCTCAGCAAGGATTTCGGTAGGGAGCTTTTGGGATATGTGCTTGGAATGACAGAGGAGGAACGTGCCGACCTGGCCTCTTTGCCTGCGGTCTTCAAGGGGCTTTATTTCAAGATGGAACCTTGCGCCAAGGAGGATGAGAGCATTGTTTTTTCAGTATCCAACCTCTTTTCAATGGGGGCTGAACTCACGGTGTATTTCGACGGGATGGAAATGTCGGAGGGAGTATACAGTACCGCGTACCAGAAATTTATTCTGGGGCCCATGCGCTTTACGCAGGTGGTGCGCGACCGCAGCCTCTCCACAGACGATTTATACAAAAAACAGATGGAAACCGAAGGGGATACCGCTTCGGGCGCCCAAAGGCTTTACATAGAAGGTTCGGGAGGCAGCCGCGTGCGTTTCCGGATTCCCGGTTTCCAAAACGTGGTGTCGGGCAGGGTGGTGATCAACCAGGCCGTGCTGGTGGCGGAAAACGTCAACAGCGACATCACGTCCGATATCGATGTTCCGGCACAGTTGCACTGCATACGCTATTACAACCGGGGTACGGAGGCGGAGATTCTCGATGAAATAAATCCGGGAGGAACATACAGCAGTACCAAAGGACAATACAGGGTCAATATCACGCGTTATCTTCAGCGTTTGGCCTACCTCACCACGGTGGATACGGCCAACCGTAAGCTTTTTGAAAATTATCTCGATTTGGTGCCCCAGACAGATGAGCGTTACGAACAGCCCACGCGGGTGGTGCTCTATGGTCCCGGTGCACCGGAACGTAAGATGCGCCTGGAGGTGATTTACACCATAATAGGCGACACGATCGAAAATTAGACATTTTATGTGCGGAATCGTTGCATATATAGGGAAGCAGCCTGTTTTCCCCATTTTGATGAAAGGGTTGCATCGCCTCGAATACAGGGGATATGACAGTGCCGGCATCTGTATCTATAATCACAATCGCCTCAATATTTATAAGAAACGCGGTAAGGTTTCCGATTTGGAAGAGTTTGTGAAAGACAAGGATGTAAGCGGTACCGTGGGCATCGCCCATACCCGCTGGGCCACACATGGCGAACCCAACCAGCACAACGCCCATCCCCACTATTCTCAGTTTGAGGATTTGGCCCTGATTCACAACGGCATCATCGAAAACTACCAGACGCTCAAGAAAGAATTGATCAAACAGGGCCGCACGTTCTATAGTGAAACCGACACCGAGGTGTTGGTGCAGCTGATAGATTATATCCGGGTAAGCAGCCGGATATCTTTGACCGAAGCCGTGCATCAGGCTTTGAGTCAGGTGGTGGGTGCTTATGCGGTGGCGGTGATGTCGAAAGAATCCCCCCGCAGCATTATCGTGGCAAGGAAAGGCAGTCCGTTGGTGATCGGAATCGGGAAGGACGAGTTTTTTGCCGCTTCCGACGCTTCTCCGATTGTGGAATACACCAATGAAGTGGTGTATCTTGAGGATGAGGAGATAGCCGTTCTGTCGCTTTCGGCCAAAGGGAAACCCAAGATGGAGATCACCAATCTCAAGAACGTGAAGAAGGTGCCGTTGATTCAGAAATTGGAGATGAATCTTTCTTCCCTTGAGAAAAACGGTTATCCGCATTTCATGCTCAAGGAAATCTATGAGCAACCGCAAACGATACGGGACAGTCTGAGCGGCCGCATCAATATGGAGCTCAACACGGTGGCGCTTTCGGGCGTGATAGACCATAAAGAGAAATTTCTCAAGGCGCGCCGCATTATCATTGTGGGATGCGGTACTTCCTGGCATGCGGGGCTGGTGGGCGAATACGCCATCGAAGAGCTGGCGCGTATTCCGGTTGAGGTGGAATATGCCTCCGAGTTCCGTTACCGCAATCCGATTATCTATCCCGACGATGTGGTGATTGCCGTTTCCCAATCGGGCGAGACGGCCGATACCTTGGCCGCCGTTAAGATCGCCAAGAAAAACGGCGCTTTCGTTTACGGTATCTGCAATGTGGTGGGGTCTTCCATCGCGAGGGCTTCCGACAGCGGAAGTTACATGCATGCCGGACCTGAAATCGGGGTGGCATCCACCAAAGCTTTTACGGCGCAGGTAAGTGTGCTGATGCTGTTGGCTTTGGCTTTGGCCAAAGAAAAGAAGATGATCAAGAAATCGTCTTTGGAACAAATTGTCCGGGCCATGTACGAATTACCCGAAAAGATAGAACAGGTATTGAAAAAAGATCCGCAGATAGCCGATGTGGTGAAAATCTTTACCTATTCCAGGAATTTCCTCTATCTGGGCCGTGGCTACAATTATCCCCTGGCGCTCGAGGGGGCGTTGAAACTCAAGGAAATTTCATATATCCATGCCGAAGGATATCCCGCGGCAGAGATGAAGCATGGTCCCATCGCCCTTATCGATGCCGAGATGCCGGTTGTGGTGATTGCCACCAATCGGGGCAACTATGAGAAAATAGTAAGCAACATACAGGAAGTGAAAGCCCGCAAAGGCCGTATCATCTCTATCGTGAACGAAGGCGATACGGAGGTGAAGGCCTTGTCTGACTTTTCGATTGAGATTCCCCGTACGGAAGCCATTCTTTCCACCATCATCGCTTGTATTCCCTTGCAGTTGATGGCTTATCATATTGCCGTGCAGAAAGGTTGCAATGTTGATCAGCCCCGGAATCTTGCAAAATCCGTAACAGTAGAATAATCAGTCATTTATATTTCTTCTATGATAAAAATACCTATTTGTAGGTATTCTTATCCCCGTTCAGGCATCGTAATTTTGCCTTCGGTTCCGGCCGGAGATGCAGTTTCCGTGCCGGCCGGCGAGCAATACATTCTTTTCTTTTGATATGTCTCGGGACAAAACAGGCAAGGAAAAGAAAAAAACACGTCCGGAGGGCAGGCGCTGTCTGTTCCGGGAGAGAAGAAAATCCCTATGACGTTAAACGATTTAAAAGAAGGCCAGCAAGCGATCATCCTCAAGATTAGGGGCCGGGGTACTTTCCGGCATAGAATTATCGAACTGGGTTTCGTGCGCGGGCAGACGGTAAGGGTCTTGCGGTCGGCACCGCTCAAGGACCCTGTGGTTTTCCGCATTTTAGACAGCGAGGTATCGCTCCGCAGGGCGGAGGCGTCCCAAATAGAAGTGCTGGTCTGCAGTATGGAGGAGGCACGGGAATATGCCGCCCTGAAGCCTGTCCGTACGTTTGAAAAAGACCGTTGCCACGGCAATCCGCAAGAGGATCCCCTTGAAAAGAAACTCGACAGCAGTTCGGTTATCGAAGTCTGCATGGTGGGAAATCCCAATACTGGAAAAACTTCTCTCTACAATGCCCTTTCGGGCAGTTCCGAACATGTGGGGAACTACAGCGGGGTAACGGTGGATGCCAAAACCGCCGAGTTTGTGTATAAAGGCCACCGCATCCGTCTCACCGACCTGCCCGGCACCTATTCTTTCTCGCCCTATTCGCCCGAGGAAAGGGTGGTGATGGAACAGCTTCTGGAACGGCGCCCCGATGTGATCGTGAATGTGGTGGATGCCTCCAATCTGGAACGCAACCTCTACATGACCACCCAGCTTATCGATATGGATTATCGGGTGGTGATGGCCCTCAATATGTACGATGAGCTTCAGGCCTCGGGCGCCGACCTGCAATATGAATATCTGGGTAAATTGCTCGGGATACCGGTTGTGCCTACCGTAGGTCGCACCCAGACAGGTACCGGGGCGCTTCTGGACAAGGTTATCGATGTAAACGAAGACCGCGACCAGACCGTGCGTCATACCCACATTCCCTATTCGGAGGAGATGGAACGCAGTCTGCGCGACTTGCAGGAGGCCATCTGGCAGGATCCCTGGTACGACAATATCTATTCTTCGCGTTATCTTGCCATCAAGTTGCTGGAAGGCGATACCGAGTGGATTGACCGGGCCAATGTGTTGGAAAATGCCGACAGGTTCAAGCAGATGGCTGAGGCTGAGCGCAACCGTTTGCAGAAGATGTACGGTGAAGACATCGATCAGGTATTTGCCGACTACCGCTACGCTTTTGTACGGGGTGCGTTGAAAGAATGTTACCGCCCTGCGGCTTTATACACGCGTCGGCGTCGTTCTCCGCATCGCACATGCCGCCACGGTCGGGCCGTCCGTCACCGTGCGCGTCGTCTGTACCGCACAAGGGAACGGAACGCCTTGGCTGTACGCGGCCGCATCACCGCCCGTTTAGACAACCTTCTTACGCATAGAATCTGGAGTTTCCCTATCTTTCTGGCTTTTCTGTGGATGATGTTCCAGGCCACCTTCACTCTCGGGCAGTATCCGATGGACTGGATCGAATCCGGCGTGGAGGCCTTGGCCGCATGGCTCAACAGTGTTATGCCCGACAATATTCTGCGTGCCGTATTGGTGGACGGCATCATACAGGGAGTGGGCGGCGTTTTGGTTTTCCTGCCCAATATCCTTATCCTTTTCCTCTTCATTTCCCTGATGGAGGCTACCGGATACATGGCAAGGGTGGCGTTCATCATGGACAAACTCATGCATACCATCGGCCTGCACGGCAAGTCGTTCATTCCCCTTATCATCGGATTCGGCTGCAATGTGCCGGCCATCATGGCCACCCGTACCATCGAAAACAAGAAAGACCGCCTTATCACGATGCTTATCCTGCCCTTTATGTCGTGCAGTGCGCGGCTTCCGGTGTATGTGTTGCTTACCGGTATGTTTTTCGGTGCCAAGGCAGGTACGGTTATCTTTCTGATCTATCTTTTCGGCATTCTTCTTTCCATTCTTTCGGCCTTGTTGTTCCGGCACACGATACTCAGGGCTTTCGACAGCCCTTTCGTGATGGAAATGCCGCCTTACCGCTGGCCTACCTGGCGTTCGGTAGGGCAGAGTCTTGGAACGCGCACCATGCAGTATCTTAAGAAAATGGGAGGCGTTATCCTGATTGCCTCCGTTATCGTGTGGGCGTTGGGTTATTTCCCTATTTCGCCCGAAGTGAGCCTTCCCGAAGGTGTTTCGAAGCAGACCGCCGGGTTGATGCAGGCCGATGCCGAGAAACTGCATATGGAAAACTCCTATCTGGGCAGAATCGGCAAGTTCATCGAGCCCGTTATCCGTCCTTTGGGCATGAACTGGCAGATGGGTATCTGTCTGCTGGCCGGCATTTCGGCAAAAGAAGTGGTGGTGAGCACCATGAGCGTCATCATGGACCCTGCCGAAACCTTTACGCCTCTAAGCGCACTTTCCTTTATCGCTTTCGTATTGCTGTATTTCCCCTGCGTGGCGGTGTTCTCGGCCATCGGAAGGGAGAGCGGCAGCTGGAAATGGGCGGCCTTCACCGCCGTCTATACCACGGCGGTGGCCTGGATTGTGTCGTTTCTCGTGTTCCGGATAGGGGGATTTTTCTTATAGGGTTTTCTTTTCGGTTTGCAGATACTTTACCGACACAGGAAGCGTCCGTGAAGGTACATGAAGACGGCGATAGCTTTTCGCTATGTGAAAAAAAAGATGTACCTTTACTACTTTGCAATAGGCGGAAACGCCTTTATAGATATTCCTATGTTCGATAAGAAAATTTACCGTGCCCGCCGCGAGAAACTCAGGCAGAGCCTGCAAGGCGGCATCGTTCTCTTTCCCGGAAACCCGGAAGTTCCCTGCAATTACGCCGGCAACACCTATCCTTTCCGCCAAGACAGCAATTTCCTTTACTTCTTCGGTCTGCAGAAACCGGATATGTACGGGCTCATCGACCTGGACGCAGACAAGGACTTTCTCTACGCCGACGACCTCACCATGGATGACATCATCTGGATGGGGCATCTTCCCTCCGTGTCGGAAATGGCTTCTGAAGTGGGCATTTCCGAAACCGCTCCGGTGTCGGAACTCAAGAGTCTTTTGCATCAGGCTGTATTGAGCCGCCGCAAGATTCATTTTGTGGCACCCTACAACATGCAGGTGGCGCAGCAGATGTCCGAATGGATGGGAATTGCGGTGGCCAGGCTTAAGGAAAGCCAGTCGGTGGAACTTATCAAGGCTATTTCCGAACAACGTTCGGTAAAGGGCAAGGAAGAACTGGCGGAAATTGAAATCGCGATGGATATCGCCTACAAGATGCACACCACCGCCATGCGCATGTGCAAGCCCGGCACGCACGAATACAAGATTTGCGGCACGATGGAAGGCATCGCCTTGCAGCACCACGGTTCGATGTCGTTCGCGCCCATCGTTTCGATGAACGGGCAGACCCTCCACAACCACAACCACAGCAACCTGCTTAAGGAAGGCCGCATGATGGTGGCCGACGTAGGGGCGGAGGCGCACAGCAATTATTGTTCCGATATCACGCGCACCACACCGGTGGGCGGCAAGTTCAGCACCCGTCAGAAAGAAATCTACGAGATTGTTCTCAAAGCCAATACGAGCGTTATAGAAACGCTTAAGCCCGGTTTGCCCTACCGCGACTACCATATCGCCGCCTGCAAGATCATCGCCCAGGGGCTGAAAGATCTCGGTTTGATGAAAGGCGATGTGGAGCAGGCCGTGCAGGAAGGCGCGCATGCTATGTTCATGCCTCATGGACTGGGGCACATGATGGGCCTGGATGTGCACGATATGGAAAACATGGGAGAAAACCTTTTCGGGTACGATGACGAGATAAAGCGTTCCGACCAATTCGGCCTTTCCTACCTGCGTCTGGGCCGCCGTCTGCAACCCGGTTTCGTGCTTACGGTGGAACCGGGCATCTACTTTATTCCGGCGCTCATCGACCTGTGGAAAAGCAAGGACAAGTTTACCCAATACATCAACTACGACAAGGTGGAAGCCTATAAGGATTTCGGCGGTATCCGCATCGAAGACGACGTGCTGATTACCGAAAAAGGCGGCAAGTTGTTGGGGCAGCCCATCCCCAAGACGGTGGCCGAGGTGGAGGAAGCCTGCGCGCGCACCGAGTAGAAAGACTAACGTTAAAAATAGATAGATATGAAAAAGAAATTGTTGATTTTGCTATCAGTCGTTGCTTTTGGATTCTCAACACAAAGCACGGCAAAGGCAGGTGGGGTTTACGAAGGGGTGGCTCCGGGTTCTTCCATTCTCGGTGCCCGTATAGGTCTTGTCAATATGGTAGGGGCAAATGTTACCTATGACTATGCGCTTGCCCGTGTTTGGAAAGGTACTTTTACAATAGGTGGGACCGTGGGTTATATGTGGGAAGGTGGATCTACCAAATATATCGGCGGAATGAAGGACAAGTGGAATTGGAACAAGTTAGATTTCAAAGTAAGGACTACGTACCGTTTGAATGTGGTGGTTCCCGAGTGGGAAGTATATGCCGGTGTGGGCCTTGGTGGCGGTGTTTGTTTATACAACCATAAGGCTACAGGTGGCGGTTTTCCTACTGATATGAAAGCCGAAAGCAGTTACGGTTTCTTTTCCGGAGCTTTCATTCTCGGTACGTCCTACAACTTCACCCAGAACATCGGAGTTAACCTTGAATTTGACTTCGGTAACTGGGAACAGGCATGGGTGAACCTCGGTGTAAATTTCAAATTTTAAGACAAGCGGTGAGCCGGGCAAAGTCTTATAAGAGAAGCCAAGGCTCGTGTTTGTTGAAACAACGTTTAAAAATAGAATAATCATGTACGGTAAATTTCAGGATTTCCTTCAGGATGAACTGAAGGGAATCCGCGAAGCCGGCCTTTACAAGGAAGAACGGGTCATCGTTACCCCTCAGAAAGCCGACATCAAGGTAAAGACGGGGCAGGAAGTGCTTAATTTCTGCGCCAACAACTATCTGGGTCTTTCCAACAATCCCAAACTGATCGCCGCCGCCAAGAAGGCGCTCGATGAGAGAGGCTACGGGATGAGTTCGGTGCGTTTCATTTGCGGAACGCAAGACCTGCACAAAGAACTGGAACGCAAGATTTCCGACTTCTTCGGCACCGAAGACGCCATTCTCTATGCGGCTTGCTTCGATGCCAACGGCGGGGTATTCGAACCGCTTCTGGGTGAAGAAGACGCCATTATCTCCGATGCACTCAACCATGCATCCATCATCGACGGCGTGCGCCTTTGCAAGGCCAAACGCTACCGTTATGCCAACGGTGATATGGCCGAACTCGAAAATTGTCTGAAGGAAGCCCAGGCACAGCGTTTCCGCATCGTGGTTACCGACGGCGTTTTCTCAATGGACGGCAACGTGGCTCCGCTCGACAAGATCCTGGCTTTGGCAGACAAATACGAAGCTTTGGTGATGGTGGACGAAAGCCATTCGGCAGGCGTGGTGGGCAAGACCGGCCGTGGGGTTACCGAGCAATACAACTGTCGCGGTAAGGTGGATATCCTCACCGGCACGCTTGGCAAAGCTTTCGGCGGCGCGGTGGGCGGATTCACCACGGGTCGCAAGGAAATCATCGACATGCTGCGCCAGCGTTCGCGTCCCTACCTGTTCTCCAACTCGATTCCTCCGATGGTGGCCGCCGCCGCCATCCAGATGTTCGACATGATGAGCGAAACCAACGAACTGCAAGACAAGCTTCATGCCAATACCGAGTATTTCATCGGCAAGATGAAAGAGGCCGGTTTCGACATCAAGCCCACGCAGAGTGCCATTTGCGCGGTGATGCTCTACGATGCCAAACTGTCGCAGGAATTCGCCGCCAAACTGCTTGACGAAGGAATCTATGTAACCGGTTTCTACTATCCGGTGGTTCCCAAGGGCCAGGCCCGTATCCGTGTACAGCTTTCGGCCGGCCACGAAAGGGCGCACCTCGACAAGTGCATCCAGGCCTTTACCAAGGTTGGCAAGGAACTGGGCGTGCTTAAATAGGAATTCCTTTTGCAATATTGGAAGCCGGTTGCTACTTTTGTGGTTGCCGGCTTTTTTATTACATGGCAGATGCCGGCAAAATAAATAAAGAAAGAAAAGATGAAAGACATCGCCAAAGGAACCACGGCCTCCGTGGAAAGAACGGTGGAGCAAAAAGACTTTGCCAGCGTTCACGGTTCGGGTTCGCTGCAAGTGTATGCCACACCCGCCATGGCGGCGCTTATGGAAAAGACCGCCTGCGTTCTGCTCGAACCCTATATGGAAGAGGGTGAGACCACGGTGGGCGTTTCCCTCAATCTCCAACACCTCAAGGCCAGCCTTTGCGGCATGCAACTGATCTGCACCGCCACACTCGTGCAGGTGGAGGGGCGCAAGACGGTGTTCGATATCGAAGTGCGCGATGCCCTGTCGGTGGTGGGAACGGCCCGCCACGAACGTTTTTCGGTGTTGGCGGAGCCTTTTATGCAGAAAGCCGAAGAAAACAAGAAGAAGTGCGAAAAAAGACCTTAGCTTGAAATAATTTTTACGATATGTCAACCTACATAGCCAAAACCTTGCAGGGATTGGAATCCGTTTTGGCGGAAGAGCTTACCTCCCTCGGCGCCACCCAGGTGGAGATAGCCAACCGTGCCGTTCTTTTCGAAGGAGGCCAAGACGTGCTTTATAAAGCCAATTATCTTTGCCGCACGGCATTGCGGATTCTGAAAACCCTCAAGGTGTTCGATATCGAGAAGCAAGACGATCTTTACGAGCAGGTGTATGACGTGCCGTGGGAGAAGATCTTCCCGGTGGATGCCCTTCTTACCATCAGCGCAACTTGTGTGGATTCGGTGTTTTCCCATACCCGCTACGCTTCCCAACGGGTAAAGGATGCCATTGTGGATAGGTTCCGCCGCATCTTCGGCCAACGACCTTCTGTTGACAACGAGTATTACACCATCCGTATCGAAGTATTCATGCGGCAGAACCATTGCGAGCTGCTGTTGGATGCCTCGGGTCTTTCTCTCCACAACAGGGGCTACCGCAGGCCCAATTCAGAGGCCTTCAACGAAGTGTTGGCTTCCGGCTTGTTGGCCCTGAGCGGCTGGACACCTTCCCGGAACTTGCTGTTGCCGTTTTGCGGCAACGGTATCTTGGCCGTGGAAGCCGCCATGAAAGCCAGCGATATGCCTGCCGGCTACTATCGCAAGGGTTACTCGTTTCAGTATTGGAACGATTACGATCCCAATCTCTGGCGGGAAATCAAGGAAGATGCCCAGAAGGCCATCCGCGATCCGGAAGGGGAGATTATGGCCGTGGATGCCGACGGTCTTGCCATAGAAAAGGCCGAATCGTTTCTCAAGGGAATCCGGCTGCATCACGATATCGACCTGCGGCTGTTTGATTTTATGGCCTCCGGAAAACCCCAAGGCATGGAAGATGCCGCGCAATGGCATATCCTTGTCCGGATGCCCGCTTTCGGCACCCCGCAGAACTTTGATGCCGAGGATTTTTATACCGAGGTGGGCAATGTGCTTAAGCGTCAGTACGCCGGTGCTACGGCCTGGGTGTTTGGCACCGATATCGACGCCATCAAGTTCGTGGGGCTTAAACCCTTTGCCAAGAAATCCGTTTGGGAAACCAAAACCGAAGCCCGTTTTTACGGGTATAAAATACAATAAAAAGCCTCAGGCTTTTGTGTTTGGGCTTTTTTTGTTAGATTCGCGCTCCGATAGAAAAAGGTTCGGCAGGAGGCCGATCGCCCCGAATCCTTTAAGACAAACCAGACAATACATACAACCATGAAAAAGTTTTTTCTCTTAGCGGTTCTTTCCTTGGCCGTATGCGCCGGCTTCGCCCAGCAACTGCCTTCGGTAAACATCAAGGCCTTGAACGGAAAACAAATCAATACGGCCGACTTGAACAACGACGGCAAACCGATGATCATCAATTTCTGGG
The DNA here is from genome assembly GCA_947175635.1 of uncultured Bacteroidales bacterium. Taxonomy (GTDB): domain Bacteria; phylum Bacteroidota; class Bacteroidia; order Bacteroidales; family P3; genus Pullibacteroides. Next base: position 48,066 of record CAMWNM010000006.1, on the reverse strand, counting down.
CCACATGGTGCAAGCCCTGTATCAAAGAAATGACCGCTATCAACGATGTTTATCCGGATTGGGTGGAAGAAACGGGCGTGAAGATGTACGCCATCTCGATCGATGATGCCCGTACCGCTTCCACGGTGAAGACCATGGTAAACGCCCGCGATTGGGAGTTCGATGTGTTTCTCGATGAAAACGGTGATTTCAAACGCGCCATGAATGTGGCCAATCCTCCGCACGTGTTCGTTATCGACGGCAAGGGCAACATAGTGTTCCAACACAACGGATATTCCGACGGCAGCGAACAGGAACTTATCGAAGTGGTTCGCCGTCTGAACGCAGGAGAGGAAGTTAAACAGAAATGAACGTTATATAATGCTATTTGGGGGGCCGGAGACCGTAAGAGAAAGCGGGAATCGGTTCAAGGCAGATAGTTTAAAACATAATCCACATGAAATTAAAAGCACTGGTTTCGGTTGCTTTCTTGGCTTGTGCAGGAATTGCCGCCACCGCTTCGGCGCAAAGCAAGTTCGAGGAGGTGATGGGGCGGGGTACGCTTTCGGGCAATATTCAGATTGATGCCCAGATGTACTTCAAAGACTCCCTTATCGGATCTCCCGAAGTGCCGGAGAAATTCCGCAGCAACAGTTTCGCCTATCTGCAATACACCAACGGCAAGTTTACCTTGGGCGCGCGTTTCGAAGGTTATTTCAAGCCCATGTTGGGATATGATGACCGTTTGGACGGTTGGGGCGTTCCCTACTATTTTGCCCGTTTCAGCGGAGACATCATCGACATTACCGCCGGTTCTTTCTATGAACAGTTCGGTTCGGGCATGATTCTTCGTTCCTACCAGGATTGGAATCTGGGTATCGACAACGCCATCAGCGGGGTACGGGCCATTATCCGTCCTTATAAGGGTATCACCATCAAGGGTTTGGTGGGAACCGAGCGTCATTTCTGGGATTATGTGGGCTTGGTGCGCGGGGTTGACCTCGACTTGGCTTTCAACGATATGATAAAGCCCATGGAAGACTGGGGTACCCGCATCACCTTGGGCGGCAGTTTCGTTTCCAAATATCAGGAAGAGCAGACCATTACGGCCATGCGTCAGGAAGATGACGGCATGCACACATACAAAGTGAGCGTTCCCAAAAACGTTGGTTCGGCCGCGGTGCGTCTGAATGTGGAAAGCCAGGGCTTTAACGTAGGCGGTGAATATGTCTATAAGGCCAACGATCCTTCGGGGGAGAACAATTACATTTTCCGTTCCGGTCAGGCCCTTTTGCTCAATGCAGGTTACTCCATGAAAGGTTTCGGCATTCTGTTGCAGGCCAAGAGTGTGGATAATATGGGCTTCCGCGCCGACCGCACCGAACAGGGCAATTTCGGCCTTATCAACTATATGCCGGCGCTTACCCGTCAGCATGTATATAGTCTGCCTTCCCTTTATCCTTACGCCTGCCAGTCGTTGGGAGAAGTTGCCTTTCAGGCAGACCTCCAGTATAAATTCAAGCGCGGTACGGCTTTGGGCGGCAAATACGGCACCGATCTCAAATTGAATGCTTCGGTTGCGTTCGCGCCCGAAAGAACCGATATCACCAGTTCCACGGGTTCGCTTACGCCGGATATGGGAACCTATGGCTACAAAAGCCGGATGTTCCACATGAATCCCGACGAGGTGTATTTTATCGACGCCAATCTGGAGGTATCGCACAAGTTCAACAAGAACTTCAAGATGACCTTGATGTATATGTTTGAGCGTTATAATCAGTACGTGGTGGAAGGGCACGGCGAACATAAGGCCTATATGCATACCGTGGTGGGCGACTTCACCTACATGTTCCTCAAGAAGCACGCCCTGCGTCTGGAATTGCAGTACCTGCACACCAAGCAGCTGGAACAGGACTGGTTGATGGGAACGCTCGAATACACGTTTGCCCCCACTTGGTTCGTGTCGGTTTCCGACCAGTGGAATGTGGGCAACAATGACAAGAACCTGCGTCTGCATTATTACTATGTTTCGGCCGGTTATATACACGATGCCACCCGTATCGCCCTTTCCTATGGCAAGATTCGCGAGGGTATCATGTGTGCCGGCGGCGTATGTCGCACGATGCCGGCTTCCAATGGGGTGATGTTGACTATAAGTTCCTCGTTTTAAAACCGTTTAACAAAAAAATTCATGAAAACGATAAAATATACAGGCGGACTTGTCGGAATCGTGTTGGCGCTTGCTTTCGTGTCGTGCGACGATATAAAGGAGAAGGATCGTCTGATAGACCAAGGTATTGTGGAAGTAAAAAGCGAACGGTGCGTACTTCTGGAAGACTACACGGGGGTGAGGTGTGTCAATTGTCCGAACGCGGCGGCTGAAATCAAATTGTTGCAGGCCGCTTACGGCAGCAATCTGATCGTGGTGGGCATATATCCCCAGAATCCCTCCGGCTTGACCAGGCCGTACGATGGTTCTCCTGACCTGCGTACGGAAGTTGCGCAAACCTATGCTACCGAATTTCAGATTCCTCAATATCCGATGGGTATGATAAACCGCAAGGGCGATCCCTCGACTTTTCAGGCCTGGGGCGGAAAAATTCAGGATGTGTTTGACGATACGGCGTCCGATTGCGTGAATTTGTCGGCAACCGCGCGTTTGAGCGGTACGAACATGGAGGTTGGCATCACCGGAAATTTCAAAAAAGATTATGATGTGAACGGCGATATCGGAATCGTCGCCATGGTGGTGGAAGATGATATCAAGGCTGAGCAATTGATGCCGGAGACGATGGGCGGAGGCACAAATCCCGACTATATCCACAACCACGTGTTGCGTGCTGTTATCAGCGAGGACATCTGGGGTGATGGGATTCTGGATGCCTTTCCCACGGAAGGAACCTCTTTTGATAAGCAATACACGGCCGTTCTTGATGAAAGTTGGCAAACGCAAAATCTGGCTTTGGTGGCCTTGGTGGTGAATCTCTCCACCAGAGAAGTGCTGCAGGCCGCTTATGCACACTTAAGTAAATAAATTTTAACAACAGAATAACATGAAAAAGATTGCCGTTTTAGTAATTGCCGCCGTTCTCGGTATGGGAATGGCTTGGGCGCAGACCTTCAAGGTGGAAGCCAACGGTAAAACGATTACCGAAGATGAAACGATAGAAGTGAAAGGCGTACCGGTAGATCATGAAATCAAGCAGTATTTCGTCATGACCAATCTTACCGAGGAAGCGATGAAGGTTCGTCTGGATTTCACCATTGACGATATGCCTGAAGGTGCGGAATTGGCCATATGCGGTTTTGGCGGTTGCCGTGTGGGTAATTTCCTGGAAGATGAACTGGCCGCGGGTGCGGTTGCCGGCAGCGAAAAAGATCCGTTAGATCTTGCCTATACCGTAAACGAGGCTTACAGCGAATACACCACGGCTGTCCGGGTCATCAACCAGACCCAAGCGGACACCTTACGCTTTTTTGTTCATTTCGTACCCCAACATGCCACTTTCGACATGATGGCCGGCCGTGTCCAGATCTCGGAAGGCTCGACGCTGGAAGTGACGGGCGGGACAAAAACCATAACGCAGTATTTTGAAATGAAGAACCTTACGGATTCGGCCATGAACGTATGGATTGGTTTCAGCAACGAGAATATGCCCGAAGGTACGGAACTGACCATATGTGGTTTTGGCGGTTGTCGGGTCGGCAACTTTGCGGACGGCACCATAGAGGCCAATGGAACAGGCGGTTCCGATACGGATCCGTTGGATATCGCCTATACCACGAACGCTGCTTTTGACGATTACACCACTACGGTTACAGTCAAGGACGAAACATCCGGTTATATCTTGACTTTCAAACTTCATTTCGCGCCCCAGGATTTGGCTAGCGAAACCTTTGCCAAGGCGGCTATCGCCGCTTATCCCAACCCGGCTGCCGGGCAGGTGCGTTTCCGCCTTGACAACGTGAAGGGCGGTTCTTCCGTGGTTTTGCGCGACCTTACCGGAAAAACGGTTCGGAAGACGACCGTGAACGGTTCGGAAGAAATTACCATGAGTCTTGCCGGCATCAGTTCCGGCCTGTATTTCTACAGTGTGGAAGAAAACGGTTCCAGTCTGGCGGTAGGCAAGTTGATGGTTCGATAAAACCAATCCGCATCCCTGTCCGGAAAAAGACCGAACGGTTCTTTGCCGGACAGCGGGTGTGAAATTTTTATCGTTCACAAAAAAATGCTATCTTTGCCGCCCAAAACATTACACAAGTGATGTTTTTCGGGATGTAGCGCAGTTGGTAGCGTGCAACGTTCGGGACGTTGAGGTCGCAAGTTCGAATCTTGTCATCCCGACCAGAAGCCTCGTTAGCTCAGCGGTAGAGCAGCTCACTCGTAATGAGCAGGTCGAGAGTTCAAATCTCTTGCGAGGCTCTCCATTCAAACCGGAAACAGGTTCCGGAAAGAAACGTCGGACTTTTATCCGACGTTTTTTGTATGGGAGAACAAGCACGGAAACGGATGAGGAATCGAATCCACATGAGGAAAGGAGGAATTGTCCTCCTTTTGTTTTTTCTGTTGGGCCGCCTTTATTCCCAAGGATTGCTTTTTGAGAAAGAAAGCACGCCGCCGGCCGTGAAAAAAGACGGCCGTTGGTTGCCCTTTCCATGGACGGGCGGTCTGAACGCCTGCCATTTCGCCGCCGTTGATTTAGATGGCGACGGCCGCGACGATTATATAGCCTTTGACCGTACAGGAGACCGCGTTACATGCTTTTCCGCCGATTGGGAGCCGCTTCCGACGGGGCTTTCCGCCTTGCCGCCTCTGCGTTCCTGGGTGCAGGCATGCGATTATAACGGCGACGGCCGCAAAGACCTCTTTACTTTCAACGGTATTTCGGGTATAGCCGTTTACCGAAACGAATCTTTCTGGGATGCCGGCGTCTATCACCTTTGCTTTGTTCTGGCCGACAAGGGGCTTCCTGCCCTGATGTTCGGCAACGCCACGCCGGTTTACTGCACGGACACCGATTATCCCGTGATAGCCGACATTGACGGCGACGGGGATCTGGATGTGTTGAATTTCTGGGTACCCTCTTCGGGCGATTTTTTGCTTTATTACCGCAATTTTGCGCAGGAAGAACTCGGCCGCAGCGATACTTTCTGTTTGAAATTGGACGATTGGAGCTGGGGGTGCTTTGTGGAAAACGAGGAATCGAACCAGGTGATTCTGGACAGTTGCAGTACCCGTAATCCCGTTTTGGGCGAAATGCCGGAGAAAGCCGCCAAGCACGCGGGTTCCACGATGTTTGCCGTACATAATCCGCAAACCCGGCTCTATGACCTTGTGCTGGGCGATGTGGGTTATCCCGGCTTGTTTTATCTTCGTAACGGCGGCACGCCGCAAAAGGCGCGTATAACAAGTTATGATACCGTTTTCCCGATTACCGAGCCGGTGCGGCTGTATAATTTCCCCGTTTTGTCGCCGGTGGTTTACCGCGATACGCTTTCGTATATTCTTTCGCCTTTCGAGACCGACCCTTTCAATGCCGAGGGGATTCAAAGCATGTGGCGCTATGCCGACACAGGGGGCGGGGCCGTTTACGGCAAGTTGCGGGAAAAGGATTTTCTGCAACGGGATATGTTGGATTTCGGTACGGGTGCGGTGCCGGTGGCCTACGATTACAATCACGACGGCAAAACGGATCTGGTGGTGGGGAATTACGGCATCCGGGCGGATGCCTTTTTCCAAGGGGGAAGCTGGAAAACCCGTATGCGGGCTTCTCTAAGCCTTTTTGAGAATATCGGCACGGAGACAGCGCCTGTTTTTGAATGGAAGACCGATGATTATTTAGGTCTGTCGGCTTTCGGTTTATGTGCCTTGCATCCGGCGTTTGCCGATTTGGACGGCGACGGGCGCGATGAAATGGTGTTGGGAATGGAAGACGGGCGGTTGTGGCTTTTTCGCCTTGAAAGCGGTGGAATGGTGGCCGCGCTGTTGGATTCGGCCTTTCTGAATGTGTCTTCGAGCGGCTTTTCGGCCCCGGTACTTTTCGATCTGAACGGCGATGGCCGAACCGATTTGATTATAGGTGAACGGCAGCACGTGTGGGGGGCGTTTCCTCATCGCCTCACCAAGGGCAGCCTGTGTTATTTTGAAAACACGGGAATGGAAGCCGGAGACGAACGGGGCGTTTTCCCGGCCTTTGTTTTGAAAACCGATAGTTTGGGCGGGGTGGATGTGATAGACCCTGATTTCTCGAATTTCGGCTATTCCCGGCCATGTTTTTGGAAGGGGGGCGACGGGCGGATTTATCTGGCATGCGGAAGTGAAAGCGGGGAAGTGTATCTTTACGACAGCATAGAAGGCAATTTAAACGGCGGTTTCCGCTATCTGGGGCGTGCGGCCGTAAAGAATGGAGAGGCCACGGAAACCATACGGGTAGGCATTCACGCTTCTCCCTTGCTGTTCGATTTCAACGGAGACGGGTATCCCGAATTGATTGCCGGCAACCAATGCGGGGGCTTGCAGTATTTCGACGGCAGGTTTTTGGAGGCGGCCCCGGAAAAGCCCCTCGCCGTCCAACCGGTACCCGGCCTGTCTTCTTGCCGCCTTTATCCCAATCCTACCGGTGCGGGATTCTATGTGGAGACGGATTTTGAGACAACGGCCTTTTTGTGTGATGTCCGCGGACGGACACTCCGCCGCTTTTCGCATTCCGCGGGCAGGCACTATGTGGATATAAGCGGCTTGCCGACGGGCGTGTATCTGTGGCGGTACGAGGGGAAAACGGGCGGCGGCAGCCTGAAAGTGATTAAATATTGAAGATGGAACAACATCCGCCGTTACGGCTTTGCACGGCCTATATGCCGCCGCTCGACTATTTTGCCTCCTTGTTGAAGGAAGAAACATTTGAGGTGGATACAGCCGAAACCTACCGCAAGCAGACTTTCCGCAACCGTACGTTGATCGTTACCTCCCAGGGGGTGCAGATGCTGTCGGTACCCTGCATCAAGACAAAGGGCAACCACACTCCGGTGGAGGAAGTGGAGATAGACAATCGGAAGAAATGGCAACGGCACCATTGGCGCAGTATCTGCACGGCCTACAACAAATCGCCTTTCTTTCTCTATTACCGCGATGAACTGGAGGCGGTTTTACATTGTTCCCGGCAGACTTTGCCGGAACTGAACAATGCGCTTACCGATTTTTTTATCGCCAAACTGAAATTGCCGGTAAGGCGGCTTCTGGCGTCGGATCGGTTGGAAGCACAGCGTTTACCGGAAGGCGGTGGTTACGTGCCCCCCCTTGATTTCACGCCCAAGACACCGCCCCTATACCGTTTCGATACTTATCTGCAAACCTTTCTGTCGGCCGTACCCTTGGGGCATGTGAGTGTGCTTGACCTGCTGTTCAACACCGGCCCCGAAGCTTCGTTGATTCTTGCAAGCGCAAGCCCGCTATAGAAGGCTGCCGGACTTCAGTTTTTCCGCCTTTCTTCATCGGTGAAGGGCCGCAGGTTTCCGGTACTTTGTTTCTTTATGGCCGAAAACGCGGTTCACGATGAGTGAGATTGCCCCGTCGCCCGTAACGTTGCAGGCGGTTCCGAAGCTGTCCATCACGATATAGAGGGCAATCATCAGCGCGTTGTCTTCTTGTGTGAATCCCAGCATGGAAGAGAAAAGCCCCAGGGCCGCCATGACCGCTCCGCCCGGTACGCCCGGAGCGGCAATCATCGTGATTCCCAGCATGGCGATAAAGCCCATGAACATGGGAAAATTGTAGGCGTGTCCTTGCAATATCATCAGGGCCAGGGCGCAAGATACAATCTTGAGTGTGCTTCCGGACAGATGGATGGTGGCGCAGAGCGGCACGGTGAAATCCGCCACGGCCGGTGAGACGCCCATTTTCTTCACTTGCTTGAGCGTTACCGGAATCGTGGCTGCCGAAGAGGCTGTTCCCAAAGCTGTCAGATAGGCGGGCAACATGGTCTGCAGGCATTTGAAAGGATTTTTTCTGTCCGCCAGACCTCCGATGATGTAGAGCACCACCAGCAAAAGCACATGCAGCACGAATATCACCCCGATCACCTTGATGAAGGTGGACATGATGGCGATAACCTTGCCGCTGTGGGCCATATCGGTGAATATGCCGAATATATAAAGCGGAAGGAGCGGCACGATAACCGATTTTATCACGCGGACGATTACCTCGCGGAAATCGAGCAGCACATTGCGCAGGGCTGTGGTCTTGAGATGGGTTACGCACAGCCCCAGTACGAAAGCCAGCACAAGAGCCGATGTAACTGTCATTACCGGTGTGATTTCAAGGGTGAAGAAAGGGGTCGGCGAGGCGGCTTCTTCTACGGCGGTTACGTATTCGTTCCTGCCGATGAGTTCAGGAAAGAGGGTATCGCCGGTAAAGTAGGCTAAAAGACCCGACAGGAGCGTGGCCGCATAGGCCAGGGCTACGGTGAAGAGCAGCATCTTTCCTGCACCGTTTCCGATTTCGATGATGGCGGGCGCCACCAATCCCAGAATCAACAGCGGGATGATGAAACCTAAAAACTGACTGAACACGGCGTTGAAGGTGATGAAAATGCGTGCGCCCCAATCGGGCAGGTACCAACCGGCCAGAACGCCGAGTATCATTGCGATAACGATATATCCCAGCAATCCGATTTTCCTAAAGAAAGAAGTGTTTCTCATAATTTCAGCCTCCGGGTTTCGATATAGAAACCGTTTTTAAAAAAATCCTGCCTGATTCCGGCAACCGGCATTCGGCTTTTCGGATCCAGGCAGGATTTGCTTTCAGGGATTTTCCCAAAACAGGAAGTTATTGCAGTTTGGCCACCGCCTCCTTGATGCGTCTGGCGCTTTCACGAAGCTTGTCTTCGCTTGTGGCGTAGGAGATACGGATGCTCTCGGGATCGCCGAACGAGTCGCCGCCGACCAAGGCCACATGGGCTTCATCCAGAAGGAAGTTGGCCAGATCGTCGCCGCAGGTGATTTCCTTTCCGTTGAATTTCTTTCCAATCAATTGTTTGATGTTGGGGAAGATATAGAAGGCGCCCGTGGGCACATTCACTTTCAGGCCCGGAATTTCGCGCAGAAGTTCCAGCATCATGTCGCGACGTTTGCGGAAAGTGGCCACCATGCCTTTGAGTTCTTCGGATTTCTGCGGATCCTGCAGGAGCGCCGCCACCGAAGCCTTTTGGGCGATGGAGGACGCCGCCGAAGTCATCTGGCCTTGGATTTTGTTGCAGGCGGCCGCGATTTCGGTAGGCGCGGCGATATAACCGATACGCCAGCCGGTCATGGCAAAACCTTTGGAAACTCCGTTGACGATGATAATCCGGTTGCGGATTTCTTCAAATTGGGAGAGGCTTTCAAATTTGCCTTCAAAGGTGATGAGTTCGTAAATCTCATCCGAAAGGATGTGAACGTGCGGATATTTGGCCAGGACACCGGCAATGGCTTTCAGTTCTTCGCGGTTGTAAACCATACCGGTAGGGTTGCTCGGGCTGTTGAAGATCACCAGTTTGGTTTTGGGCGTGATGGCCGCTTCAAGTTTGGCGGGGGTGATCTTGAAGTTGTCTTCGATACCGGCGGTAACCAAAACGGGCACCCCTTCGGTAAACTTCACCATTTCGGGATAGGAAACCCAGCAGGGAGCGGGAATCACCACTTCGTCGCCGGGATCCACCATCGCCATCAATACGTTCATGATAGCGTGTTTGCCGCCGTTGCCTACCACAATCTGGTCGGGCGAATAAGACAGCCCGTTGTCGCGCAACAGTTTGGTGCAGACGGCTTTTCTCAGATCCAGAAAACCGGGTACGGGAGGATAGTGGGTAAAGTTGTTGTTGATAGCCTCGATACCGGCTTCTTTGATTACTTGGGGGGTGTCGAAATCGGGTTCTCCGACGCTGAGGTTGATAACGTCGATACCTTGTTCCTGCATCGTGCGGCTGCGTTTGCTCATGCCCAGAGTGGCGGAGGGAACCATTTCCAGCACGCGTTTTGATAATACTGCCATGTCTATTTGGTTTTTAATAGATGTTTACAAAAAAAAGACCCTGCTTTCCGTATCTTTTACGCAAGGCAAGGTCTTTTCGATAAAGAAAAACGGAAAGAACGCAATCCGCTTCTATGTTGATTGTTATTCTTCAACGGGGAGCTGTTCGTTGCCGGTGGCGACAGGTTGCGCCGCGGGCAGCTGGGTAGGCAATACCGAAGATTGATCTACGGTAAGTTCCGTTTGGGGAGCGCCGCCGTTGTCCTGATGTTTGGGAATGGAATAAGCGGCGATGAGGCTGAGGAAAAGCAACACGATGGAAAGTATCCAAGTGCCTTTTTCCAGAAAGTCGGCCGTTTTGCGGACGCCCATGATTTGATTGCCCTGACCGCCGAAAGTGGAAGAAAGTCCGCCCCCCTTGGGGTTTTGAATCAGGACAATAAGTCCCAACAAAACGCAGACAACAATGATCAAGACCGAGATAAAAATGTAAAAGCCCATTTTAAGTTATTGTTATTTGATGGAATAATCCTTTTTAACCTTACGTATAAGGTTGGCAAAGTAACGACTTTTTTCGGGAAATTTCAAGCAAAGGTTTTCATAAACCGCAATTGCCTTTTGGGGGGCGTTGTTGCGCAGATACATCTCGGCAAGGGTTTCGCTGCCCAGCGTGAAGTCTTCCCGCGTGCTGTGTCCCGTGTCGGGATCGAAAGCGGTGTAATCGAAACGTTCGTCCACTTTGATGTGGTGTTCGCCACCGTTGAGAAAACGGTCTATAATCGAATTGGCCTCCGCCTGTTCCCTGGCGCGTTTGTTGAGCAGGGTGCGCACCGTATCCACATTTACGGTACGGGGAGCGGCACTGTCCACAACCGGTCTGAAAGCAGGCCGTTCGGCGGGTTGAGGTGCAGGCTGCGGATTCCTGTGCGGGGTTTTTTCAGGACGGACGGAACCGGTACGGGGCAATGCCTGACTCCACGGAGAAAAGCTTTCGGTTTTCCGCCGGGGCAGGGCGTTGTTCCGCCAATCGGGCGCCGGGGCGGATTCCCTTTGGATTTTAGCGGGAGTGCGGAGACCCTCCACCTGTTCTTTGAGCCGTATGCGGTCGGGCAGGTTGATGGCTGTGGCCGGCAGGGCAAGGCGATAGCTTTCCCCGTCGTCGGTTTGCCGGAGGTTGAGCAGGAACATAAGCCGGGCGTATTGGCAATACGGATAGCGGCTCAAGGCTTCCTTGTATTCCAAAAGCGTGTCCTCGTTGAGGGGCGCGGCGGGATATAAAGAAAATTTTTTGCTCATAATCAGAATGCGAAGTTACATTTTTCCCGACGTTTTGCAACAATTCCGATAAAGAGGGAACACGCCCGTTCTTTGTAGAGGCGTTCGATTTTATGTAACTTCGCTTTTGGATTTTTAGTAAGCCCCGATGCCGTTCATAGAGAACCATGTCCGACTTTTTCGCTTTCTAGCGGCTCCTTTCACGCCTTTTTACGCGTTTGCGGCCGCTTTGCGCAATCGTTTGTACGATGGCGGGTTCCTGTCGGAACGGGAATACCCTTTTCCGGTGATTTGCGTGGGCAACCTCTGTGCCGGCGGAAGCGGCAAAACGCCGATGACCGAATATCTCGTACGTCTGCTTTCCGATACCTGTCATGTGGGTGTGGTGAGCCGCGGTTATGGCCGTAAAACCAGGAGCAACCTGCTGGCGGAAGAAAGCATGACGGCCATGCAGACCGGCGACGAACCGATGCAGTACCTGCAGAAGTTCGGCTCTCTGCGGCAAGGTTTTTCGCTTTATCTGGCGGTTGACCGCCGTCAGGGTATCGAGGAACTCAAGGCCCTTGCGCCCGGTTGCGGTGTTGTAATCTTGGACGATGCCTATCAGTATCGCCCTGTACGAGCCGGACTCAATATCCTGCTTACCGAATATCGGAAACCTTATTTCCAGGATTGTCCGCTCCCTTTGGGATCTTTGCGTGAGAGCCGGAAAGGCAGTGGCCGCGCCCATATCATTGTGGTGACAAAATGTCCGCCCTCTCTGTCGGAAAACCAGAGAGACGCTTTCTTGAAAAAGTGCAGACCGTTGCCGGGACAGGCGGTGTATTTCAGCTGTATCGGTTACGATGAAATAAAGCCTGTCGGCATGGCGCCTCCTTTTCCGGAAAAGGCCGAAGCGGTGCTTTTTACCGGTATCGCCCGTCCCGCACCGATGGAGGAATACTTGCGCGGGAAAGGCGTCGTGATCCGGAAACATTTTCGCTTCGGCGATCACCATGCCTATGATAAGGAAGACTTCCGCCGTCTTGTCCGCGCTTGCGCAGGCAGCGCTTGCCTGATCACCACAGAGAAGGATTCCGCGCGGCTTGCCGGTCATCCCCACCTGGATATGCTTGCCGGTATTCCGGTTTACGTATTGCCTGTCCGTACCGAATTCCTTTTCGGCGGGGAGGCGGATTTCGATCGGCGCATCCGAACCTATGTTCAACGAAAATAAAAAAGCAATCAAGATGGATATGTTTGAAAAAATTCAGGAAACGGCGGCCTATATCAATCAGGCCACCGGCAACTACGGCCCGGAAATCGGCGTCATCCTCGGCTCGGGTCTGGGTAATCTGGTAAACGAACTCGATATCGAGAAAACCGTTTCGTATAAGGATATTCCGCATTTCCCCGTTTCCACGGTGGCCGGACACAAAGGGCAGCTTCTCTTTGCCCGTCTGAAGAGCGGCAAGAAAGTGGTGGTGATGCAGGGTCGTTTCCATTTTTACGAAGGCTATGCGATGAGCGAGGTAACTTTTCCCGTATTCGTGATGAAAGCCCTCGGGGTCAGGACCATGTTGGTTTCAAATGCAGCCGGCGGCATGAATCCCGGTTTCAAGGTGGGCGACATCATGTTCATCAACGACCAGATCAACCTTCTGCCCAATCCGTTGTTGGGCCCCAACGACGAACGTTTCGGCGAACGTTTTCCGAGCATGCACAATGCCTACGACAAGGATTTGCTCAAACACGGCCTTGCCACTGCCGCCCGTTTGGGAATACAGGTTCAGCAAGGTGTTTACGTAGGTACAACGGGACCCACCTTTGAAACCCCTTCCGAATACCGTTATTTCCGCATCATAGGCGGCGATGCGGTGGGCATGAGCACCGTGCCCGAGACCATTGTGGCCAATTATCTGGGGATGAAGGTGATGGGTCTGTCGGTGATTTCCGACCTCGGCGGCGGGGAGATAACGCTTGAGGTTAGCCACGAGGAAGTATTGGCGGCGGTAGAGAAAACCGTGCCCGTATTGGTGGGCTTGGTGAAGGAAATTCTGGAAACGCTCTGATCCGTTATGACGGAACATAAGCTTAAGACCATGCAGGAACTGGGGCGCATGAGCGTTGACCGGTTCAAGGAATCCGAGAAATTTCCTTTCTGCGTTGTACTCGACAATGTACGGAGCATGCACAATATAGGCGCATGTTTCCGTACCTGCGACGCTTTTCGGTTGGAGAAGCTGTTCTTGTGCGGCATCACTGCCGTTCCGCCGCACCGCGAAATAGAAAAAGCCGCGCTCGGCGCCACGTTGAGCGTGGATTGGGAATACTGTCAGGACACCTGTCTTGTTGTGGAAAGACTCAAGGCAGAAGGCTATGAAGTTTATGCCGTGGAACAGGTGCATGGCAGTATCCCCTTGCAGACGTTCAAGCCGGAGGCAGGCCGGAAAACAGCTTTCGTTTTCGGCAACGAAGTGGAAGGTGTTCGTCAGGAAGTGGTGGATGCCTGCCACGGCGCGGTGGAAATCCCGCAGTTCGGTACCAAACATTCGTTCAATATTTCGGTTACGGCAGGCATCGTGCTCTGGCAGGCTTTCGGGGCCTATCTTCAGCCATAAAACAAATTCCGATTATGGAGGCGCATCCGGATATCGAGTTCAAGATTCGGGGAAGTTATCCCAATTACCATATCCTGAATCTTTTTGTGGAGAAAGGTTGGCGGGAATTCGAAAAAGACCGTGAACCGGAAGGCAACAAGCCGGGCACGGTGATTTATTCCTTTTCCGGCCACGCGCAAAAATGGGAGATAGCGCCGCGTTGGTACGACCTGTATTTTATGTTGCGCGCCGATCATGCCCGGGCGGGAGATTTTCTCCGGCTGTTGATTGAGGAACGGGATGGCCGTGCGGATTCGGTGGAAAAACTGGAGAAGATACGCAAGGATTTTTATGAAAGCTGCAGGCGGTACGTGAAGGAAAATCCGCTTACCGAAAACGAATACGTTACGTCCGCGCTTTCCCCGCATACATACACCGTGAACGAGATAAGCCACAAGGGTGTGATGCTGGTGGACCTGATGCGCGCCGGTTATGCCGTTCCCGATTTCAGCATCCTCACCGCCCGCTTTTTCGAGGCTTCGTTTCATGATCCGGAAAGTTCCCTGACCGAGGAAAGGGAAAGACGGCATCTCCGCCAAGCTTTGCGCAATCTTGAAATCATGACCGAGAGTACCTTGGGCGGAGGTGCCTCACCCCTCATACTCGCCTTGCGCAGCACCATGCCCCAGTATATTCCGGGCCTGATGCCCACCATCCTCAACGCCGGCGTAACCAAAGAGGTATATGCCTGTCTCTTGCGGCGTTTTCCCGAAAAGATGGCCACCCGCATCTACTGGAACAATCTGATGAACCTTTACAAGATGCTTTACGGGGAGGCCTGCGAGTATGAAACCGGCATTGAAGAAAGAAACATTGCGGCCCGCAAAGATTTGATTGTTGAGGTGGAGCGCCGCATAGAGGCTTGTCCGCAAGGCAAGGTCATTCTTGAGGATGCTTTCGAGCAGATATTTTTTTATTTTCTCCATATCCGCCGTTTTTACGGCAACAACCGTTCTTTGCTGGCTACTTTCATGCAGGGCCGGATTGCCTACCCGTCTTTGTTGTTGCAGAAAATGGTATGGACCATCGGCAACGACTTCGCTTATCCGGGTGTGTTGTACAGCCGCCATTCGCGCACCGGTCTGGGCGTGCAGATAGAAAGCTATCCCGATATATTCGGGGAGGAAATCATGACAGGCAATCTTTCCTCCAAAGACTATGAATATTTCGACCGCGCCCAGATCAAGGAAAGTTTTCCGGCCATTTACCACTTCGATCCGCTCTTGCCCAAGCTCGAAAAGCGTCTGGCTTCGCCCGTAACGGTGGAGTTCGGTGCGGAAAACATACCGGGTAAGGCCGATTTGTTTGCCGTTCTGCAAATCAACGAATCCGAACTTACCGGCCGGGCGGCGTTGCTTTCCTCGATCCATCTTTATGAACAGGGGCTTATCACGAAAGAAAGGGTGAGCGAATTGGTGCGGCCTTACCACCGCCGGCAGATTTTTTCGGAAAGCATAGACGATGCTTCTTTCAATACCCTCCGCTTTTTTGGAAAGGGCGTCAACGTCTTGCCCCGTTCGGCTGTTTCGGCCAAGATTTGTTTCAGTACGGCGGCCGCGCTTGATCTCAAGCAGAAAGGCAACGAGAAAGTTTGTCTTTGCAAAGAAAAGTTCCTGCCCGAAGACACCATTGTGCTCAATGAGATGGATGCCATTCTAAGCATGACCCCGGCGGCGATACACGTGGTTACCGCTTGTCGCGGTTACGGGATTCCGGCTTTCCTGAATCTGGAGAAAAACGGTATCCGTATGGAAGGAAATTCATTGGTGAACGCGGACGGCATGCGTATCGGTGAATTCGAATGGATCACGCTTTCCAGCAAAACGGCGTCCGTCTATAAGGGGGACGCCCGATACAAACCTTCGCGTTTTTACGATTACCTGCATGGGGCGAAACTGGAGATGAATGCCAAAGAGGAGCGGGTTTTTGTCAACATGAAAAATGCCTACGAAAAATATACAGCCATCATCGATTCGATAAAAGTGCCCGACATAGTGGATCTCAACACCCTGACTCGTCTTATCCGCAACGATTTGACCGACCGTCCCGATGTGGGGCGCGATATCGTGAACAAATGGTTTGCGGCCAATATGTCGGAATATGTATCGCAGCTGATGGAAAGCAATATGGGCTCTCACCAAGACCAGTACCGGGTTTATGAGCTGCTTTCTCTTCCGGCCAAAACGGCGTTTTTCGGAAAGGCATGCGCCTATTGTCGTCAAAACCGCCGTTCCGGTCTCGATGCGGGTTCCTTCATGTTGGGCCGTTTTTTGGCCATGCCGCTCCCGCACTCGTTTTGGCAATCGTTTCAGGAAGAGGAAATAGCCTTCATGCTCAACGAATACGTGCTTTACGAAAAATACCTCAACGTGTTGCGCGAGGTGGGCGAACAGCAGATCGCCAAGGCCAAGGCGCGGATTCTTTCGGACGAAATCGCCGCCATCGAGACGGCGATACATGAGGCAGACACTTTCATATCGCTTAAACTGACGCGTCCGGATTGGAAAAAGATCCGGGAGATATGTTCGGGAATGTTCAATAGCCAGCGCGAAACCCTTTTGTTGGCCGATATGTTGACCCGGACGTATGGAGAATTGTTCGATTATGGTAAACCGTGGCGTTTGGCCCGTTTGCAGAAAATCTGTGAAGAAAGCGGTTTTCCGTTGCCCGGACAGGAGGAGCGATGAATCTTTTATTTTTGTAAATTTGACCTTTGATGAAAAGGATGAGAGGAAATACCAGACGGGCGTTGTTTTTGTTTATGGCCGCACTTTTGGGTTGCGGTTCCGGTTTGCGGGCGCAGTTCGGTCGTTCTTCCTTTACCTTTTTGGATATGGCCAATTCGGCACGTATCGGTGCCATGGGGGCTGAATTCCTGTCGGTCCGGGATGCCGACATCACCCTCTCTCTCGCCAATCCTTCCTTGATTACCAGTGAAATTCACAATCATCTGGCATTTAATTACGTTAATTATTTCAACGGAACTAATTACGGTTTTGCTTCCTATAGCCGCACCTTTGAGAAGGTGGGCAGTTTTGCCGTTCACGCCCAGTTCGGCAACTACGGTAAGATTTATGTAACCGATGCCGCCGGCAACGAATACGGCACGGCTTCGGCCAACGACGCGGCCTTGATTGTGGGTTGGGGCCGGGAACTCGACAGCCATTTCACCATCGGGGCCAATTTCAAGATGATTTACTCCCAAATCGAATCCTACCATGCTTTCGGTATGGGGGTGGATGTTTCGGCCACCTACGCCAATACTTCCCGGCTGTTTGCCGTTTCGCTGTTGTTGCGCAATATGGGCGGTGCCCTCAAGTCCTATTCGGCGGAAGGAAGCACGCTGATGCCTTTTGAAGTGGCCGTGGCTCTCTCCCAACGTATTCCCCACACGCCCTTGCGGGTCTTTTTTGAATTTCCCAACCTCCAGAAATGGAAACTGAACTACGAAGATCCTTATGCCGAGCAGGATTTGATAACGGGTCAGGCAAAGACACGGGGCGGGGCGGCCGATTTTTTCGATAATCTGGCGCGGCATATCGTGGTGGGGCTGGAATTGATTCCCTACCGTGGTTTCTATATCAGGGCATCCTACAACTACATGCGTTCCCGCGATATGATGCTTCCCTCCAAGCCCGGGATGGTAGGCTTCTCGTGGGGTGTGGGATTCCGTATCTCCAAGTTTAATTTCAGCTATTCCCGTTCCAAATTCCATAAACTGGGGTCGCCCAATTACATCAGCCTCACCCTTGATCTGGATGCGTTCAACAAACGCAGAACCACCAAGGCCACACGGGCTTTTGAAAAGGCTGACGCCCTTTGAGCGTTTGAATCTCCAAAACAAGATAAAATCACTTTCTGAGCGATGTTCATGAAAATTTTTTTACAGAAAACGATTCTTTTTTCCTGTGCCCTCATTGCGATGGGGGGAACGGTCAGGGCCGATGAAGGTATGTGGGTTCCGCTTCTTTTGCAGCGGAATCAGGCGCAGATGCAACGTCTGGGGTTGCAACTTACGGCCGACGACATCTACAGTATCAACCATTCCTCGCTCAAGGACGCCGTTGTGATATTCGGCGGCGGGTGTACGGGTGAGGTGGTTTCCGATCAAGGGTTGGTGCTTACCAACCATCACTGTGGGTTCAGTTATATCCAATACCATTCTTCGGTAGAACATGATTATCTGACCAACGGATTTTGGGCGGCCACGATGGATGAAGAACTGCCTTGCCCCGGTTTGGCGGTGCGTTTTCTGAAAGAAATGCGGGATGTAACCCACAGCATGTTGGACGGTATCGATGCGCGCTATACCGAAAACCAGCGCCGCGACAGTATTCAGGCCCGCGGCAAACGTTTGTCGGAGGCCTTTTCCCAGGAAGGGAAAACGGAAGTGAAGGTGGTGCCGTTTTATTACGGCAACCAGTATTATATGTTCATTTACGAAGTGTTTACCGATGTGCGTCTGGTGGGTGCGCCTCCCTCCAATATCGGCAAATTCGGCGGAGACACCGACAATTGGATGTGGCCGCGGCATACGGGAGATTTCTCGGTGTTCCGCATCTATGCCGGAAAGGACAATACCCCCGCTCCGTATAGTCCGGATAACAAACCATACAAACCCCTCAGGTATCTGAAGATAGATCTGCGCGGTTATGAAGAGGGGGACTTCACTTTCGTTTTCGGCTATCCCGGCCGTACGCAGGAGTACCTCAGTTCGTTCGGGGTCAGACAGATTCTGGAACAGGAAGACCCGATGCGGATCGCTGCCCGCACCGCCCGTCTGGAAGTAATCAAGGCCGCCATGGAAAAAGATCCGGCGGTGAGGATTCAATACGCGGCCAAGGCGGCCGGTATCGCCAACGGTTGGAAAAAATGGATAGGTGAAGTCAAAGGCATCCAAAGACTCAACGTTATCGGCAGTAAACAGGATTATGAAAAGATCTTCGAAGACTGGACACAATCCTTGAACGGAGAACCTTACGCAGGCGTGCTTCCGGCATTGAAAAAGGCTTATGAGGAAATGGCGGTCTGCCAGACGGAGGCCATCGTTTTTCAGGAACATATCCTTGCACCCGAAGCGGTGGGGTTCGCCTATTCTTTCAAGAAACTCTGCCGTGTCTCGAAGGGTGAGGAAACCGGAATGAAGCTTGAGGAAGCGCTTGCCGAGTGTGAACGAAAGGCGGAAAAATTCTTTAAGGACTACAATGCGGAGGTGGATCGGGCTATTTTTGAAAGGATGATTTTCCAGACACATGCCGATGGAAGCTTCACGCAGGTAATCGACTTTCCCGACAAGAACGTTGGGAAAGCGATGGAAACCTTTTACGGCAAGTCGCTTTTTACCGATCCTGATCGGCTCCGGTCTTTTTTGAACCGCTACAATGCCGCATCATATAAGGAAATAGAAAAAGATCCGCTTTTCAAATATGCCGATGAGGTTTACGGCCGTTATCTCCATGCGGTGCGGCCGCTTGTCTTGCAATGCCAAAAACAGATAGACAGCCTGCAACGTCTTTACATGAAAGGGCAGATGGCACTGACCGAAAGCGGGGATTTCGCTACCGTGATGCGGGTGGGCCTCAAACCGGTTGGTCCGTTGCGCAACGTAGGCAGCGAACAGCTTTATCCCGATGCCAACTTCACTTTACGGGTGGCTTACGGAAAGGTGGCGGGATTTTCGCCGGCCGATGCGGTATATTACCGTCCCTACACCACCATCGAGGGGATTATGGAAAAAGAAGACCCCGGTATCTACGATTATGTGGTGGAAGACAGGCTGAAGGAACTTTATGCCAACAAGGATTACGGCCGGTATGCCAATGCGTTGGGCGAGATGCCGGTGGCTTTTGTGGGTACCAACCACACCACGGGCGGCAATTCGGGAAGTCCGGTGCTCAATGGGGAAGGCAATCTGATCGGCATCAATTTTGACCGTTGCTGGGAAGGTACCATGAGCGATATCCGTTACGACTCCGAAATGTGCCGCAATATCATGCTCGACATCCGCTATTGTTTGTTTATCATCGACAAATTTGCCGGTGCCACGCGCTTGGTCGAAGAGATGGATATTATCGAATAGAATATGGAACCGCAACCGCTTGTTTCCATCGTTACGGTAGTGTACAACGCCAGAGAAGCTCTGAGCAGGACCATTGCGAGCGTGCGTGCGCAAAAGGCGCATTACGCAAGGATAGAATATATCGTGGTGGACGGATCTTCGAAAGACGGAACCCGGGATCTGATCTCCCGGAACGAAGATGTGGTGGATCGTTGGATATCCGAACCCGACAAGGGCATTTACGATGCGATGAACAAGGGGCTGAAAATGGCTTCGGGTGATTTCGTGTGGTTTCTGAATGCCGGCGACTTTATCTATTCGGACAAGTTTCTGGCAGAAGTTTTCCCTACCGGAAGAACGCAGGAAGAAACACGCGCCGGCAGTGAAGACGGTTGGGCGGATGTGTATTACGGACAGACCCAATTGGTGGATGCCGAATGGAAACCGGCGGGAATGAGGCGTTTGCGCGCTCCCCGAAAGCTTACGCCCAAGAGTTTCCGATGGGGGATGCTGGTGTGCCATCAGTCCATATTGGTGCGGCGGCGCATCGCCGCAGAATATGATCTGCGCTACCGGTGTTCGGCCGATTACAACTGGGTGTTGCAGGCCCTTGAAGCGGCCCGCGGCATTGTTTACACCCACCGTATCATGGCCTGTTACCTCAAGGGGGGGAAATCCCGACAGATGCTGTTGCTTTCCTGGAAGGAACGTTTCCGTATCATGTGCATTCATTTCGGTGTGCCGTCCACGTTGTGGTTTCACGCCCTTATTCTGTTGCGGGCCTTCTGGCCTGCCGGACGGGATTATACGGCTTGACTCGGTTTCTTGATAAAAAAGAAAAAGGCTGCATGGTTTTGTTTTTCCATGCAGCCTTTTTGATGAGATCTTGCGCAAGAACCCGATTTGTCGGGCGGCGGTTAGATCCCGGGGAATAATTGCTTACTTCTTGTCTTTCTCTATGAAATCCAAAGCCTTTTCCTTGATGGATTCATCCACGAGGAAGCGGCCGCAATATTCGCAGGAGATGATTTTCTTGTGCATGCTGATATCGATGGTGCGTTGGGGCGGAATCTTGCTGAAACAGCCACCGCAGGCATCCCTGTCGAGGCAAACCACCGCCAGGCCGTTGTGAGCGTTGTTGCGGATACGTTCGTAAAGACGGAGCCACCGCGGTTCGATATGGGTCTTGTATTCATCCGATTTCTTCATCAGCGCCTTTTCGTCCTTTTCGGTTTCAGCCACGATTTCGTTGAGTTCGTTTTTCTTTACCTCAAGGTCTTTTTCGCGTTCGGTACAAGCGGTCTCGATGCGTTCCAAATCGGCTTTTTTCTTTTCCAGATGGGCGGTAGCTTCGCGGATGCGCTTTTCGTGCAACTGGTTTTCAAGCGTCTGATACTCGATTTCCTTGTTCAGGGCATCGTATTCGCGGCTGTTCTTTACTTCGCGCAGCTGCTTTTCGTATTTCTTGATTTGCGCCTTGATATCGGTAATGGCGGATTTTCGTTCGGCGATGTTCCGGTTTATTTCATCCATATCGCCCGTGATTTTTTCGATCCGGGCCTTGTAACCGGCGATGTCGTCTTCCAAATCCTGCACTTCCAAGGGAAGTTCGCCCCGGAGGATACGGATATTGTCTATGGCGGAATCTACACTTTGCAAGGCATAGAGAGAAACCAGTTTCTGTTCAACGGCAGCATCCCGTTCTTCAGGTGCGGCAACGGGAGCGGTTTTGGCCGCCGCGGTTTTGGTTGCTGTTTTCTTTTCTGCTTTGGCTCCGGCTTTTTCTTTCATGATATCAAATCGGTTTAGTAAAACGAAACGGGGTTTGACGACCGTTCCGAAATATGGGCGGCAAAGTTAGGAAATTTTTCGGTAATGTACTCATATATGAGTTCTTTCACGAACTGTTCGCTCTCGAAATGTCCTATATCCACCAACCAGGTACCGGGTTCGGCATCGGTAAAGTCGTGATATTTGAGATCTCCGGTAACATACACATCTGCTTTCTGTGTCTGCGCCGCTCCGATAAAGGCACTGCCGCTTCCCCCGCAAAGGGCGAGGGTTCGGATGTTTCTGCCCGCAAAGCCCGAATGGCGGATACAGGGTACGCCCGTAAGCGATTTGAGCTTGTCTAAGAGCTGTTGTTCGGAGAGGGGGACGGGCAGGGTGCCGATAACGCCTGCACCTTCGGTCATGCTTTCGTTTTCGAGGCAGAAGAGGTCGAAGGCGGGTTCTTCGTAAGGGTGATTTTTTTCGATGCAACCGATAACCTGCCGTTGCTTGTGGGCGGGATAGATGAATTCAAGTTTGGTCTCGGCTTCCGTGTGCGGTTTTCCGGGGGCTCCCACAAAGGGACGGGCGTTTTCAAGCGCACGGAAAGTGCCTGTGCCCGCACATTCCCAATGACAGGAGTCGTAGTTCCGATACGCTCCGCAACCGGCTTCGGCCAAGGCCTGGGCCAGGGCCGGTGCGTGGGAAGAGGGCACATATACCTGCAATTTCCGGTACACGCCCTTGAGCGGAACGAGCGGTTTTGCGGCCTGCAGTTCCAGTTGCCGGGAAAGAAACCGGTTTACACCGCTCAGGGTATTGTCCAGATTGGTGTGCATGCTGTACCAGGCTATGTCGTGTTGCAGGGAACGTTTCAGCATATACCCCGTGCGGGAATCGGGGTGTATCTTCTTGATGCCTCTGAAAATGGGCGGATGATGGGAAATAATCAGCTGGACGTTCTTCTGGATGGCTTCGTCCACCACATCCGGCGTAAGGTCGAAACAAATCAGGACCCGGCTCAGATCTTTACCGCTGCGCCCCAGTACAAGGCCGGCGTTGTCGTAGCTTTCCTGCCATGCGGCCGGAGCCCATTCCTCCAAGGCCAGCAAGAGTGTTTTCAGCGGCAGGTTTTCGTTTTTTTGCATCTGTGAAATTCCTAAATTTGCATTTCCGCCGCACCGTTTCCCTCATAGGCCTGGCGATGCAACGGGAATTTCGCAAAATAACGAAGAAAAGAGATGAATACCAAGATGAAATACGCAGAGAACGACAAGATGAGCGCATTGGTATGCCAGAATTATTACATGCTGTTTGTTTTGAGTCGTTTCGGTATTCCGATGGGATTCGGGGAAAGCTCCATCGGAGAGGTTTGTCGCCGCAACGGCATAGATACCCGTACATTTCTGGCGGTAGTCAACATGAACCTGAATGGAGAAACCGGTTCTAAAGAAATCGAGAAGGTGCTGATCCCCGAAGAAATAGTGCGCTACCTGCATAATTCCCACGAATATTTTCTCGATTACCGCTTGCCTTCCATCCGCACCCGGCTTCTGGATGCCATCAGCGACAAGGATCAGCATGATGTGGCTGTGGCCGTGATGCGTTTTTACGACGATTATGTGGCGGAAGTGAAAAAACACATGCAATACGAGGAACAGACCGTTTTTCCGTATATCCGCGCTTTGGTGCAGGGAAAGGCGGGAAAGGATTACCACATCTCCATTTTCCGTAAGCAACATAATCAAATTGAAAGTCAGCTCACGGAGTTGCGAGATATCCTGCTTAAATATTATACCGGCAAGACAGGACACGATTTCAATGCCGTGCTCTTCGATATTTTCACTTGTGCCGAAGATCTCCGCCAGCATAATGCACTTGAAGACGTTTTGCTGGTGCCCCTTATCGAAAGGCTTGAAAAGTAAAAGGCGATGATGAAAAAGATGCTTAGATTCACTATCGCCGAAACCTCCGATCTGGTGTTTGAGGGCTTGGCGGCCGTTATAGGCAAAATCGGTGCCGAATACAGGATTTCGAGAGTGAAGGAAATCCATCAGCTCGTCAATCAGGTTGTGGCCGAACGTCCCGATGTACTGGTTGTCAACATGGCCTTTATCGGTATGGACAGCCCGTCCGGGCTACGGACCAGACTCAATCGTTCCGAGCTGATTCTGGTAGGGTTGGTGACCGAATTGCGGGACATGCAGCACATGCAGGGTTTTGATGAAACCATTTCCCTTTTTGACGAGAGCAGGCAGATAGAGGAGAAAATCTCGCGGCTCACGCCCCGTGAAGCCGGTGCGGGCGATTCCGAAAAATCGCTCAGCCAGCGTGAGAAAGAGATTGTTTCGTATGTGGTGAAAGGTTTTACCAATACGCAGATAGCCGAAAAGTTGTGTCTTTCGAAACATACAGTGATAACGCACCGGCGCAATATCGCCACCAAGTTGCAGGTGCACAGTTCGGCCGGCCTCACCATTTATGCCATCATGAACAAGTTGGTGAAACTGGAAGAAGTCAAGGGCAAGGGAGGGCTGTCGGCGTGAAGGCAACCATCAAGGGCGTGATATTCGATTTGGACGGTACGCTTATCGATTCGAAAGAGGATTTGGCCGATGCCACCAACCGTACGCTTGCCGAAGAAGGGTTTCCTGTGTGGCCGGTGGAAAGTTACGGGCTTTTTCTCGGACGCGGCATCAGGAATCTGGTATGGAACGCCTTGCCCGAAAACGGCCGGGACGAAGCCACGGTGGAACGATGCCGTGAAAAGATTCTGGCCGATTACGGAAAAAACTATGCGGTGAAGACACGCCTTTACGAAGGTATCGCTCCGATGCTGAGCGAACTTGAAAGGCAAGGGGTGAAGTTGGGCCTGTTGTCGAATAAACCCGATTCCATTACGCGAAAGATTATGGACGGCCTTTTTTCCGCGTGTTCTTTCGACTGTGTGCTGGGGGCGGGTACTGAGTTTCCCCTCAAACCTGAACCCGATGCGGTATATCATATTTGCCGTACGTTGGGTTTGAAAGCACAGGAAGTGTTGTTGGTGGGAGATTCGGAAGTGGATATGCAAACGGCATCTAACGCCGGCCTCCGTGCGGTGGGGGTGAGCTGGGGCTTCAGGACCCGGGAAGAATTGGTCTCGGGGGGCGCATGGAAGATAGTGGATCGAGCGGAAGAGATAAACGAAATCGTAAAAGAGGGGCAAGGATGAACCAGTCTTTGAAACTGAAGGAACTCACGGCCTTTATTGCCGATTACGCCTCGGTATTGTTGGGGTCGGGCGTACATTGCACGCGGGTGGTGCGCAATTCGCGGCGCATCTGCGAAGCCTACGACATGGAAGTGAGCATGATGATTCTGGCTTCGAGCATCATCCTTACGCTTGTGGATCCTCAAACCGAAGAGATTTGTACCGAAGTGGTGCCGATCCATCAGCTTCCGGTAAGTTTCGAGCTTAATTCGGAACTGAGCGCCTTGAGCTGGAAAGTACACGACCGACATGAAAGTGTGGCCGACTTGCGGCGGGAATTCAAGGCATTGTGTGATAAGCCGCGCATGAATTCCTGGCTGGTCACATTGTTGGTATCGGTGGCCAACGCTTGTTTCTGCCGCCTGTTCGATGGGGATTGGAAAGGTATGTTGGTGGTGTTCTTCAGTACTTTCGTGGGATTCAGACTGCTGAGATGGCTTAAGAAAAAAGGGGTTGACCATTTTCTGGCCGTAATCCTGGTGTCGTTCGTCTCCTCTTTTCTGGCATCGTTCATGTTGTGTTTCAGTCAGGTCGATGCCACTATAGCGGTGGCTACCAGTGTGCTCTTCATGATACCGGGCGTTCCCATGATTACCGGTGTGATTGATATTATCGAAAACCATATCCTCATAGGTTTTGCCCGTTTGATGCGTGCATTGCTGATTGTGCTTTGTCTGGCTGTGGGGCTTTCGATTTCGATGGTGATATTTCAAGGAAGTTTGCTATGATAGAGGAAACTCTGATACGTGCCGTTTGCGCCGCCTTCGCCGCCTTGGGATTCGGGGCAGTGTCGAATCCATCCCGGAAGTCTTTGCCGGGTATTATGATTTTGGCCGCCGTGGGTTATGCGGTGCGCTACGTGTTGATGCAGCTTGCCGGTTGGGATATCGCCACTTCCACCTTGGCGGCGGCTTTATTGATGGGATTCGGCAGCCTTTGGCTGGGTTCGGTGGTGCATTGCCCCATGACAACGCTTTACATTCCGGCCCTTTTGCCCATGGTGCCGGGGATGTATGCCTATAAGGCGGTGTTTTCAATCATTCTGTTTATGCAGAATCTGGGCACACAGGCAGAGGCTTTTCTCTATCTGAACAATTTTTTCCTGAATGTGATCATTACCGTAACGGTGATCCTTTGTATGACGGTAGGCGCCTCGCTGCCTATGTTTATTTTGTCGCGTCGCGCCACCTCGCTTACCCGTTACCGCAATAGGAAAAAAGACAGGACGGACATCGGCGCCTAAGGCCCGTTAAAAAGACAGAAAACATGGAAGAAATTGAAAATAAAGGCGGCCAAGGCCGCACAGAACTGGAAAAACTGGGCGAATTCGGGTTGATAGAGCGGCTCACGCAGGATTTGCCGATACATCATCCTCAAAATACGCTCAAGGCAGTAGGCGATGATGCGGCGGTGCTCCGGATTCCCGAAGGGCATGTGCAGTTGGTGTCGAAAGATCTTTTGATAGAAGGGGTGCATTTCGACATGACCTATTGCCCGCTCAAGCATTTGGGATACAAGGCCATTGCAGTGAACCTTTCGGATATAGCGGCCATGAACGCCAAGCCTTTGCAGGTGCTGGTGGGCATCGCCGTTTCGAACCGTTATTCATTAGAGGCATTGGAAGAACTTTACGCCGGAATGCGGCTTTGTTGCGAGCGTTACGGTGTGGACCTGGTGGGAGGCGATACCACTTCGAGCGCTTCCGGTTTGTGTATTTCGGTAACGGTATTGGGTTCGGCCCGGCCTGAAAGGGTGGCCTATCGCAGCGGGGCGAAAGAAAACGATTTGCTTTGCGTGTCGGGCGATTTGGGCGGTGCCTATGCGGGATTGCTTTTGCTGGAGAGGGAAAAGCGCGAGTTTTTGGCAAATCCCGCGATGCAGCCCGACTTCAAGGATTTTTCCTATGTGCTGGAACGCCAGTTGAAGCCCGAACCGCGGCTGGATATAGTGGATTTGTTGGAGAAAATAGGGGTGGTGCCTACTTCGATGATTGATGTTTCAGACGGTCTGGCCTCGGAAATCCTGCACTTGAGCAAGGAATCGGGATGCGGCTGCATGTTGCACGAAAGTAAGATACCGGTGGATCTGGAAACCTGCAAGGCGCTTGAGATGTTCAAGATTCTGCCGGAAGTGGCGGCCTTGAGCGGAGGGGAAGATTACGAGCTGCTGTTTACCGTAAAACAGGCCGACTATGAAAAAATAAAGGATTGCCATCAGGTAAAGGTTATCGGTTATATGACCGAGGCCGCGCAAGGCAATTTCCTCGTGCCGGAAAACGGCACCTTGGTTCCGCTTACCGCGCAGGGTTGGCAGGCGTTCGACAAAAGATAGAAGAAAGCAAGGTATGCGGATAGATAAATTTCTTTGGGCGGTTCGTTTGTTCAAGACCCGTTCGGAAGCTTCGGAGGCCTGTCGGCTGGGGCGGGTCCGCATAGGCGAGGATATCGTGAAGGCGGCCAAGGAGATAAAGGAAAACGATGTTTTTCATCTGAGCCGCCACGGGGTAACGTTTTCCTATCAGGTGAAGGAACTTCTCAAAAACAGGGTGGGGGCGGCCAAGGTGGCGGATTATATCGTCGATGTAACCTCTTCCGAAGAAAAGGCCAAACTGGCCATGCAGCAAGCGCCCTCTTTCGAAAGGCGCGACCCCCGCACCGGCCGTCCCACCAAACGCGAACGCCGCGAGATAGACGATTTCAAGGGTTCGGGATGGGAATGAGCAGGCACTTTGACATGAAAAGTGTGGCGCTATCTGTTTTGAAACACGGTTTTGCCGGTCTCTCTTTCGCCCATTTTGTATTTAAATAAAAAAACAGTACCTTTGCAATCACATTGCGGGGTAGAGCAGAGGCAGCTCGTCGGGCTCATAACCCGGAGGTCGTAGGTTCGAATCCTGCCCCCGCTACTAAAAAAAATAAAGGCTTGCACAAGAGGTTTGGGCAGGCCTTTTTTCGTAAAAACCTATTGTGATGCGGAATATTATAGCTATCGTGGGCCGTCCCAATGTTGGTAAATCCACGCTCTTCAACCGTCTTACCGAATCGCGCGATGCCATTGTGGACGAGACCAGCGGCGTTACCCGCGACCGCAACTACGGAACCGGCGATTGGAACGGCAAGGAGTTTTCGGTAATCGATACCGGAGGCTATCTGCTCGACAACGAAGATTCTTTCAACAGCGAGATCCGCAAACAGGTTTCCCTGGCCGTTGATGAAGCCGATGTGATTCTGTTTCTGGTGGACGGTAAGGAAGGGCTCACGCCCATGGATGAGGACGTGGCGCAGCTTTTGCGGAGAACCGACAAACCGGTGTTGCTGGTGGTGAACAAAATAGATTCGGCCGACAAAGAACCGGCGGCCGGCGAGTTCTACGCCTTGGGATTCGACAGGCTTTTTACCCTTTCTTCTGCCAACGGTAGCGGTACGGGCGAACTTTTAGACGAAGTGGTGCGAGATATGGACAATCAGAAACAGATTGTTCCCGACGACCTTCCCCGCGTTACCGTTATCGGTCGCCCCAATGTAGGCAAGTCTTCCATCATCAACGCTTTTATCGGAGAGGAACGCAATATCGTAACGCCCATTGCCGGCACCACGCGCGACACGGTTTTCACACGCTACAATCGCTTTGATTTCGACTTCTATCTGGTGGATACCGCCGGTATCCGCCGCAAGCAGAAAGTAACCGAAAACATCGAGTTCTATTCCGTGATGCGCTCCATCCGTGCCATTGAAAACAGCGATGTCTGCGTGCTGATGCTGGATGCTTCGGCCGGTCTGGAAGCCCAGGACCTGAACCTGTTCGGACTTTGCCGCCGCAACAACAAAGGCGTGGTGGTAGTGGTGAACAAATGGGATCTGATAGAAAAAGAAAGCAACACACTCAAGCAATATGAAGCTTTTGTAAAAGAGCGTTTGGCGCCCGACAACGATGTTCCCGTCGTTTTTACCTCCGTTATCAACAAGCAACGTATCTACCAGGCTTTGGAAAAAGTGAAGGAGGTGTACGACAACCGTGTTCGCCGCATTCCTACCTCCGAACTCAACGAAACGCTTCTGCCCATCCTTAAGCAGACCCCGCCGCCAATATATAAAGGTAAGTCGGTCAAGATTAAATATATCACCCAACTGCCCGGCGAATATCCGGTCTTCGTTTTTTTCTGCAATCTTCCCCAATACGTGAAAGAACCATACAAACGTTTTGTGGAGAACCAGTTGCGCAGGATCTGGAATTTTTCCGGTGTTCCGATGAAGATTTTCTTCCGCGACAAATCCAAGTAAACCGTTTTACCCTGTCGGACGCGGTTGTTTTTGCAATCCGGATGCATCGGATGTTTTCTATTTTTGTACGTTTTTCAAAACAGATGGATGATGACTGCAAAACTTCATACCGCCGACTATCCCTTGCTTAATCTTCATTGTGCCGGTTGCGCGCAACGGGCAGAAGGTATCGCCGCCTCCCAGCGGGGCGTAAAAAAGGCTTCGGCCAATTTTGCCGCCTCCCTTCTCCATGTGGAATACAACGAGGATTTCGATGCCGTATCCTTGCAAAAAGCCATACAGGATGCAGGATATGACCTGATTATAAACAGTCCCGATCCCTTTGCCGAGCAGGAAAAGGAAAACGCGAAAGTTTATGCGGCATTGAAAAAGCGCGTGTTAGTTGTATGGATATTGGCCTTGCCGCTTATGGTGTTGGGAATGGCTCATGCCTGGCATTTTCCTGGCAAGGATGTGGCGATGATGTGGCTGTCTTTTTTTATCCTCTATATCGGTGGCCGCGACTTTATCCGGAACGCTTTCCGTTTGGCCAGACAGTGGAGTGCCAACATGGATACGCTGGTGGCCGTAAGTACCCTGGTTTCGTTTCTTTTCAGTGTGTTTACGCTTTGTTTTCCGGAATTCTGGCAAAAAAACGGCTTGGGTTCCCATGTGTATTTCGAGGCATCGGGTATGATTATCGCCTTTGTGCTTTTAGGGAAACTGTTGGAAGGCCGTGCCAAAAACGGCACTTCGGCGGCCTTGCGCGAATTGGTGCACCTACAGCCCGACACGGCGTTTCTGCTTACTGAAAACGGAGAAAAACAGGTTCCTGTATCCGTTCTTCGCCCCGGCGACAGGGTGAGCGTACACCCCGGTTCGCAACTGCCGGCCGACGGGGTGGTGAGAACCGGTTCTTCCTATGTGGATGAAAGCATGATTACCGGTGAGCCGGTTCCGGTACTCAAAACGCCGGAAAGTCGTGTGGTGGCCGGTACCATCAATCAGAAAGGCGGTCTGGAAGTGGAAATCACCGCTTCGGGAGCCGATACGGTGTTGGCAGGAATCGTGCGTATGGTGCGGGAAGCCCAAGGCAGCAAAGCTCCCGTGCAACGTATTGCCGATAAGGTGGCGGCCGTGTTTGTTCCGGTGATACTGCTTTTGGCGGCGCTTACGTTTGTGTTGTGGCTGCTGATAGGCGGTACGGCCTGTTTTCACTATGCCTTGCTGTGCGCCTTGTCGGTGCTGGTGATAGCCTGTCCCTGTGCTTTGGGTCTGGCTACGCCCACAGCCCTGATGGTGGGCATGGGGCGGGCGGCCCGCAACCATATTCTCATCAAAGACGCTTCCGCGCTTGAATCCCTCTCGCAGGTAGACGCCGTGGTGATGGACAAAACAGGCACGCTTACTTGCGGAAAACCCGTGGTAAGCGCCTATTTTGTACCCGAAAACCAATCGCTCGGCGAATGGATCGGACTTTTCCGTGCCGCCGAAGAAAAAAGCGAACATCCTTTGGCGCAAGCCGCCGTGCAATGGACCGATACCTTGAAAGAAACGTCCGGGGCCGCGCCGGTTGCGGAAATTTTCCGGGAAATGGAGAATCTTGAAAGCCTTACCGGAAAAGGGTTGCAATTTAATTACCGTGGCCAATCTTATTGGATTGGCGGTCTTTCGTTGCTTTCCGAAAAAATCCCCGCATTGATTCCCGCCCAGCAGGAATTGGTGTCGGACTGGGTGGAGAAAGCCTACAGCATAGTGGTGTTCGGAAAGGATGAACACCCTTTGCTCTATCTGGGTATCTCGGATGAGGTGAAACCTTGTGCGCAAGAAACTGTAGTCCGCTTGCAGAAAGCGGGCGTGGAGGTGTATATGCTTACCGGAGACCATCAAAGGGCCGCTTCCGCCTTGGCCTCCAGACTCGGCATCGGTAATTACGAGGCCGGTATGTTGCCCTCCCACAAAGAAGAATACATCAAACGGTTGCAGCAAGAAGGGCGTAGGGTGGCCATGGTGGGCGACGGTATCAACGACAGTCAGGCTCTTGCAAGGGCCGATGTAAGCATCGCCTTGAAACGGGGAACCGACATTGCCGCCAATGTGGCCTCGGTAGTGCTTATCGGCAACGAGAAAACCGATATCGCCGCCATTCCCACCGCCATTCTGCTTTCCCGAAAAACATACGGCATCATCAAAGGCAATCTCTTCTGGGCTTTTATCTACAATGTGGCCGGCCTTGTGTTGGCAAGCGGTTTGCTCTTCCCTTTCTGGGGAATCACCTTAAATCCCATGATAGCCAGTGCGGCTATGGCTTTCAGTTCGGTGTCGGTGGTGGCCAACAGCCTGCGGCTCAAATGGGTCAGGCTCCAATAGAAAAGAGAGGGATTCCTATTTCAGGCGTTTTATCTGCCGGGAGAGAATAAAAATCGTTACCAGAATCGATAGGCAATCGGCCACCGGTGTGGCGGCCCAAACCCCGTTCAGCCCCCAGAACCGTGAACAGAGGAAAAGGGCCGGAATCAGAAACAGCACCTGCCGGGTAAGGCTTAAGAAAATAGACAGGTGCACTTTTCCCAAAGACTGGAAAAAGTTGCTGGTTACAATCTGGAATCCCACGAAAGGAAACATCAGGAAGATAAATCTGAAACCGTTTTTGGCGATACCTATCAGTTCAATATCGGGGGTAAAGGCTCTGGCGGCCATGCCGGGAAAAAGTTCCATCAGCAGGAAGCCGAAAACGGTAATGACCGATCCGGCCTTTACGGAGAGAAAAAAGGCTTGTTTGGAACGGTCCATCTTTTTTGCCCCGTAGTTATAACCCACAATAGGTTGCATTCCCTGGCAAAGGCCGATCACGAACATCACGAAAAGGATGGCGTAGCCGTTGATGATGCCGTAGGCACCCACGGCCAGATCTCCCCCATATTTGAAAAGCCGGGTATTGAGGATAACGGCCACTATGCTGGCGGCCACGTTCATCAAAAAGGGCGACATGCCGATAGAGAGGATATTCTTTACGATGGAGGCCTTCAGTTTCATCGTGGAGCGGGTAAATCGGATATAGGCATCGTGCCGCAGAAAATGGTACATGGTGAAAATCGACGATACGAACATCGACAGTACCGTGGCGACAGCCGCGCCCTGTATGCCCCATTTGAAACCGAAGATAAACAGCGGGTCGAGCACCAGATTCACCGCTAC
This sequence comes from uncultured Bacteroidales bacterium, assembly GCA_947175635.1. GTDB lineage: Bacteria > Bacteroidota > Bacteroidia > Bacteroidales > P3 > Pullibacteroides. The sequence continues at coordinate 15,629 of CAMWNM010000006.1, read as the reverse complement.
CCCGACCAGCATGATGTTCATCGACATTCTGGGTGCGCCCGAAGCCCGGATGATATTGCAGAAGCTGTAGGCAAGGTTGCTGAAGATATAGCCGGGAATAATGATTTTCAGATAGTCGGCTGCGTAGGGGATGGTGTTTTCGCTGCCCCCGAAAGTGGTGAGAAGAGGATGCAGCAAGGCCAGACACAACAGGCTGAGGAAAGCCCAGATGATAAAGGTAAGTACCAGGGCGTTGCCCAAAATGCGTTCGGCCCAGTCGCGGTCGTGCATCCCCAGCACAATCGAAACACGGGTGGAAGCCCCTACGCCCACCAATGTACCGAAAGCCTGCAGGAAGTTCATGATGGGCAGGCTCAAGGCCAGTCCGGAAATGGCCAGCGCGCCTGCTCCCTGACCGATAAAGATACGGTCGATGAGGTTATAGAGAGAGGTGGTCAGCGTGGTGATGACCGCCGGCAGAGCGAACTTCCAAAGCAGTTTGGGAATGGGTTCGGTTTCTAATTCATGAGGGTCGGAAGCGGTTGCCATGGGATATTTTTGACGGCCCAAATATACCAAGATAATTTCTTTCTTTAATCACATTGAAGATACTTCCGTCTCGGCGGAAACAAACAAGGAGAACCGTTTGTTTCTGCCCTCGACTTGCCGTATCTTTAATTTCATTGAAGATACTTCCGTCTCGGCGGAAACAAACAAGGAGGATTGTTTGTTTCTGCCCTCGACTTACCGTATCTTTGTTTACGTATGGTACCTGCTTTTTTTGATCAGATAACCCGGTACGAAAGCCTTTCAGTGGTGGGAATGGCCAAGAATGTGGGCAAAACGGTTTGCCTGCGGGCCTTGCTGCATCATTACCGGGAGCCTGAAAAGGCTGCCATGTTGGCTGTAACCTCTATCGGAACCGATGGAGAAAGCACGGATATCGTTTACAAAACCGCCAAACCCGAACTTGATTTTTATCCGGGAATGGTGGTGCAGACAGCCGAAAACTATTTCTTCAAACGACATCTTTCGGCCGAAATCCTGGATGTGAGCCGTGAGAATACTGCTTGCGGACGTCTGGTGACGGCGCGGGTGAAAACACCTGGAAAACTTATCCTTTCGGGGTACGCTTATACGCAAGGCTTGCGGGAATATATCCGTCAGGTTCACGCTTTCGGTGCCAGAACGGCTATTATAGACGGCGCATTGTCGCGTATGAGCCTCGCTTCGCCCTTTGTGTCCCGGGCCATGATTCTCTGCACAGGCGCGGCCTTTTCCAAAAATATGGAGGAACTGGTGCGTCAGACCGCTTTCCGTCATAGTTTGATGAACATGCCGGTTTTCGGGCTTTTGGATCAAACCCGGAGAACCTTGCTTGAAAGTTTGAAAACAGGCGTGCATGGCGTGGATGCCGACGGCCGGATCGAAGACTTGGCGATCCCCTCGCTTTTGCAGATAGACAAACACCGCCAGAAAATAGAACCGTATTGTCGGAACGGTGCGTTTCTCTATATCGCCGGTTTGGTAAACGATCCTTTTCTGGATTTTCTTTCCGCCCGTAAACAGCGCCCCGACCTTATCGTGAGTGATTTTACCAAGTTTTTCTTTTCCGAGGCCGCCTATCGTAAGTTTCTCCGATCAGGTTCGCGTGTCTGGGTATTGCAGCAACCGCATATCCTGGGGGTTTGCGTAAATCCAACCTCCCCGGACGGTTACCGTCTCGATTCGGCCGAACTACGTGAGAAAATGGCGGAAGCCCTTCAGACCGAAGTGTACGATATACTGGGGTAAAGTTTTTTCTCTTTTTTCGAGAACGGAGGGGGGATGGGCGGAGAAACAGGGCAATTAGACAAAGCCTGTCGGGAAAGGCCTGTTCTTCACGTATTATACCGAAAAAGCATTAACTTTGTAAGTTATGCGGATAAATGAGGCGAGGCAACGGATAAGCGGTTTCGAGTATATGCTGCTGCGGTTGGATCTACAGTCGGGCGTGGGCAGGGAATTGCTTTCCGGCCAAGCGTGGTACGGTATCGGTCAGGAAGATGACCTGATGCGGGAATTGCAGCGTATCGATGTGCTCAAAGGCTTTATCGGCGAGGGAAAGAGCGTAGCCGTCAACAAACTCAAGCTTAAGTTTTCCCAAGTGCTGGATATCCGCGGCACGTTCGCTCTGCTTGCCAAAGAGGCCGTAGACGATGTGCAGCTTTTTGAACTCAAGCGCTTCTCGCTCCTGATAGGCGATGCTTCGGTTTATGTGGCCGATCTGATTCAGGCCTGCGCCTTTCATCCCGCCCCGGCCGGTTTTCCCGACCTTTCGGCCGTGGTGTCTGTTTTGGACCCGCGCAAAGAAGGTCTGCCCACTTTCTACATCTACGATGAATACAGCGTTGAACTGACGCAGAAACGCAAGGAAATGCTTCGCCTTGAAGCCCGGCTGGAGCCTGAGGATGCAAAAGGAGAACCTTCCCTCAAAGATGAAATTGCCCGTTTGCAGGCCGAATGTGAGGCACTGGAACGGCAGGTGAGGGAGGACTTGGCCCTCCGTCTCAGACCGCATGTCCCCGCACTGAAAGAGGCCATGGAAAGAATCGCCTACTGGGATCTGCTGTTGGCCAAGGCAGAGTTGGCCGCCCGGGAAGGGCTTATCGTGCCCCTCTTGCATAAAGACGTTTGGAAAAATTCCACGGAGACATTGCGCTATCAGGGGCTGTTTCACCCCATGGTAAAACACACGCTGGAAGAAAAAGGCCATCGTTATCAAAGCCTCGACATAGCCTTGCAGAAAGGCACTTGTTTGCTTACAGGGGCGAATATGAGCGGAAAGACCGTTTTGCTCAAAAGCCTCGCCCTTGCGCAGTGCCTGTTGCAATTCGGTTTTCCGGTTCCGGCCGAAAAAGCATCGATGTTTCTTTTCGACAGCGTGGAACTTCTGGTGCAGGATGAACAGAACGAAACCCGCGGCCTGTCTTCGTTCGGTGCGGAAATGCAGCGTCTCAACGAAGTGCTTCGGCTTTTGGCGGCAGGCGGCAGGCTTTTGGTTTTTATCGACGAACTGGCCCGCACCACCAATCCCGAGGAGGGAAAAGCCATTGTGAGCGCGGTGCTGGAAAGCCTGGCCGCAGCTTGTTGCGTAAGCGTTGTCAGCACGCATTACGGAGCCATTCCCAATCCGGTGCGCCGGCTTCGCATACGCGGATTCAGCGAGGAGAAAAACGCCGGAAATTTTCCGGATTCCGGTGCCCGGGCTTTCGATATTTCGCGGATTCAGGCTTGTATGGACTATTCGGTGGTGGAAGAAGACCTTCATGCCACACCTCCTGCCGAAGCGTTGCGCATCGCCGCTCTGTTGGGTTTCGATGCCGATGTGTTGGCGCGGGCCAAGCGATATTACGCGCAAAGTAAACAAGAATAAAACAATAAGATAGTATAAAATGATCCGAACGCAAAGTAAATTGGGTCTTGATTTCGAAAAGGTGAAACAGGCCCGGACCGCCGCCGGCAACATTGCCGGTCAGGTTCAGAATTTTGTTGACGGCTATACCACCGTGGCCACGGAAAGGACCATAGCCCGTCTTTTGGGAATAGACGGTGTAACCGAAGATGGCGTGCCTTACCCCAATGTAGTGGTGGATGCCCTTAAGGAAGCCGGTTTGTTGGGCAAGGGCGTGATGTTCGTAATGGGCAACGCCGTTTGCGATACGGGTAAGACCCCGCAGCAGATAGCTGAAGCGGTAGGCGCAGGCAAATACGATCTCGGCAAGACGCCCGTCGCTGCGGCTGATAAACGCCGTAGCGCCTTGCAATCCTATGTGGACGATTCCATGAACCGCATCCGTACCCGCCGCGCCCGCCGCGAGGAATACCTGCGCACGATAGGGGAAGGCCCCAAGCCGTATCTCTACGTAATCGTGGCCACCGGCAATATCTACGAAGACGTTACCCAGGCGCAGGCCGCCGCCCGTCAGGGAGCCGACATCATCGCCGTTATCCGCACCACCGGCCAAAGTCTGCTCGATTATGTGCCTTACGGCGCCACTACCGAAGGTTTTGGGGGCACGATGGCCACTCAGGAAAACTTCCGCATCATGCGCAAGGCCTTGGATGAAGTGGGAGAGGAAGTAGGCCGTTACATCCGTTTGTGCAACTACTGCTCGGGTCTGTGTATGCCCGAAATCGCAGTCATGGGGGCTTTGGAAGGTCTGGATGTGATGCTCAACGATGCGCTCTACGGCATTCTTTTCCGCGACATCAATATGCAGCGCACCTTGATCGACCAGTATTTCTCGCGGGTCATCAACGGTTTTGCAGGTGTCATCATCAATACCGGCGAAGACAACTACCTTACCACCGCCGATGCCGTGGCCGAAGCCCATACCGTGCTGGCTTCCGATTTCATCAACGAACAGCTGGCGCTTCTGGCGGGGCTTCCCGAGGAACAGATGGGGCTGGGACATGCCTTTGAGATGGATCCCAAGCTGGAAAACGGCTTCTTGATGGAATTGGCCCAGGCGCAGATGTTGCGCGAGATATTCCCCAAGGCGCCGCTTAAATACATGCCGCCCACCAAGTTCATGACCGGCAATATCTTCCGCGGCCATTTGCAGGATGCCCTTTTCAATATGATCGGCATCTGGACGCATCAGGGACTTCAGCTTTTGGGGATGCCCACCGAGGCTATCCATACGCCCTTTATGAGCGACCGCTATCTCTCCATCGAAAATGCCCGCTATATCTTCAACAACATGAAAAGCATCGGCGAGGAAATGGAGTTCAAGGAAGGCGGTCTGATTCGCCGGCGTGCGGCCGAAGTGCTCGACAAGGCTACCGCGCTTTTGCAGCAGATGGAAAAGGAAGGGCTTTTCACGGCGCTCGAAAAAGGCATCTTCGCCGATATCAAACGTCCCAAGAACGGTGGCAAAGGCTTGCAGGGCGTGGCCGAAAAACAGCCCGATTACGAAAACCCGTTTATTCAATTAATGAAGAAAGGAGCATAAGATGAGCGGCGGATTATATTCAACTTCGCACGAAGAAATCGACAAGACATACGACCCCAAGAACATCAAGCCGTACGGCGACACGATGAACGACGGCAAAACCCAGCTCAGTTTCACCCTTCCCGTTCCCTGCGGCGATGAAGCGGTGGAAGCGGCCAAACAGCTGTTGCGCAAGATGGGATTCGAGAATCCTCAGATCGTTTACTACCACGAGCTTACCGAAGGCTTTACGTTCTTCAACGCCTACGGTTCCTGCACGCATACGGTAGATTACACCACCATTCATGTTCCCAAGGTGGAATCGACTGTGATGAGCATGGAGGAAACCGATGCCTTCATCAAGGAACATATAGGGCGTAAAATCGTGGTGGTGGGTGCCAGCACGGGTACAGACGCCCATACGGTGGGCATCGACGCCATCATGAACATGAAAGGCTTTGCCGGCCATTACGGTTTGGAACGCTACGAAATGATAGAAGCCTACAACCTCGGCAGTCAGGTTCCCAACGAGGAGTTGATAGCCAAAGCCATTGAGCTTGACGCCGATGCGGTATTGGTGTCGCAGACCGTTACGCAGAAAGATGTCCATATCCAGAATATGACCCAGATGGTGGAAATGCTGGAGGCGGAAGGTTTGCGCGGAAAACTCATCGTTTGTTGCGGCGGTCCGCGCATCACCTACGAGTTGGGTAAGGAATTGGGTTTCGATGCCGGTTTCGGCATGAACTCCTATGCCGACGACGTGGCTTCCTACCTCGCCCAGGAGATAGCAAAAAGGATGGGAAAATAGTACTTCGGTTCCATCTTCCATTGATGGCGCGGAGTCTAAAATAATTTGTAAATTCACAGCCGATTTGCCGCGTTTCGGCAGGCTTTTTGGTGTTTAAAACTTGCAACAATGGATAAGAATCAAATTCGTGAAATCATCGCCAGGCGTGTGGCCAAGGAATTGAAAAACGGCGATGTGGTGAATCTCGGTATCGGTCTTCCCACCATGGTGCCCAATTATCTGGCTGCCGGTGTTAAAGTTGTCTTGCAGTCCGAGAACGGTCTGCTCGGTATGGGACCCACACCTGAAGAAGGCAAGGAAGATCCCGAATATATCAATGCCGGCGGCGGTTTCACTTCGCCCGCCACGGGTGCCTGCACTTTCAGCAGCGCCACTTCGTTCGCCATTATCCGCGGCGGTCATGTGGACGCCACCGTTTTGGGCGCGATGCAGGTGGATGAACAAGGGGATCTGGCCAACTGGATGATTCCCGGCAAGATGACCCCCGGCATGGGCGGTGCCATGGATTTGCTTACCGGTGCCAAGCTGGTGATTCTGGCCATGGAACATACTGCCAAAGGCAAACCGAAAATCTTGAAGAAATGCACCCTTCCCCTTACCGCCAAGGGTAGGGTGAACCTTATCGTTACCGAAATGGGTGTGATGCGGGTTACCCCCAAGGGCATCGAGTTGATAGAAATCAATCCCGAGTTCAAGCCCGAAGACGTTCAGGCGGCCACCGAAGCCACGCTGATTGTTTCGCCCGAACTCAAACCGATGTTTTAGTACCTTATTCCACGGCTAAAACCAAGCCTTTCAAGTATTCGCCCTCGGGGTGGAAGATGTTTACCGGATGATCGGCCGGTTGCGTGAGCTGATGCAGAATCCTCACCTTCCGGCCGCTCTGTGCCGCCGCACTGAAAACAGCCAGTCTGAAGTCTTCGCTGCTGACAGCCTGCGAGCAGGAAAAAGTAAACACAATCCCTTCGGGGGCGATGTTTTTAAAGGCGATGGCGTTGAGCCGGCGATACCCCTGCAAGGCCTGTTTGACTACGTTGCGGTGTTTGGCGAAAGCCGGCGGGTCGAGGATAATCAGGTTGAAATTTTTTCCGTCTCTTTCCAAAAAATCAAAGGCGTCTTCCGCCACCGCCTTATGCGCGGTTTTTTGGCCGAAATTCAGTTCCACATTTTTCCGTGTAAGTTCGATGGCCTTTTCCGAGCTGTCTACCGACACCACTTCCTTGGCCCCCGCCCGTAGCGCATACAGCGAAAATCCGCCTGTGTAGCAAAACATATTCAATACTCGTTTCCCTGCCGCATAGCGTTCCACCAAGGCGCGGTTTTCCCTTTGGTCGATAAAGAAGCCTGTTTTCTGCCCCTCTATCCAATTGGGATAAAACCGGATGCCATTTTCCAAGGCAACAAGGCGTCCGGCCTCCTCGTGCGGAGCCTTTCCCCGTTCTTTTTGCCACAGATAACCGTCTTTTTGATCCATTGCGGCCTTGAAGGGAAGGGTATTTTCAGACTTATCGTAGACAGCCGAGACAAAATCCCCGCATTCGGTTTCGAGGGCCCGGGCGATGAGGTGGCGGTCGAGATACATACCCGGTGAATGCGCCTGCATCACAGCCGTGCCGCCATAGATATCCACCACCAGACCGGGCAGAAAATCTCCCTCTCCGTGCACCAGTCTGAAAGTATTGTTGTCGGGCCGGATAAGTCCCAGATTTTGCCGCAAACGCAAGGCTTGGCGGATCCGTTCCCTATAAAAGTCTTCATCTATCGTACAGGGGGTGAACGACAGTATTCTCACCGCGATACCGCCTACCTGTGTATGCCCTACACCGAGAAACTGCCTGTGGGCAGAGTACACGACGGCCTTGCTTCCCTCTTCAATGGCTTCTCCGTCGGCTTCCACGCCGGCGATGGCACCGGAAAAAACCCAGGGGTGAAATCTTTTCAGCGATTCTTCTTTCCCGGGCTTAAGAATGATCTTTGGGTACATCTTCTCTTTTTATGAATTGTAAAGGTACATCATTCTGAAGTATCTCAGAGCTATCGCTGTCATCATGTACCTTTATCCGGATTATCAAAAAAAATCGTACTTTCGTGTTTCTTTATATGCTTGTAAAAGAATGGAAACCATGCGTTCGAAAACAAACGAAATGCAATCAGGAGTAAGGAAAAGGCCTTTGTTGCCGCTTGGAGGGCTTACATGTGTCTTTTCATTACTGTTTATGGCAATACACTGTAATTCATTTTGTCAGGAAACAGACAGTTTGGTTGTTTTTGACGAATGGCTTTCTTTTCAAAGCGATCTCTCCGCGCATGAGCAAATAATAATATCCAAAAAAGCAGAAAGATACGCTACAGAGAAAGGAGATATTTATAAAAGTTACATCTATGCGATCCAGCGCGGATACTTGTATTTTTCTACCGATCAAAGCGATTCCTGCATCAAACTCTATACGTATCTGATACCGGAAATAGAGCGGCAGCTGGAAGCAACGGAACAAACCCGATGGAAAGAATTGCTGGTGGAGTGTTATTCCACAATCGCACTCAGCCTGATGTATAAAGAAAACAGCGATTCGGCCATGCGCATTTATCAGAAGATGCTGTTGCGCTTTGAAAGCGACTCCATTCCGCTTATCAATGCGAGGTGTCTGAACGGTATAGGTGTGGTTTTTGCTTATCGCAAACTGTTTGATTTGGCCGAAAATTATCTTCTGTCGGCATTGGAACAGTATTCCTTGGCCGGCAATACACGCGGGATATTCGCCGTATGCTCCAATATGGTGGCTTATTTTCAAACGCAAGGTTATTACGAAGAGGCTCTTCCTTACGGAATCCGCGCCTATCGTATCGCGCACGACGAGCATTATGGCGGGCAAGAGCTTATTTATGCCTCCTTGGCGATGGGTTCCATTTATTCGGGAATGGAAAAATACGACATCGCCTCCACTTATTTCGAGGAAGCGGTGAACATTGCCAAAGAAAAGCATTTTACCCACATGGAAGGTTTTGCCGATGCGTCCTATTCGCGCAATCTCTATAATCTGGGTGAGTATGCCAAGGCGCGGCGGGTGGCCGAATATGCGCTCCAACAAATCAGGGGCAATCAAAAGTACGCCTTGCAAGTGGATTTGCTGATGCTTTTGAGCGAGGTGGCTGAAAAACAGAATGATGTGAGTGCGTCTTTACGTTATCTGCGTGAATATACGGTGGTGCGCGATTCGCAGATGACACTCGACAATACCCGACAGTTGCTTCTGGCCCAGTACCGTTACGATAACTATCGTCAGGAACAGGAATCCCTCAATATCGCCAATGAACTCAAACTGGCCCGGACCCGTTCTCAGAACAGGGTGCTGTGGATTATGATGCTTTCTATCGGTATTGTCCTGCTGGTGGCGGCAACGGGATTTGTAACCAAAAGGATGTTCAAGTTCCGCAAGGCGGCGGTATTGATAAAGGAAGAATCCCGTCAACAGATAAAAACCGTTGAGCAGCAAATAGAGGTAAAGAACAAAGAGCTTGCCACCAATGCCTTGCAGTTTTTGCGGCTCAACAATCTTCAGGAATCCATTTTAAAAGAACTCAGGCACCTCAAAACGGCCTTTACCTTGCGGGGAAAGGAAAAGAGAGTGGTTTGCGAAATAGAGGAATTGGCCAAACAGATTGCCTCCGACCGTGAATGGAAAGATTTTCAATTTTATTTCGAGCAGGTTGACAAGGAATTTATGCGCAAGCTTTCCGAACGTTATCCCGATCTGACTCCCAACGAAAAGCATCTTTGCGTACTCTTCAATCTGGGTCTTACCAATCGTGATGTGGCCAATCTCACCGGCCGTACCTTGCAGTCGGTGGGCATGGCCAAGTTCAGACTCAAGGCCAAGCTCAAACTGGAGAACAGCGATGAGCTGGTGCAGTTCCTCAACTCCCTGTAGCAACCGGGAAATAAAAAGAAGCCTCGCCGTATTTTGTACGGCGAGGCTTCTTGGTTTTTACCGGAAACGGATTAGAGTTTGGTAAGTTTTTCGGTGTACCAACCGTTATCGGTAAGCACGTTCACGATATAGGTACCTGTACGCAGAAATTCAGTATCGATTTCTTGCAGTTTCACGCCTTGTGCAAAGTTCCGGGCCAGCAGGCATCGGCCGGTAACGGAATAGATGGATACCGCGTAGAAAGAGGTCTCGCCCCCTTCGATCCGGATGAGGCTGGAAGCGGGGTTGGGGTAAATCCGGATAGGGGAAGCTTTGGCAAAGACATCGTTGGCAACATCCGGCGAGCCCGAAAAAATGGCGCGGATTTCGGCGTTGTAAGCCAAGGTGTAGTCCAACACGCTGTCCCTGCCCAATACCGTACTGCCTTCCGTCCAACGCGTGAAGGTGCATCCTTTTGTTGCATGCGCCACCAGGGAAACGGTTTGATTGAGCGGGTAGGCTCCTGTTCCCGATATTGTGCCGCAGCCTTCGGGCTGTACGGCCACTTCCAGATTGTAGAGAACGGGAACAAAAATATCGGCGCAGGCTCTTAAAGAGGTGTCTCCATTGGCATACAAGGCGCGTACGCCGAAACGGTACAGGGTTTCCTGATTCGTTGTCAGTTCGTGGGTGAAGTTCAGTTGCGAACTTTCCACCTCGGTCAGGAACGCGTTGTCGAGAAAAATCTGATAGCGGCTTACCTCGTTGTTTGTCTGAGGCGCTTCCCAACTCAGTTCTATCTGGCGGTTCACGCGCCGGGCATCGAACGAACCGGGAAGGGCAACGTTCTTTTCCTGCAACAGCAGTGCCGCCGCCGCATCGATCACACCCGAACCGGGACAGATGTCTTTGTTGTTGCCCTTGTCGAGAGCCTGTGCGGAGGCCATCAGCACTTCGCGCATGAGATAGGGTGAGAGGCCGGGGTTTGCCGAAAGGAGCAATCCGCACAGTCCGCTTACGATGGGCGTGGCCATTGAAGTGCCGTACATACCGTCGTAATACATGCCGTTAAATTCGGAATATCCGTTGAGCCGATAGTTTTGCGAGGTGCAATAGGTCGAACTCAGGATGCAGATCTTGCTTTCCGCGTTGTTTTTTATGACATATCCGCCCGGGGCGGCTACCGTGACCCAGCTGCCATAGTTGGAGAAAGAGGAAAGCTGCTTGTTGTCGTTGACCGCCGCCACTGAAATCACGCCCGGCAGATAGGCTGGATACATGGGGTTGTCTTTATATCCGTTGTTGCCGGCGGCCGCCACTACTACGATGCCTTTGTCGATGCAGGCCTGGATGATGGCACGGTCGGTTTCGGCAATCGTATAGTTGCCCCACGAAATGCTGATTACATCGGCGCCGTTTTCAGCCGCCCAGCTGACGCCTGCAAATCCGTTGCGTACTTCCTGTCCGGAAGCGTCCGTACCGGGGCAGGAAACCCCCATGAGTGTAACGCCCGAACCGATGGAGGCTATTCCCACGCCGTTGTTCCGTACGGCGCCTATGGCACCTGCGCAATGCGTTCCGTGCGACCAGTAGTAGGAAGGACAGTTCACGGTATTGCTGCATCCCGGGTCTTGCGGAACGTTGCTCGGCGGTGCCGAATTTCCGCTTACACCCGAGGCAATGTTATACTGGTATTCGGGTGCGATTCCCAAATCAGGGTGGTCGCCCCAGACGGCGTTGTCCACCACCGCCACCTTCACTTCCGCGCTTCCCGTCTGTTTTTCCCAGGCCGCTTCGGCGTTGATGAGTTTCAAGAACCAGGAACCGTATTCGGTCTGGTACAAGGGATCGTCTGCGCCGTCTTTGCCAGCCTGCCCTGCCGGCATGCCTTGTATGTAGTTTATCGGAATGCGTTCCACGAATTCGATGCGGCTGTCGTTTTGTAGTTCTTCTATCAGCCTGTCGATTTTGGCGATGCTGTCGAAACGCAATTCAAAGGTGCGCTCCAATATCGGTTGGCCTAAAGTACGCATGCAGAACATGGTTCGGTGCAATCCGTAGTCTGCCTGCAACTTTTGCAGCGGCGCCACCTTTTCGGTCGCCAGAAAACGTCCCGTACCCGAGAGTTTGGGGCTGGAGATTTCCTTAAACCGTACATAAAGCGCGTTTTGCTCGTATTGCCTTGCCTGTGCGGACACATCTGTGCCGGCAAAGGCCGCCAGGGCGAAGAGGGAAAGGAAAAAACCTGTTTTCATTAGCGTTTGATCATTTTATGCGTGAACACCCCTTGGTTGTTGCGGATTCTTACAAAGTACATGCCCGAACCCAATGAGGAGGTTTCGATAAAGAAAGTGTTGCGTCCTTGCTGAAGTCCGATAGTTTGATCGCGTACTATCTTGCCTTGGTTGTCGATAATCTGAAGGTTGCCTTCTCCGGATGAGAGGGCCTCGAAGACAATCGAACACCGATCGTTTACAGGATTGGGATAGAGGGAAAGCTGTTGCTTGAAAGCCGTCCGGTCCTCGATGGCTGCCGAATGGCCGGGTGCGAGATAGAACGCTTGGGAAACTTGATTGTTCTTTCTCGATTGCAGGAAAACCACCGCGCCCATATTCTCCACGCTTGAGTAAATGGTGGGGCTGGATTCGTTGAACGTATATTCGAAATCCTTTTCCACGATACCGCCCCGTGTTTCTATCGAAACGGGCGTGCCCACATGGTCGGGAAGCATCTGACGCATCACGTTGTAGAAGTCTTTCTCTCCATTGTGCATGGTTACAATGTGGTGCATGGAATCTTCGATAAGGCATACCACAAGGTAGTAGTCGTCGGCATCGGTCAGGTAATTGGTTACCGTGGCATGCACCTTGAAAGTATTCTCATTCCTTTCCAACGAAACCTTCAGTCCCGTAGGTACCGTTCTTTGCCGGAAACTGGCGATGGAATCCCGGAAAGAACGGAAAACGGTGCCTGTATCGGAGAGGCTGAAAAGCCGTCCGTTCATATAGAAGCAGGGAGCGAAATTCACGCCGTAGTAATCGCAACGCGCCAGAGATTGTGCGGTAACCGTGGGGTCTCCGGCCGAAGGTATGTTCACCTGATATTTCACCACCGAGAAATTGCCGCTGTTATCCACCGCATTGGCGTTTTCCTGTATAAAGAACGGATGCAGCACGGCATTCCAGGGCGCACAGGAAGAACACATGCCGCTGGAAAAGATTTCCAGCAGGAAATTCTTTCTGGGAAGGGAGGCGTTGCGTATGCTGTATACCGAAACCTGGGCGATGTTTGAGGATATGTCTTTGCCATTGATGTTTTCCGCCCACAGGAAAAGGGTATGCTGGCCTTCCGAAGACACTTCCGTTTGCGCCGTGAGGGAAAGGGGCTTCAAGGGGGCGATATCCACGTTGGAAACTTCGGTGCGCGATACTTCTCCATTGTCGAGCCGTTGGCAGAGCGTATAGGAAACGATGGGTTCGGATCCGGTATTGAACAAGACGGCGTTTGCCGTTACGGAAGCTGTGTTGTCCGGCATGATAATCGAAGCGGGTGCGGAAACGGCGGTCATCAGGGCCGATTCGGCTTCGGAATCGAAAACGGCTATGTCGTCGATACAGATCATGTATTTGTCGGATGAGTTCTGCACAAACGCCAGATGCACGCTTTCGCCCTTGTAGGCAGAAAGATCTATGTCGTAATAGGTCCAGGCATTCGGTGCGTTGCGGGTGGTTTGCAAATCTACCGTGAAATCGCTCTTTTCAATTCCCGATACCGAAAGCTTTACCGCAAATCCGTCGCGGTTCTGGGCGTCCATTGCCCGGGCGCGGAAAACAAGCACGGGCTTTTGGGTCGAAGAGAGATCGATAGACGGACTTACCATCCAGCGGTCGGCTGTTCCGGCACGACGGAAAAAGGAAACAGAAGCTGCCTGCATCGAACCGTCGTTGTCCAGATACACGTTCCAGGCCTTGTCGAAATGCGAGAAGTCGGGGGTGGAGACGGAGGGTTCGTTGTTGTCGTTGTACAAGGTCCATGACGCATCCGGATCGCCTACCGAGAAACGGTTGATGTCGATGTTCTGGAAATCGTCGTGGAATAACACTTGCCCCGAAACCGGCAGGATCAAGGCAAGCGAAGCAAGAAGTGAAAATGCGAAACGTTTCATGATATTAGGGTTATTTGCTTATTTTGCATGCAACCGGATGCTTTCCGGTCATTTTAATGTTTACGATATACAAGCCGGAAGGAAAGGAGGAAAGGTCGAATTCGGTTTTTGCCGTGCGAATCAATCTGTTCCCGTTTACCGAGAAGACTTCGGCATATTCCATTCCGTCTGCGCCCGAAATCACGAAACGATGGCTTCCGGGGCGTGTTTCCCGCACTTGTACGGCTATCCGGCTGTCTGCGGTGCCCGTGGCGGCGTCTTTCCGTATCTCGATAACGTTGCGGGCTGTTGTATCGAACGTATAGGAGGTGCCCGTTACAGGACTTTTATAGAAAACGGTTGCCCGCACGTCATAAGAGCCTTCGTTGGGATAAGAAACCGAAATCTCCTTTCCGGAACCCGAGAAAGGCGAGCCGCCGAAAAAAGTCCACCGGCAGCTGTCGGCTTCCGAAATCAGGCTGATTTTGATGTTTCTGTTGGGCTTTGCCACTGCCGGTACGATACGGAACTTAGGATGCACGTCCAGTACCGAAATCACGTTTTCCTTGCGGATGCTGCGTTCCACCCCGTTCCGTGTAACCGAGAGCGTGGCCGCATAACGGCCCGGAAGGGGGTATCTGACCACCGGATTTTCCTCTTCCGACTCGGCGGGGTCTCCTCCTTCGAATTCCCAACGGCGGCTGTCTGCCGTTGCAAAGGTGTTGTCGTAGAAGCGGGCAGTGCCGCCATCGGCTATTTCAGGGTTGCGGTTCTGGAAATCGGGATCCGAAACCTCTCCGTCTTCCACCACGGTGTAGGCTCCTTCGCCGAGATAGATTTGCCGGGCTTGCAACACGGTATTGTCCCTTACCGGACGAATGGTTCCGGTATGGAGTGTATCGTACCCCACTACGGTCTGGTCTTGGATGAAAGCGGTTATGCTTCCGTTCTTTACCGGAAAGCAACTCTTGGCGTAATCTATTCCGAAAGCGAATGAAAAGGAAGCGCTTCCCGTTGGATCGAGTTCCACTTCCGTGCCTTCCCCATTGGGATACATGAATGTAAGTGCATGGTTCACTTCCGTTTGTGTAAACCAATTGTAGGAAAACCGGTCTTGTGTAAAGGCGATATGCAGGCGGAGGCGACGGACGGTGTCGGGCGCGATGCGCCGTATCTGTATTCCGATGGCGAAACTGTCGCGGGAATGCAATCTGTCGGGATAGTGGGAAACGCTCATTTCCAATTCATAAGGTGTTTTTTTGAGCCTTTCTTCTTCCACGGCTTCTCCGAGCCGGCCGGTTTTGTCGAGTTTCTTGCCGTTCACGAAAACGGTGGGCAGGGAACGTATCGTGTCGTAATAGGTGCTTCTCCGGTAAGCGTCCATGTTGTAAAGGAAGTTTACTTCAGGACGGGTTTCGCTCATATGGTAGCCTATCGTGGCAAGGTTGTCCATCCGGGCGTGCAGTGCGGACAGACTGTCGGCAACGCTTACGCAACTGTTGCACCATGTGCCGCCGAATTCCTCCACCAGTACGAAGTGGTAGGAAACGCTATCTCCTTTGGCGTCGGAGAGGTCTTTTCCGTATGCAGACAGCAGGAGCATCCCTACGGAAGCACTGCACAAAAGGAAACGAATGAGTTTCATTTTCAATGTTTTCTGTTTTTCTAAAGAAGTTAAGGATACCCACTCCATCCAATAAGTAAAGATACGTATCTAGCGCATAATAAAGTAGCGGTGGATATAAAAACGTTTTATAACCCTGTTGTGCCTTTGCGATAATAAAATATTTTGAGGTTGTATAATAAAAAGG
>CAMWNM010000005.1 GCA_947175635.1 uncultured Bacteroidales bacterium | reverse complement strand
GGCCTGGCGCAGAATCAAACCAAGGTTTGCTTCTGCGCTCGGCTTTTCGTATCTTGAGCTGGCGCTGAAGATACTCCGGCCTGGCGCAGAATCAAACCAAGGTTTGCTTCTGCGCTCGGCTTTTCGTATCTTTGGTCTTTGTATCCAAAATATAGTAGGGAGTATGTCTGCAAGGAAACACGACACAGACTCGACAAAAAGAAGGGCGGAAGCCATTGAACCTCAGGCTTCCAAAAGCAACGCAAGGCGCAAGCGCCCCGTTTTCGGATCTATCCTGAAAGGTGCACTCGAATTCAGGGCCAACAGGATTTCCCTGATAAATTTCTTTCATGTCACAGACCCCGTGAAGGCGCAGAACCGGGAACTGAAAAAGCTGCTCAACAAAGCTACCGACACGGCTTTCGGCCATCAGTTCAAGTTCAAGAAACTGCTCAACAGTCCCTCCATGCGCGAAGACTTCGCACGCTCCGTACCCATCTACGACTACGACAAGATGTTTGTGGATTGGTGGTACCGTTGCCTGCATGGCGAAACCTTTGTGGCCTGGCCCGGAAAAATCAAGTATTTCGCCCTCAGTTCAGGCACTTCGGGCGCATCGAGCAAATATATCCCCGTTTCGGGCGATATGGTGCGCGCCATCCGTAAAACCAGTATCCGTCAGTTGTTTTCGCTCGCCAAGTACGACTTCCCCAACGAGTTGTTTGAAAAAGGCGCGCTGATGCTGGGCGGAAGCACCCATCTGCAATACAACGGCACCTATTACGCCGGAGACCTTTCGGGGATTACCACCGGCAATCTGCCTTTTTGGTTCGAACATTTCTACAAACCCGGCAAACGCATTTCCCGGGAACGCGATTGGCCCACCAAGATAGAGGAAATCGTGCAAAAGGCACCCGAATGGGATATCGCCGCCATCGTTGGGGTTCCCGCATGGTTCCAGATCCTGTTCCAAAAAATCATTGAGCGCTACCATCTCGAAACTATTCACGATATCTGGCCGAATCTGGAAATTTACGTGCATGGCGGGGTATCTTTCGAGCCTTACCGCCAAAGTTTTGAAAAACTTCTGGCACATCCTCTGGCCTATATGGAGACCTATCTGGCCAGCGAGGGCTTCCTGGCCTTTCAGAACCGTCCCCATGCGGACGCGATGGAACTGGTGCTCGACAACGGCATCTTCTTTGAGTTCATTCCTTTCAACGACCGGAATTTCGACGAAAACGGCTCCGTGCGCGAGAACCCTCAGACCTTTTTCATCGACCAGATAGAAGAAGGCATAGACTACGCCGTGCTGATCTCCACCTGCTCGGGCGCATGGCGGTACATGATCGGCGATACGGTAAGGTTTACCGACAAATCGCGCAACGAAATCGTGATTACCGGACGTACCAAATCATTCCTGAGCCTTTGCGGCGAGCATCTCTCGGTTGACAACATGAACCGTGCGGTGAAGATGCTGGGAGAAGAAAAGAACGTGGGGATTCTCGAATACACGGTGGTGGGGGTCAAGAGCAACGGTATGTTCGGCCACCGCTGGTTCCTGGGGTGCGACCAGGCTCTCGACAAAGAGGAGGCGGCCCGAAAGATAGACGAATACCTGAAGGTACTCAACGACGACTACCGGGTGGAACGCATGGAAGCCATCCGCGAAGTGAGCGTGGAGGTGCTGCCCCTACAGGTATTCTACGAATACATGCGTTCTTGCGGAAAAGAAGGGGCGCAAAACAAGTTTCCCCGTGTATTGAAAGGAGAAAAGGCCGATTCCTGGCTGAACTTTCTCCAACACCGCCGGCCATAAGGCATACTTCCGGCAGCATGCTCCAACAAAAAAATACAATTATCATGGAACCTATCATCGAAGCCTCCGAAATGCCGTTGAATCCCGACGGCAGTATCTACCACCTCCATCTTCAGCCGGAACAACTGGCAGAGAACATCATTCTGGTGGGAGATCCGGGCCGTGTACCCACCGTTTCCAAGTTTTTCGACAGCATTGAACACAAGGTGCAGAACCGGGAATTGGTAACCCATACGGGCAAAAAGAACGGAAAATCCGTAACCGCGCTCTCCACCGGTATGGGCACCGACAATATCGATATCGTTATCAACGAATTGGATGCCCTTGTAAACGTAAACCTGAAAGACAGGACCCGCAAAACCAAACACAAATCACTGAATCTTATCCGTTTGGGAACCAGCGGAAGCTTCCAGCCAGAATACGGTGTGAACTCTTTTTGCGCCAGTGAATACGGTTTGGGACTGGACGGTCTGCTCAACTATTACAAAGTGCCCGATTCCATTTTCGAAAAGGAAATGATGCAGGCGTTCGAGGCTCACATGCAGATGCCGGCGAGCTTTGCCAGACCCTATATCGTGAAATGCGCGCAGGAATTGCTCGACAAGGTAGCCTTCGACATGCAGAAAGGCATCACCGCCACCGCACCCGGCTTCTTCGCGCCCCAAGGGCGCGTGGTGCGCGTTCCGCTCACCTTTCCCAATCAAAACGACCTGCTCACTTCTTTCCGCTTCCAGAACCATAAGATCAGCAACATGGAAATGGAAACATCCGCGCTCTACGGATTGGGAAGAAGCCTCGGCCATCGTTGCCTCACCGTTTGCGTGCTGATAGCCAACCGCTGCGACAAGTCTTTCAGCAAAGACTATAAGCCCTATGTGGAAAATCTGATTGAAACCGTTTTGAACCGACTTACCGCATGAGCCCCGCCACGCCTGCCCAAGCCGAGATGGAAGCCCTGATCGGCATGATGGATGAAACGGATACGGAAATCTATCCCCTGCTGAAAAACGCGCTTTTCCAGATTGGCGAGGGGGCGGTTCCCTATCTGGAGAACGCCCGTCTCAAAAAAGATTCTCCGCTTTGGCAAAGCCGGATGGAAAGTCTTTTACGCGAACTTCTCCTAGATATCGCCTGCCGGAAACTCTCGGATTGGAAAGAGGAAAAATGTCCCGATTTGCTCCAAGGCTTTTTTTATCTTTCCTCGGCGTTCTATCCCGACCTCTCCTGGGAAGAGGCCCGGAATACGTTCAACCGCATGCACGGCGATTGCGGTTTGCTTCTGGCTTCTGCCGAACGCCTCAAAGAAAGGGTGGCGATTTTCAGCAACTTCTTTTTTAACGAGTGTAAATTCAAATTCGGTTCAAGAATCGCTTCGGGCTATCAATTCGCAGACTTCCTGCTCCCCAACCTGATTCATCTCAAACAAGGCAACGACAGGTCGCTCGCCCTCGCCTACCAATACCTTGCCGAGAGAAACCGGATCCCGGTTTTCTTATTGAATCTGCCTGTGGTGAACTTGTTGGCCTGCACCGCCGATATGGAAAAACGGGAAAAGAAAGACCTCCGCTTCTGCATCGACATCAGCCGTTACGGTTCAACCATCGACCGTGACGCCCTTGAGCCGATGTTGAGCATTCAAAAACAAATTCAGCTGTGCAATACCGTAGAGGCTTTACAGGATCATGTGAAATTGCTGCACTTTATGGTTGACAGGCTCGAAGACGATCCTTTCCGGAAAGAAGCGATGAAAAAACTATATACCTGTATGGATTGTCAGGACACAAACGGGCCGAATCTTTCCGCCACCGACTTTTCAAACCCGGAAAACGGCAACCTTTACTGAATCCGAGGAGAATAAACCATGGAAAGAACAAACATCCAAGCAAACAGAAACAACGAGCAACATAGCGGCTACAAGGTGTTTACCCGTCCGGGCGAAAATCCATTGCCGCTCAGAACCTATATCGAAAACGCCCGCCATATCGTGATTCTCGGCCACAACAATCCCGATGGCGATGCGGTTGGCGCCACCATGGCGATGTACGCCTATCTGAAGAGTTGGGGAAAATCCAGCCGTGTGGTCTATCCCAACCGTTATGCCAAAAACCTGGCCTGGATGGATCCCGACCGTATTGCCGTCAATTTTCTGGAGAACCACGATGAAACCGCGGCACTGATAGCCGAATGCGACCTGTTGCTGATAATGGATTTCAACCGGGTGAGCCGCGCCGAAGGCTTAGCCCCCCTGCTGGAAGACAAAAAGGCGGCACGCATCATGATAGACCATCACCCCGAACCGGACAAACACTGGTTCGACCTTGGATTCTCCAACACAAAGATATCTTCCACCTGCGAATTGCTCTACCGGATCTTTCATCAGGAACTCGATCCGGCCTTCATCAATCCGCACGTGTGCGATTGCCTCTACGCGGGCATCAGCACCGACACGGGCTCTTTCAGCTATTCCTGCGCCCATAAGGAACTGTTCACCACCATCGCCGACCTGATTGCAAGAGGGCTGGACACCGTAAAAGTACACCAGCGGATTTTCGACAATTTTGCCGAAAACCGCATGCGGCTGCTGGGATGCTGCTTAGGCGAACGCCTGATCGTGAAACCTGAATATCAAACAGCCTACATGTATCTGACCGATGCGGATATGAAACGGTACAATTACCAACCGGGAGATACGGAAGGCATTGTGAATTACGGACTCAGCATCGCCGGCATCCGTTTCGCCGCTTTCTTCACCCAGAAAGAGAAACGCATCCGGATGTCGTTCCGCTCGCAAGGCGACATAGACGTGAACCTGTTTGCCAAAGAACATTTTGGCGGAGGGGGGCATAAAAACGCTTCGGGCGGGCATTGTTTCGAAAGCATGGAAGCCACGATAGCCAAATTCGAACGGGTATTGCCCGATTTTTACCGGAACGTGATAAGCCGCAGCAAACCGTCCTAAGTCATGAAATCTTCCGCTTTTTTCTGCTTGTTTTGCGCATCGACGCTCGTTTTGGGTTCGATTGCGGGCGGTTGCCGTCAGAAGGTGGTTACCGCAGAAACGACTCCCGTTCAGAACCATACCAAGGAAGATATGCTGGCGGCGCAGGAAATTGCCGTAAGGCAGGAAAAGGAGAACATAGAGGCTTTTTGCAGACGCAGCGGCTGGGACCTGAAAAAAACCGGAAGCGGTCTGTATATGGATATTTACGAGAAGGCGGAAACCAAGGCACCCGGCGTGGCGCGGGGTAACGCCGTCAGGTTACGCTACACCCTGCATTTGCTCAACGGGCAATTGATCGCCTCCTCGGACGAGGAGGGTTTGAAAACCTTTATTGTGGGAGAGAGCGATGTGGAAGCGGGGCTTACGGAAGCGGTACTTTGCATGCGTCGGGGGGAAAGGGCGCGGATTTTGATACCCTCCCACCTCGCCTACGGCTTTTCGGGCAACGGCGGCAGCATTCCGCCCATGGCCACCCTGCTCTACGATATCCGTATCGAGGAAGTGCTGGTGCCACCCAAAAAGTAAAACCGGCTTCCTGAAAGGTATATGAAGACGGCGATAGCTCCAACATACGTCGAAATGATATACCTTTACGGCTGAAAAATGGAAACTTGAATTTGCAAACTTTATAACCTCAATAAAACATGAAGAAAAACATCATTCTGGGCATCGGAATTGCATTTTCCCTGCTCACACTCAGCGCCTGCGGCAGCAAAACCGAAAACGGGCTCAAGTACAAAACCCTCGTAAAAGGTACGGGACGCCCCGCCCAAATGGGCGACCTCGTGAAAGGTACGTTGACACTCTCCTCCCAAGACTCCATCCTGATGAGCAGCGGCGACAAGCCCGAGATCATCCTGCAAATCATGGAATCGATCTTTCCCGGCGATCTCAACGAAGGTCTTCTGTCAATGTGCGAAGGCGACAGCACCAACTTCTATATGCCGCTTGATTCGCTTGAGAAGTATATGGGACAGGGAATGTTGCCCGACTTTGTCAAAAAAGAATTGGTTTACTCGGTAAAAATCGACAAACTCTACACTGAAGAAGAGTTCCAGGCTGAAGAAAACTTGAAAGCCGCCGAAGCCGAGGAAGTGGAGAATGCCGCCATCGCCGACTACCTCCTCGAACACAACCTTAACATCGAGCCTACTGAATCGGGCATTTACTTTATCGAAGTCAAGAAAGGCATCGGAAAAACCGCGGCTCAGGGCCAACGCGTAAAAGTGAACTATATCGGCAGACGCCTGGACGGCAAGCTTTTCGACACCAACATCGAAACCATCGCCAAAGCCGAAGGCACCTATATACCGCAACGCACCTACGAACCGATGAGTGTAATGGCCGGTGTGGGCCAGATGATTCCCGGTTTCGACCAGGCCCTTACCATGATGAAGAAAGGAAGCAAGGCCACCATCATCATCCCCTTTAAGCTTGCCTATGGCAGCCGCGCGGTCAGCGAAGATATTCCCGCTTACACCACTTTGGTGTTCGACCTCGAGATGGTTGACATAGAATAACGATTTCCCGAAAACAAGGGTAACCGGAAAAACGGCTACCCTTGTTTTTTTGTCCGGCCTCCACGCCCGGCCTGACAGGGCGGATAGGGGCGCATCTTAAATCCGTAAACATGAAAGCGAAGTCTCTTTTTCTAAGTTTGTTGCCAGTCCTCTTACTGACAAATTTCCTCGCTCCGGAAGCGAACGGGCAGGATAAGTTCATCCTGTCGGGCGAAATCCGCGAAAGAGGCGTGTATTCGCATGGGTATAAAGGCCTGCTGGCGCCGGATGAACACGGCACATTCTGGGTAGGACAACGTACCCGGCTCAATTTCGACTACAGGCACAACGACTTGGGATTTTTCGTGCAATTGGAAGACGGACGCATCTGGGGTTCCACCACTGGTGCCCATACAACGGGATTCGGTATCGGCCAGGCTTACTTCTTCATGGAATTTGCCAAACGTTTCGGCTTTAAGGTGGGACGTATGGCCTTGCAATACGAGAACGGACGCTACCTTTCGTATTCCGCCTGGGACGAATGCCCGAGAACACACGACGCTTTGATTTTCAATTTCCGCAGTCTGGACAAAAAGACCAAAGTCGACATAGGGGCCTCTGTTTCCAACAACAGCAGCAATACGATACTTAATCCTTACTCGCTCAACAACTATTTCAAATATCTGCTTTTCGGCTATGTATCGCACCAGTTCCTGCCCGACTTGCGCTGGAGCGTACTCTCTGTTACCGATTTTCAGGAACGCCGTTACGCCGACAGTTCAGGCGACATACGCACAGATCCCACCCGACTGTATGCCCGTTCCACCATAGGCAGTTATCTGGAACTTTTTTCCACTAAAAAAGTGTCGGCCTTGATTTACGGATACGGGCAATTCGGCAAGCATAACGACGGAACGGCTGTTGCGGCCGGTTTGTTTTCGGCCGAACTCAAATGCAGGATTCTGCCGGTGTTCGATATCGTACTGGCTTATGACTACATTTCCGGTTCCGACTTTGCAGGGAACGGAACTGACCATAGTTTCGACCGCTTCTTAGGGAGCGCGCACGCCTTTCTGGGCATTATGGACTTCTTTACCGGTTCGGGCCCCGAGGATCTCAATCTGGGAAGAGGTTACCATCAGCCATCCCTCACCTTGAACTACCGTCCGGCCGAAAAACACAGCCTCTCGCTGAACGCCCGCTATTTTCTTACCGAAAAACAAATCTTCAAAGGGGCCGAAAATGTAGAGCCCAACATTTCCCTTCCTGATCTGAACAGGGACTTAGGCTTTGAGATGGCCTTGCGATACAAATACAAGATTCGCTCCGATCTGTCGCTGGAAGCGGGCTATGCCTTCCACACCGCCACCAAGACATTGGAATATCTCAGCGGCATTGAATCCGGCACCAGTAAATTCGCCCATTTCGGATACGTGATGATGGCCTACAAGCCTACCTTGTACAATTCGGCCAATCATCCCCGAAAAGAGAAATAAGTCGGCAGATGCAGGCCATCGAACCCGAAACTTTCCCTTGGGGCAACCGCCGCCGCTTCCATGCCTACAGCGACTACCTCAAACAAAAACACGGTTTCAGGATACAGAAACTTTCGGTGGACGCGGGCTTTACCTGCCCCAACCGCGATGGAAGCAAAGGATACGGCGGCTGTGTCTTTTGCAATAACGAAGCTTTCAATCCTTCTTATTGCCGGAAAACGGAAGACATTGCCCGGCAATTGGAAGAGGGGAAGCGATTCCACGCATGGCGATACCGTCATGCAGGCCGCTATATAGCCTACTTCCAATCCTATTCCAACACATATGCGCCCTTGGAAACGCTAAAGAGGCACTATACGGCCGCTTTAGAGGTGGACGGGATTATCGGCCTTGCCATCGGCACCCGTCCCGACTGCGTGGATGAGGAAATTCTGGATTACCTGGCCGAACTGGCCCAATGCCATTTTATCCATCTGGAAATGGGGATTGAAAGTTGTTACGACCGAAGCCTGCAATGGATGAACCGGGGGCATGATTTCGCCACCGCCCGCTCCGCCTTTGAAAGGGCGGCCAAGAGAGGGCTTTCCACCGGCACACACTTGATTCTGGGGCTTCCCGGACTTAGCCGGAACCAGGAACTGGCACAAGCGGAAATTATTTCATCCCTGCCGGTCAACACGCTCAAACTGCATCAACTGCAAATCATCAGACATACCGAACTGGAAAAGCAATACCTGACCCGGCCCGAAACCTTTCATTTCTTCGGTCTGGAGGAATACATCGATTTCGTTGTCGATTTTCTGGAAAGGCTTTCGCCTGAAATAAAAATGGAGAGATTCGCCGCCGAAGCGCCGCCCCGTTTCCAGGCCGGTCCTACGTTCGGCCATATCCGGACAGACCAAATCCTGCAAATGATCGAGAAACGCCTGGAAGAACGCAATACCTATCAGGGCGCATGCTTCCGGAACAATCTGTCCTGAACGTCATTGTTTCAGGCTGTCGATAAAAAGCAGCATCCGGTTCATCACATTCACATCGCTCACACTGCCGTCGAAGTCGAGCGCCAACAGATTCATGCCCGGATAGAGTTCCTTGATGCGCTTTTCCACACCTTTGGCCACGATATGGTTGGCGATACAGCCGAAAGGTTGCAGGCTCACCACATGACGGATTCCCTCTCTGGCAAAAAGCGCGATTTCTCCCGGCAAAAGCCAACCTTCTCCGAACTGGGCGTTGAGCGAAATGATTTCGGACGCCGCCCGGGCTTCCTGATAGATATTGCCCAAGGGATGATAGTACGGATGTTTGGCGGCAATGACATTGAAAGACTCGATAATTTTCTGCATACGGCCGGCCAGAAAACGCATCGCCCAATCCGGCAAGGATGAATCTTCCACGCCCGAAGCCTTGTTTACCTCCCGGTTCACAAATCCCTGCATGAAAAAATCTATCAGCACGGGAAAGATGACTTCTATGCCCTGTTCCACCATCCAATCCACCACACCCTTATTGGCAAAAGCGTTGAACTTGAGATAGATTTCTCCTACCACCCCTACCTTGGGGCAAGTCTGCCCCACACGGGTAACGGAGAGGAATTCACCGACGGCTTCGTGCAGAAGCCTGCGGAACAGCTTGAACTGAACACGTTCCGGCTGTGTAAGAACCAGCTGCCGCGCTTTTTCCAGATAACAGTCTTTTATCGAAGCCGCCGCGCCCGGCCGCGTTTCCCTTACCGCGGTGGCGTAGTACAGACGGGCCAAGGCATCGGAAAAAACGATGGATGCGATCGTGGCGCGCAATATCCGGCCCCAAGGCAGTGAAAATCCGGGCTGGGCGGTTTTGAGACCGCTGCCGGTGGAGACCGAAATGACCGGAATATCCGTATATCCGGCCGACACCATCGCCCGTTTGATAAGCGACAGATAGCTGCTGGCACGGCATTGTCCGCCGGTCTGGGTAATGGCCACGGCGATACGTTCCCGATCGTACTTTCCCGAAAGCAGGGCCGTCAGTATATCGCCCACCACCAGCGTAGCCGGATAGCAGATCTCATTGTTGGCGTACTTCAAACCCGTATCGGCCGTAAACACCGAAGGCGGCGGCAATGGTTCGGCATCGTATCCGGCCCGTTGAAACAGGGCCGGTATCAGGGGCGACATGAAAGGCGTGAAAAAAGGAACAAGGATTTTCCGATCCCTGTCTTTCTTTTCAAAAGGCGGGGTGGTAACAAAGTCTTCCCCCTTGTGCCCCCTCTCCTGTTCTTGCCCGGACAACCGTTCCTCTAAACGAAGACTCTCCACCAAAGACCGCACGCGCAGTTTGAGAGAGCCCGTATTGCCGATATCGTCGATCTTGAGCAAAGTGAGCGTTTTGCGGTAACGTCCCAGCAAATCGCGCACCTCATCGGTAAGCAAGGCATCCGGCCCGCAGCCGAAAGAAGTCATCTGCACCAGTTGCAGGGATGCGTCTTGCGCGGCCACAAAGGAAGCCGCCCGCAGAATGCGGTTGGGATAGGCCCATTGCGAAACGAAATGGGTATCGGCCAAAGGCAAATCAAGGCCACGCACGACATCGTCGGTAAGCACGTCCACGCCCATGGCGGCGATACTTTCGGCGATTTTATGCTGCACCAGCGGATCCGAATGATAAGGCCGGCCGGCCAACAAGATTGCCAGACGCCCTTCCCGACGGGACTGATCCAGTATGTCCTGATTGACTTCCCTGATACTGTCCAGATAGTCTTGCTGTGCCGCCATAGCTTTCTCAAAGGCAGGCCGTATCTGGGATTCATCCACCCCCAACCCGGACAGATAGCGGCGTATCTGGGTATAAAGACGCTTTTCTTCCTTAAAGGAAACGGCCGGTGTATCCAGCGGCACCGGTAATTTACCTACGCTGCGCACCACATCGGAATAGCCTGTCACGATGGGACAGTTGTAGCTGTTGGCATCTGCCTTTCCCTCCTGCCTTTCATACAGCGCATAGGGCATCAGTATCCTGTTGACGCCTTTTTCCAGCAGGTTGTCGATATGCCCGTGCACCAACTTGGCGGGAAAACAGATATTGTCGGACATCACCTTGCAGGCGTTCTTTTCGTATGCGGCCATGCTGGACCCGTCTGAAAGCACCACTTCCATACCGCATGCAGCAAGCAACGTATGCCAGAAAGGAAAATCCTCATACATATTGAGGCAGCGCGGAACACCTATACGGTATCTGCCCGGCGCAAGTCCGGAACGCACCGCCTCGTTCCTGTCGAAAAGCAGGTGCAATTTGTCTGCATAGGCATTTCTCCCTGTCTGATTCCGGTAATCGCCCCGATTGGAGAAATGCCGTTCGCATTTGTTTCCCGAAAAATAGATATTGCCGTTGGCGAAGCGATAGCGCGCAATCACGCAATTATTCTCGCAACCCTTGCAAGACAATTCATCGGCGGTAAAGGCGGCCGCATTCAACATTTCCTCCAGCGGGATATCCCGGGCGGCCCCTTGCATCGCATAAAGGGCACAGCCATAGGCCCCCATCAGTTCGGGGCGGTCGCTGCGGAACACTTCCCTCCCCAACAAGCTTTCGAAAGCCCGTACAACGGCATCGTTGCGCATGGTACCGCCTTGCACCACGATTTTTGTGCCAAGTTCCTCCACCGATTTCAGCTTCAATACCTTATACAGGCAATTCTTGACTACCGAATAAGAGAGCCCGGCGGCGATATCCTCCAAGGCCGCACCCTCCCGCAACACCTGCTTCACTTTGGAATTCATGAACACGGTGCAACGGGTACCCAGATCGCAGGGATAGGCGGCCTTGCAGGCCATGGCGGAAAAATCGGCCGAAGAATAGCCGAGACTGTTGGCGAAATTTTCCAAGAACGAACCGCAGCCCGAAGAGCAGGCCTCGTTTAGTTCCATCTTGGAAAGCACCCCTCTTTCCACAAAAATGGCTTTCATGTCCTGCCCGCCGATATCGAGAATGAAAGACACATCGGGTGCCAGTTCCCGGGCGGCAAGATAATGGGCGATGGTTTCTATCATGCCCGATTCCAGACGGAAAGCCGCCTTTATCAGATCTTCGCCGTAGCCGGTAACGCAACTACCCGTGATAACGGGAACGGCCCCCGCTTGCCGGCAGGCTTCCAACAATTTCCGAAGTCCATTCGATACGGCTTGTATCGGATTGCCGTCGTTGGCCGCATAATGCGAAAAAAGCAGATGTTTCCGCTTGTCGAGCGCCACGATTTTGGTGGTGGTGGAACCCGAGTCGATACCCAATATCATTTCATTCCGACCGGGTAAGAGAGCGGCCTCTACCTTGTTTCCGGCCGCCTTGCGGACTTTCCATGCCGCATAATCCGCCGGGGCGGTAAACAAGGCAGGCAAAGCCGCATAGGTACGCACATCTGTCTGCGGGACAGCCAACAGACGGGCTTTCCACCCCTCTATCGGACAACATTTCTCCCCGCCTGCCGAAACAGCGCATCCCCAGGCAGGCAGCAACTGGGCATTGTCGGGCACAATCATATGCTCGGGAGCCAAGGCCAGATAGTCGGCAAAGGCCTTGCGCAAAGCGGGCAGAAATGCCAACGGACCGCCACAGAAAAGCACCGGCGGGGTAATGTCGCAACCACGCGAAAGCGTAACGATTGTCTGCACGGCCACCGCACGGAAAATAGAAGCGGCTATATCTTCCGCACCCGCATGACGGGCCACCAGATTCTGTACGTCGGTTTTGGCAAAAACCCCGCAACGGGAAGCCATCGGATAAAGATGCCTGGCCTTGGCGGCCAATTCATCCAGCCCCTGCGGTGTGGTGTTGAGCAACAAGGCCATCTGATCGATGAAAGCCCCCGTGCCGCCGGCACAATTACCGTTCATGCGCATATCGGGCGTACCGGCATGCAGGAACACCACCTTGGCATCCTCTCCGCCTATATCTATCATCGTGGAGGCCTGCGGATAATACCGTTTGATATACGTTGTGGAGGCCACCACTTCCTGCATGAAATCCGCCCCGCTCCGCTCTGCCAAGCCAAGCCCTACCGAACCGGTAATCCTCAGACAAAAACTTTCGGTGGGAAACAACCGGTCCATTTCATCCAGAATCCGGCCCAGCGTTTCCCCTATTTTGGCATTATGACGTTCGTAACACGAAAAACGAAGTTGCTCCGCTTCGTCCAACACTACCACCTTGATTGTAGTGGAACCTATATCCAATCCTATCTTACCGACTCTCATAAACGATTCTTCTCCCCTACCGGTTCAAAAACCTAAAGGACTACGCCACGACCCTCCGCCGCTGTATGTACTCCGTAAATCCTCTCAGTTGAACGCGCCCGCAAGATATTTCTTGGTCTGTTCCTCACGCGGGTCTTCAAAAAATTCCCGGGCAGGCCGCATTTCGATCACTTCTCCCAGATACATGAACACCACATAGTCGGCGATACGTCTTGCCTGACGCAACACATGGGTCACCATCACCAGGGTGTAGTCTTTGGCAAGTGCCGCAAACTGCTTCTCAATGGCTTCGCTGCTTACCGGATCAAGCGCCGAGGTTGGCTCGTCCGCCAAAATGATTTCGGGATTCACCGCCAATCCCCGGGCCAGACAAAGCCGTTGCTGCTGTCCGATAGAGAGCCTTACCGCCGGAGAGCGCAACCTGTCTTTCACCTCTTCCCAAAGATTGACCTGACGCAGATAGTGTTCCACCAAATCGTTGAGTTCGGTGCGGCTGTATTTGCCGCGCAACTTGAGTCCGTAGGCGATGTTGTTGTAGATGTTCATCGGAAGCGGAAAGGGCCTCTGGGAGAGAAGCCCCATCTTGCGCCGCAAGGCCACGATGTCGGTTTTGGCCCCGAATACGGGCTGTTTGCCGATAAAGATATTCCCCGTAACCTTGATGTCGGGCGTAAGGTCGGTGAGGCGGTTCATGCACTTGAGCAAAGTGGTTTTCCCGCAACCCGAAGGCCCGAGAATCACGGTAAGCTTGTTTTTGGGTATCTCGATATTGATATCTTTCAGGATATGCGTCTTACCCGCATACAAATCCAGGTGATCTACTTTTATGATGCTTTGGTTTTCCATCTCTTGTATCTTTTCCGTCCTTTGAAATCAATAAATCCTGTACTTCTGGTAACGCTTCGATATATAGCGAGAAAGAAGGCTGATAATCAAAATGACCAACGTAAGGATGAACGCCGAGGCATAAGCCTTGTCCTGAATGGCGGCGGATGGCGAATTTATCTGGTTGTAGATTGCCACGGGAAGCGTGGTAACATTGTCCATAAGGCCTCTGGGCGAACGGGCGCTCTCTCCTGTAACATACAGCACCGATGCCGCATCCCCTATCGCGCGGCCGAAAGCCAACAATACCGCCGTAACGATACCGGGGAAACATTGGCGCAGATATACCTTGTAGGAAAGTTCGGAACGCGTGGAACCCATCGCCAGCACACTTTCCGAAAGACCGTGCGGCACGGTCTTCATCACTTCGTCTATGGCGCGGATCATGATGGGCAGGATAAAAAGCGTTACGGTGATGATACCGGCCAGAAGAGAGGTCTTGAGACCGAAGAACACCATGAGGGAGAAGCCGAAGGCTCCGTAGATGATGGAGGGAACGCCCCATATGAGGTCCAAAAGGAAACGGGCTGTATGCAGCAGCCGCGGGCACCGCACCATATACACGTTCATGCAGACCGAACAGGCCAACCCTATCACAAGGGCCAGCAAGGTGGCGCTTACCGAAAGGTAAACCGAGCCTAGAATGGCGTTTCTGATACCGCCGCCCCGATTGAGGTAGAAACCCGATCCCATGTCTTCTGCAAGCATATTCCAACTGAAGGTGGAAATACCTTTGTAGAAGATCGAAACAAGGATAACGCCCATCACCCCCACAATCAGTATGGAGGCTATATTCATCAGCGTACGGCAAAACACTTCCTCGGCGAGTTTTCCTCCGGTACGCGCCGACTTTTCACGTTGCTTCACCAACGTACGTTTTTCGTTCATCGCATCCAGTTCCATATCGGCCTAATATTTTTCGGTTTTGATAATGAACCAACGCAAGGTGGCGTTAAACAGCAGCACCACCACGAAAAGAATCAGCGCGGCAAACATCAAGGCGCTTTCCACTTCGGGCACGGAGGCCAACTCACTATAGCTGTTGGCGATCAATGCGGGCAATGGATAGCCCTGATCGAACAGGCTCTCGGGAATCCGAATGGCATTGCCCACCACCATCAGCACCGCCATGGTTTCTCCGAAAGCACGGGCAAAGCCGAATCCGACTGCCGCCAGAATACCGGGCAAAGCCTTGCGGTTGAGAATCGAACGGACTGCCTCCCAGCGGGTGGCTCCCAGCGACAGCGCGGCTTCCGTCAGTTCTTTGGGTATGGTGCGGTAAATCTCGATGAGGATATTGAGGATAAAGGGCACCACCATGATGGAAAGCACCACGCCACCCGAAAGGATGCTGAATCCCGTTGTCTGCACGCCGAACAAAGGCGCCGCATACCGGCTCACTATCGGCACCACGAACATCATGCCCCATACGCCATATACCACCGAAGGAATCCCGGCCAGAATATCGATGGCCGTGGTAACCACCTTCGAAACCCGCGCAGGCGCGTATTGGGTGATATGGATCGCCGACAAAAGACAGATCGGCGCCGAAATGATCATGGCCAACAAGGTAACGTAGAGCGAACCGACGATAAAGGGCTTGAATCCGAATTCGCCTGCGCTCGGCCGCCAGCTGGACGAAAAAAGCAACTGCCCCAGGCTATGGTCGCGGAAAAGCAACTCGGACTTGAACGCCAAACCGATAAACAGGGCGAAAGGTAGCAGAAGCACCACGAACATGGCCGCATAGGTAAGGCAGGTGATGATCTTGTCGCGCGTGCGCCTATTGCTGGAAATATTCATGAGGAAAATTCCGTTTCGGGTTTATTCGTTTTCCGGTTGAAGTTTCTGCAACTGCGCCTGGCGAAGTTCCTCGGGAAGGGCCACATAGCCGCCTGCGGAAGTCAGCGCCTGCCCCTGATCGAGAATATAAGCCACAAACGCCCTTGCCGCCGGATTCTGAGGATAACCCAAACCTGCCAGATAGAGGCTGCGGGCAGGAGGCGCCGGATAACGGTTGTTCTTCACCGCATCCGAAAACACATCCACATCCGCATAAAAATCCTCTTCTTCATCCAATACTCCGTTTTCATTCTGATCCAAGGGAATGATACCCAGACCCTCCACCGGCTTGCGGCTCTGCTGGTCGTAACCGAAACCGATATTGTTGTAGCCGATTCCGTAAACATCCCGCTGCACCACGGCCGCCATGCCCGGATCGCCGTTGATACCGATTCCGAGCAAGTCTTCCTGATGTTTGCCGTAATAGCCGGCAAATGTTTCGGCGGCCCCGCATGCATCGGAACGGGTATAAACGCTGATGGCTTCATCCGGCGCGCCCGCCAAACCGGGATAAAGCTGGTTCCAGCGCGTAATCTCGCCCGTGATGAAGATCTGTTCGAGCTGCCGGCGGGTCAAACCGCGTTTAAGCACTTCTGAATAAAGCGGATTGGAAGGATGGATGGTGGGAACCACCGCATCGCAGGCCACGGCGATGAACCATGCCCCTTTTTCTATCTCGGACGGCTTTATTTCACGCGAAATCATCCCGAAATCCACCATGCCGTTGAGGGCATCGGTCATGCCTTTTCCCGCTCCGCCGCCCGATACGTTGATGGTTACCCCCGGGTGCATCTGCTCGAACTCTTCGGCCCACAACAACATCATCGGATAAAGGGCGAATGCCCCGGAAATATTCACCTCTCCCTGCAAATCGTCCTTACCGGCCTTGCGGCTGTTCCCAGACCCGCAGGATGAAAACACAACCGAAAAAGCGGCGGCAAGCGCCAGAATCGAAAAAATACTTTTCTTCATTGCTTTTTTCTTTTTAATATGATGAAAAACGCCGCCGGAGGCGGCCTTCCAAACACAAATTTACAAAAAATCCGAAACCCGTATCCGGACAAATTGTCTTACTTTTGAACCGTACTTTCCCATTCAGTCAGAAACGCGCATACAGACACATCGCATACATGAACCGAATACAACACACCGGATCTTACGGCCTTGACGGAAATCCGGACAGCCGGAGGTACCCGCCTCCCGAAAAAACGGATTGGGCATCGAGGCTCGGGACGAGAATGCTGGATCTGGGCTGTACGCTATCCACAGCCGAAAGCTGCACGGGCGGATATCTGGCCCATCGCCTCACTGCCGTGCCGGGCAGTTCAGGCTATTACAAAGGAAGCGTGATTGCCTACAGCAACGAAATCAAGATAAAGGTACTCTCCGTTCCGCCTGCCGTATTGGAGAAAGAAGGAGCGGTAAGCGAAGCCGTGGTCCGCGCCATGGCCCAAAACGTGAAACGGCTGATGGACACCGACTACGCCATCGCCACCTCGGGCATCGCCGGGCCGGGCGGAGGCACGCCCCAGAAGCCTGTCGGCACGGTCTGGATGGCCATCGCCACCCCCGGAGGTTGCCTGTCGCAACTATTCCACCTGTCCTCCTGCCGCGAACAGAACATCGTCCTCAGCACGTATCACGCCCTGCGCTGGCTATCCGAAATCATCGGCATCGCGGACATGACCGACAAAAAATAATGCGCTCCACTTTTCGTACCTTTTTCGTACCTTTGAGGTTTCACTATGATGACAACGCCATGAACAAGGGAAATATCCAAATCAAGGACAAGGTTTTCAAACCTTATCTGACTGCCGCGGAATTAGACGGGATCATTCAGGAACTGGCAAACAGGATCAACCACGATTACGCCGGTCGTTCGCCTATCCTGCTTACGATGCTCAACGGAGCTTTCATGTTTGCCGCCGACCTGGTCAAGAAGATCACGCTCGAATGCCGCATCTCGATGGTGAAGGTAAGTTCATACCAAGGTATGCAAACCACCCATAAGGTACAGGACCTGATAGGCCTTCAGGAGGATATCGAGGGCGAAGACATCATCGTGATCGAGGACATCGTGGACACGGGCATCACCATGGCGCATGTGCTGGATATGCTCAAGGAAAAGAATCCCAGGAGCGTGACTATCTGCAGCCTGCTGTTCAAACCCGACAAGTTCACCAAAAACTACAAGGTGGATTACATCGGAAAATCCATTCCCAACGAATTCGTGGTGGGATACGGCTTCGACTACGATGGATTCGGCCGCAATCTTCCCGACATATACAGCGTGGCCGAATAACCATCTCCCCAACCCTTTCCGAAACACTTTACCAAACAGGTACAATCATGTTGAATATCGCACTCTTCGGACCTCCGGGCGCCGGAAAAGGAACGCAGTCGGAACGGCTTATCGCCAAATACGGCCTGCTCTACATTTCCACGGGAGACATTCTCCGCAAGGAAATAGCCTCAGGTTCGCACTTGGGTCAGGAAATCAACCGAATCACTTCCCAAGGGCATTTTGTATCAGACGAACTTATCATGCGTATCATCCGGAAGACCATCGATGAAAATCCGCATGTGAACGGTATTCTTTTCGACGGATTTCCGCGCACGATATCCCAAGCCATACTGCTGGAGGAGCTGATAGGCGATCTCCATACCCGCTTTTTCGGCGTACTGAGTCTGGAAGTACCGCGCGAGGAACTTATAAAACGCCTCATCAACCGGGGCAAGGTTTCGGGACGTTCGGACGACAGGGAAGATGTGATTCTGGAACGCCTCCGGGAATACGAAAGCAAAACCCTGCCCGTAGCCGGGTACTTTCAGGAAAAAGGATTCTACTATCCTGTTGACGGAACCGGTTCGCTGGAGGAAATATTCAACCGCCTGGTGGAACAAATCGACAAACATTCCAATCTGCAATAATGGAAAACAAGGTTCGCATCGATGATGTAAGAGCGGCGCTGAGCCACGTGATGGACCCCGAACTGGGTGCCGATCTGGTAAGTCTGGACATGATACGCAATATCGCCATCAAGGGAGACACCATTGCCTTTGACTTGGTGCTCACCACACCGGCCTGCCCGCTCAAAAAGGTGCTGAGCGACAATTGCACCGCCGCCATCGCCCAGTACATCTCACCCGACTACAAGGTGGAAATCAACCTTACTTCTTCCAAACCCGCGCAAGCCGCCACCGATTTGGGGGAACTGAGAAATGTACGCCATATCATTGCCGTCGCCTCCGGAAAAGGCGGAGTGGGTAAATCCACCGTAGCGGCCAATCTGGCTCTGGCGTTGGCAAAATCGGGAAAAAAGGTGGCTTTGGTGGACGCCGATATCTACGGTCCTTCCATCCCCACCATGTTCGGTCTGGAGAACGTGCAGCCGCAAGGTGTTCAGGAGGGAGAGAAAACACTGCTCCTGCCCATTGAAAAATACGGCATCAAGCTTATTTCCATCGGATTTTTCGTGGAAGCCGACAAGGGTCTGCTTTGGCGGGGACCGATGGCCTCCAACGCGCTCAAGCAACTCTTTACCGAAACCCGCTGGGGCGAGATCGACTATATGGTGGTGGACTTGCCGCCCGGAACGGGCGATATCCACATCACCATCGTGCAGACCATGCCTGTAAGCGGAGTAGTGATGGTTTCCAGTCCTCAACAGGTAGCCATCGCCGACGTGAAACGGGCCGCACAGATGTTCCAGGCGGTAAAGGTACCCATGCTCGGCATGGTGG
This sequence comes from uncultured Bacteroidales bacterium, assembly GCA_947175635.1. Lineage (GTDB taxonomy): Bacteria > Bacteroidota > Bacteroidia > Bacteroidales > P3 > Pullibacteroides. The sequence goes on along the minus strand of CAMWNM010000005.1, from coordinate 61,463 downwards.
AAAACATGGCTTGGTTCGTGCCCTCGGATATGCCCGATAAGAAATACTATATTTTCGGCAAGGGCGCGTGCGAAGAATATGCCGCCCGGATGGGCTACCCTGTTTTGGCCCAAATCCCCATGACCGAAGCCACGGCCATGAGCGGAGACGCGGGGATGCCCGAAGTGCTGAAAGACGGCAGCCCCGTAGGCAAAGCCTTTATGGAGCTGGCGCAAAAAGTGATGGAACTCAGAAATTGTTAAACTGAAAAAAGATAAAAAAATGGATACAAATCAGAAACAGGCCGTAATGGAGAAAGTGCGGCAGATTATCGAAACCCGTATGCGGCCGGCCCTCCAGGCCGACGGCGGCGATATTTCTTTTGTGGATATGAGCGATGACATGGTGGTGAGTGTGCGCCTGCACGGGGCCTGCGGTTCCTGTCCCCGGGCCCAGATGACGCTGAAACAAGGGGTGGAGGTAGCCATCCGGAGTGAAATTCCCGAAGTGAAAGAAGTGGTGGCCGTAGGATTTTAAGCCCGGAACCTACCTGTCCACACCCAATACGGTATTGCTGACACGGATAGCGGGCGGGGTCTGACGGCGTTTGTATTCGTTCTTGTAATACAAACCCAGTATCCGTTGTACGGCATCCCGCCCGATGCCGCTCTTGATGATTTCTTTTTCGTCTTTCTTCTCTTCCAAGTGCAGACGAAGCACTTTTTCTATCGTATCATAGGGCGGTAAAGAATCGCTGTCTTTCTGCCCTGGTCTCAGTTCGGCCGAAGGGGCTTTGGTAATGCAATGTATGGGAATGATTTCTTTCTTCCTGTTGATATAGTGCGCCAAGGCATATACCTGACTTTTGTACAGATCGCCCAGCACCGAAAGCCCTCCGCATAAATCACCGTACATGGTACCGTAACCGCAGGCGGCTTCGCTCTTGTTGGATGTGTTGAGCAACATCGCGCCCGTTTTGTTGGCCACCGCCATCAACAGGTTGCCGCGGATACGGGCCTGCAGGTTTTCTTCCGCCAGCCCGAAAGGCGTGTCTTTGAAAACAGGGGAAAGTTGCTGCATGAAAGCCTTGTAAACCGGTTCTATCGGGATGATCTCGTAGTAAACCTGCAAATTTTCGGCCAAAGCCACGGCATCCGCCACCGAATGGTCGGTAGAAAACTGAGAAGGCATCATCAGGCCGAAAACATTTTTACGGCCCAAAGCCTCTACGGCCAGGGGCAACACCACGGCTGAGTCGATGCCTCCCGACAGCCCCACTACCGCCTTCTTGATACCGTTCTGCTTAAAATAATCGCGTATGGCGCACACCAAGGCATCGTGAATACAGGCTATCTTTTTCTGCGCCGTATCGGGCAGGATGGATGCGCACTTCCTGCTTGACGGAGCCTGGGTATCGAACACCGCCGAAGCTGTTGCAAAATACGGCAGCTGCAACCGAAGCCGACCGTCTTTGTAAATGGCCGAAGCGCCCGTATATACCGTCCCTCCCATGCCGCCGCACTGGGCCACATACACCACCTCCGGCATCAACCCCGATATGTAATCGAGCAATGCGATGCGAGATTCCTCTTCTTCCAGTGCGAAAGGTGTGCCATCCAGCAGCACAAGGGTGTCTATCGCTTCCTGCCAATCGGCTTTCCCGCCAAACTGCATGGCGGTAGCCAGCGAGGTATAGGTCAGAAGAATCCTGTTTCCGTGAAAGACAAACACATCGTCTTGCAGTTCTCCGTCGGAAAACTGGGATACGGCATGCTGGATGCAACCGTTGCAGGCCAGGGCCGCCATCGGCGCAAAAGAACCGTCCATGGCAAAAGGCGAATCAAATACCAAAGCCGTAAAGGCATCGGTTTCCCTCACCAACTTTTTCTGCGCCTTGGCTATCCTGTCCGAAAAATCAGAGTAATCCAGATGTTTTTCAGGATGGAAACCGCACAAAGCCTCGGTGGGCACGATGGCCAGATCCACTTTCTGCACCACCGCTTTTTTATAGAAATCCCTGATTTTCCCCGCATTTTCCTCCACAGCACCGGCACGGAAAGAATCTTGAAGGATGGATATCAACATAATTCTTCTGTTTTAAAACATCACGCCTACCACCAGCCCCAATTGTTGGTTATTGAATCCGGGATAGCTGTTCTGTATAATCGTACTATTGTTTTTCAGGGGTTTAATCATACCGTAGTGATATTCAACGCCTACCACCACATTGAGACGTTTCAGCAACTGAACATTGACCCCTATCTGTCCTACAGCCGAAATATCGGCGACCTTGCTGTCTTTTTTCATACGCCCCTCCTGTTCAAAGGTGCCGCCCCCTATACCGTCAACGGTTCCCTTGTAGGAATCCTTGTATTTGTAGCTCACGCCGAAACCGAAATTCAAGCCGGCCGAAAAAAACATCGAGCTCCTGCTGCCTGCAAAATTGGGTGTCTGCAACTTGAGGCGTACGGGAATATCTATGTAGGAAAAAGTGTAGGTACGTTCATAATCGCTTACCGCCATACCGTCGGCAAGGGTTTGTCCCGTGTACTTCACCTTGCCGCCATACGTATTGAGCGACACGCCTGCCCCCACATAGAAACGCCGGATGATGCGGAAGTCAAGCATCACCGTCGGCACACCGCAGGCCGTAACTCCGCTGCGTTTGTAGGGACCTGTTACCGAACTTGTCCAGTTCAGCACCGGCGCCACATAGATTCCGATATGGAAGAAACCTTCTCCCTTCCCGTTTCTCTTGGGTCCGTCGGCCTTCACTTTCTTGTCCGAAGATTTCTCTTCTCTGTTGGACAAAGGGGCAGGTGCGGTTCTGACCGTACCTGCCGGTTGGGGACGGGAAGTTGTTTTCGTATCCACCGCCAACGCTTGTCCGGACGCCTCCGCCCCTCCATTCCGGGTGCCTTTTTGCGCCAACACCCAAGAGGGACTGTCGATGAAGCCGGAGTTGCCGTTTTGGGCCATTCCCCCAAAAGAACCGAGAAGAAGAGCCAGATACAGGGCCAAGGGCTTTTTCATAATTTTGTTTACTTTTGAGCCTATGCAAAAATACACCAAATCTCTGCATACACCAACTTTTAAGATACGGACAAAACGCGTTCTGGGATGCTGGATCGTGTTTTTGGCTTTCTTGCCTGTTTCGGCATACGGGCAAATCGTCAAAGCCTCCGCGAATGAGAAAATACATTTCGGCCTTGCTATCGGCGGTGCCTGCAACACCACCTTTCCGATGTCGGACGGATGGACTTTCGCTCCTCCGCAAACCAAAATAGGCGTGAGCGGCGGTGCCTACTTCGAGTTTGATTTCGCCAAACGCTTCTTCGTGCATGTGGAAGCCAATATATCGTCCCGCCGCCTGCTGGCCACCGGCACCTCTTCAGACACCGCCCGCAACAACTACGACCTTTCCTGCCAATACACCAATATCAGCGTTCCCCTCGGCATAGGCTACACCTTCTTTCCAGCCGAAAGCCGCTTCAACGCCGTCTTTATCCTGGGCGCCATCGCAGGGATGCCGCAAGAAAACAAAAGCCAAATCAGTGTCAACCGTCAGGATGTAAACAAATCCATGTATTACATCAATATAGGTGTAATGGCCGAACTCCGCCTGCAATACGACTTTGTCTTCCTTTCTTTCCGCTATGAATTTGCGGGAACCGACCTTTTCAAATACCGGAAACAATCGTTCAAGACAGGCACTTTCAACTTTCTTGTCGGGTTCAAAATCCTGTAAGCCAACATGTCAAAACAAATTCTTTGCTTTTTCCCGCTCCTTTTCTGCCTCGTTATCTGCGGCGGTTGCCACAGGGGCAACGACAGCGCCCGTTCCGTTCCTCCGGTATGCGTGCTGCGCTACGAGACGGCTTTGATGCGGGCCGACACCGCTCACCTCAAGACCTCCATGCAGGCCTTGACCGAGAAGTTTCCGCTCTATCTGGAAGGGGCGGATTGGGAAAATCCCCTCAATGTACGCCGCATACGGAACTTTATCGAAGATCCCCTGGTGCAAACCGTGTATGAACGGATAGAAAAGCAATATGCGGATTCAACGGCGTTCAACCGGCGTATCGCACTCCTGTTCGATCGTATCCGCCGTGAATTTCCGGCATTAGGGAATCCCACCGTATACACCTACATCTCTTATTTCGACTTCATGAACCGCATTCTCTATCTGGATTCCGCCCTTTCCGTCGCCCTCGACCTCTATGTGGACGGAAACGAGCAACAGATGGACGAGATCGGGATTCCGCGTTACATCAGCCGAAAGCTGAACGCCGCCTATCTGGAACCGGATCTGGCGCGTGTATTGATAACGTCCCTCCTGCCCGGAACCGAACGCGCCTCCTTGCTCGACCATATCGTGTTCGAAGGCAAAATCCAATACTTTATGGAACAGGTTCTGCCCCATACCGAACCGAGCCTTCTTCTGGGCTATGACGAGAGGCAGATGCTGTGGTGCAAGGCGCACGAAAGGGAAATCTGGCAGTACATGGTGCAGCAAAACCTGCTGTTTGAAACCAATCCGCTCAAATTCCGCTATTTCGTGGAAGAAGGGCCCTTCAACCCTCTTCTGGAAGGTGCGCCGGCCCGTCTGTGCCAATATACCGGCCGGCGCATGGTGCAGGCCTTTATGAAAAAAACGGGCAACGACAGGGAGAGACTTCTGCAGGCCTCCGCCCGCGAAGTGTTGCAGATCTCCGCCTACAAACCCTAAGCTTTCCATCCCGTCTTTACCGTCCGTAAGTGGAACGGTCGATACAGCGATAGTGCAACGCTTCGGCCACATGCACATCGGTGATATCCCCGCCTCCGGCCAGATCGGCGATGGTCCGCGCCACTTTCAAGATACGGTGGCAGGTCCGGGCCGAAAGACCGTACCGTTGCATGGCGTTTTTAAGCAAAGCCCCCGAGGAGGCCGACAGACGGCAATATTCCTGTATCTGCCTCGACTGCATCTGGGCATTGCAAAAGAGAGGCGTACCGCTAAAACGGGCGGTCTGTATCTTTCTTGCCTCCATCACCCTCTGACGTATGCTCCGGCTGGATTCGCCCGCCGAACTCGAGGCTAGCTCCTGATAGGGAACCGGCAATACCTGCACATGCAGATCCATGCGATCCAAGAGCGGGCCGGAAACCTTGTTCAGATAGCGTTCCACCGCCGAAGGCTTACAGGTACAAGGCGTATCGGGCGAACCGTAATATCCGCAAGGACAAGGATTCATGGAAGCCACCAACATGAAGCTTGCCGGATAATCCACCCGCATCTTCGCCCGGCAGATACTGATTTTTCGGTCTTCCAAAGGCTGACGCAACACTTCGAGTGTGGCACGGGTAAATTCAGGCAGTTCATCCAGAAACAACACCCCGTTGTGCGCCAAGGAGATTTCGCCCGGCTGCGGAAAAGACCCGCCGCCTACCAAAGCCGCGTAACTCACCGTATGATGCGGGTCCCGGAAAGGGCGGGTGCGAATCAGGCGGCGGGCGGTAATCATTTTACCCGCCACCGAATAGATTTTGGTGGTTTCCAAGGCCTCGTCCGTCGTAAGAGGCGGCAGGATACCCGAAAGCCGCCTGGCCAACATGGTCTTACCCGAACCCGGCGGGCCGACAAGCAATATATTGTGCCCGCCGGCAGCCGTGATTTCAAGCGCCCGCTTGCAAAACGCCTGCCCTTTCACTTCATCGAAATCGGGTTCTTCCGGCAAACATTCCAAATCCTGTTTATCCAAGGAGTCTCCGCTTACGGGCCGCATACGGATATCTCCCCTGAAGAAACCGGCCACCTCCTGCAGGGTATCGGCGCCATATACCTCGATGTCTCCCACCAGAGCGGCTTCCGGTGCATTGACAGAAGGCAACACGATGCCCTTGAATCCTTGCCGCCTGGCCTCGATGGCCAGCGGCAGAGCCCCCTTGACCGGCCGTAACCTGCCATCCAGCGAAAGCTCGCCCATCATCATGTAACGTTCCGTGTCCAAAGCCTCCTGACCGCCGGTATTCAACTGCCCTGATGCGGCCAGAATCCCCATGGCCAGCGTGAGGTCATAAGCCGAACCTTCTTTTTTCAAATCGGCGGGGGCCATGTTGATGACAATCTTTCTCACCGGCACTTTAAAGCCGCAATGCAACAATGCGGTGGCTATCCGGTAATGACTTTCCTTCACCGCACTGTCGGGCAAGCCTACCAACATGAAGTTCACACCCGGTTCCACACTGGTTTCCACCCTGATAACCAGGGCATCGATACCCACAACCGCGGCACCATACGTTTTTGCTATCATAAGTTCGTTTTTCTATATAAACGATCGAAACCGTTTTTATCGGGATTTTTGTTTCCCTGAAGCATACGGAAGTCCGTTGCAATCTTGTCTCGAGCCTCTTTATCACACTCTTTTTCAGCCGTTTTACATCAAGCCCTCTGACCGATTTTTTTTGTTTCGGATCCACATGCCCGAAACCGAAATGAGTTGGAAGTTTTCCTGCCCCTTATGGCACGGATTTTGCTATATCTTCCTTCGTGTCTTCGGCCTTGCGCCGGCAAAAAAAACGCTTATGAAAACCGCTTTCTTTTTCCCTCTATTGCTTTCCGTCTGTTTATGCTTGCCTTCTTCCGCCTATGCCGCCGGCCCCGGAAGGGAACGAAAGAAAACTCCCGTCAGAAAAGAAAAGACGGTGAAGCCGAAGCCAAAGACCGCCAATGAAAAATCTTGGATTCCGGAAGTCTTGGCGCAAAAAAGTTTCGGCATCGAGATTACCCGGATGTTTACCCCCGGGGGCATCGTGTCACTGTCCACGCCCGCCCTTTTCATGCTCAAGTCTGGAAAAATGCAGGCCAACCTGCCCTATGTGGGCCGTTTCAGCGCACCCAATCTGGCCATTGCCTACAAACGAACCATAAACATCGACAATCCCGCCATAGACTACAGCCTGTCTCCCACCCGACGGGGGTTCCGCGTGAAGTACAGGATTTATCAGGTCGGCGAGAATTTCGATGTGGAACTGCGTGTCGACAAAAACGGCTACACCACCGTATATATCTACAGTTCCATCCGAAGCGACATACGCTATTCAGGCACCTTGAAACGGCTTCGTTTCTAAGCCATCCCTTGAAAAACAGAGACACTTATAATCAATATATTAAAAATATTATCAACAGTTGTTGATAATAAAACGGCGTTTCTCCGTTCCTCTTTGCCCTAACGACCCACCTATTTCTGTCGGTTTCAATTATATTTGCAACCAATTCTTGTCCCCTAAGTATTTCATACAGAAATCTACAGACTATGAAGCATTTGATTGCAATCCTATGCTTGTTCTGCCTGATGCCGTTCTCTATGGCGCAACGGCAGGTAAGCGGTACGGTTCTCGGAAAAAAGAGTCAGACTCCCCTTTCCAACGCCCGTATCTCTACAGGAAATGAATCCGTTTCGATTCACCCTGACGGTACATTCATCCTCAAAAACATTCCCGACAAGGGCCGGGTATCCATTACCATTTCCGCTCCCGGACACAAAACGGAAACCTTCAACGTAAAAGACTTCGAAGGCGGTGTCTATGTTCTGGAAGAAGGCGCCTCCGCCCCCGTAATGGATATGGGGGTCCTTGAATTAGACGGGGATGAAGACATGGGATACGGCGGTCAGGCAGTGGCCGGCCTGCAGACCCAATCCTCGGACGTATTCGACAAGGCCGCCGGATACAATCTGGGATTCGCCTACTTCAGGGCAAGAGGTTACGACAACGAAAACAACACCGTTTTTATCAACGGCGCCCTGATGAACGATCCCGAAAACGGCCGCGCCGTATGGAGTGAATGGGGCGGCCTGAACGATATCACACGAAACAACGAACAGGTAAGCGGACTCAAGCCCAACAGCTTCGGAGCCGGCAACTTAGGGGGCGAACAGAATATCAACATGCGGGCTTCGGCCATGCCCAAGCAGCATAGGTTTACCTATTCGCTGTCAAACAGTTCCTACACCCACCGTTTGATGTATTCTTTCGGTTCGGGCCTGCTCAGAAATGGCTGGGCGGTGGCGCTCACCCTTTCCCGCCGTTGGGGAAACGGATTGGTGTTCAATGAAAAAACAAAGGTCCGCGTGCCCCGTTTCAGCGAAAATTTCGACAAGCAAGGTATGCCCGACGGTTTGCTGTACGATGGCTGGGGCTACTATTTCTCCGTTGAGAAACGCTTCGGCCAAACCGGTCATGCCCTCAGCTTCGTGGCGTTCGGATCTCCTACGCAAAGAGCCACGCAGGGTGGTTCCTATCAGGAGGTGTACGACCTTGTGGGCAACAACTACTACAACGGCAACTGGGGGTATCAAGACGGAAAGATCCGCAGTGCCCGCGTCCGCACCAGCATCCTGCCCACCTTCCAGCTTGTATGGGACTACAACCCGAATACCGACACACGCTTAACCACCACGGCCAGCTATCAGTTCGGTATCTACGGAACCACTTCCCTCAACTGGTACGATGCCCCCGACCCCCGACCGGACTACTACCGCTACCTACCTTCCTATTATGAAGATCCGGCCACAGCCGAGCTGGTGGCCGATTTATGGCGCAACGATCCCTCGGTGAGCCAGATCAACTGGGCCAACCTCTATCAGGTGAACTACACCCAGAACGAATTGGGAAAACAGGCCAAATACATTGTGGAGGAGCGCCGCAGCGATGTGAACGACTTCAACCTAAGTTCGGTCCTCAACCAGAATCTGGGCGACCACACCAAAATCAACGGCGGTATCCGTTTCCGCCACAGCATCACCAGCAACTTCAAGGTTATGGACGACCTCTTGGGAGGTAAATACTGGATAGACATAGACCAGTTCGCCGAACGCGACTTCTCTTCCGATGCCGATGAAATTCAAAACGATCTGGACAACCCCAACCGCGTTATCAAAGAAGGCGACAAATTCGGTTACAACTACGATATGCACTTGGTCTACGGTCAATTGTTCGCCACAGGATTGTTCGAGTACGCCCATTGGGATTTCTACGGCGGAGCGGAGTTCTCCACCACGCATTTCTGGCGCTACGGACACATGCGCAACGGCCGTTCACCCGAAAATTCAAAAGGCCAGGGCGATATCCACAGTTTCTACAACTATGCGCTCAAAGCAGGTGCCACTTGGAAAATAAACGGACGCAACTACATTTACGCCAATATTTTATGGAAAACCCGCGCCCCCTACCTCCAAACGGCATACATCTCGCCCCGCATCAAGGATGACGTGGCCAAGCTCACCAACGAAAAAATCTTCTCGGCCGACCTTAACTACATCATCAAGACCCCCGTGGTGCAAGGCCGCCTGACACTCTATCACACCATGTTCTTCGACGGCATGGAATCGTTTTCCTTCTATCACGACGACTACCGTACTTTCGTGAACTACACCATGAACAATGTAGATAAGGTTCACCAAGGGGTTGAACTGGGTTTGGATGTGAAGATTATTCCCCAATTGAGCGCCACCCTGGTGGGATCCGTAGGCAACTACCGCTATACCAACCGGCCCACAGCCACCATATCGGCCGAAAACGGCGCGTTCGAAGATCAAACCAACACCATTTACATCAAGAACTACCATGTAACCGGCACGCCGCAACTGGGTGCGTCCTTAGGCCTGAATTATCAGGCTCCGTTCAATATCTATCTGAACGCCACCTTGAATTACGTCAACTGGAATTATCTGAGCATGAACCCCGAACGCCGCACCACAGCCGCCATCGAAGGGGTTTCGGCCGACGATACCGAATTATTGAACGCCATCCTGAACGAAGAGAAACTAAAGGGCGGTTTCACCCTCAACCTCTCCGTCGGCAAGGTCTTCCGGATGAAAGGCTGGCAACTCAACGTGAACGCCTCGGTACAGAACGCCACCAACAACCGCAATATTCAAACCGGCGGTTACGAACAACGCCGGTTCGACTATGCCGAACATAACGTGGATAAATATCCGCCCCGTTACTTCTATGCCTACGGCACCACTTTCTTCATCAATGTAGGTATCCGTTTCTAACCTTTATCAAAGCACAGAAAGCATGAAAACAATCAAGCATATGAAATTGGGCGCCTGCCTCCTCCTGTCGTGTCTGCTTCCCCTGCCCGGCTGCGTGGGCGACCGCGATACGCCAGAAGCCCCCGATACAGATCTTGTGGCCAATATCACCATCAAGGAGTTGCTGGAAAAATACAAGGCCTACAACTACTGCGATATCGACGAAGACTTATACATCGAAGGTGTGGTGGTGGGCAACGATATCTCGGGCAACATCTACAAAAAAATCTATCTGCAAGACGACTACCCTACGCCCGAAGACTCAATCAACATAAGAGGCATCGATATCGAAATCGAAATGACCAACAACCATCACAAATATCCTGTCGGACAACGTCTGGTGGTGGAACTCAAAGGTCTGGCCTACGGCCTTTACAGCGGTCAGCCGCAGATCGCGGGACGCGGTGAAAACGTTACCCGACGCCTGTACGAAGCCGAATGCAATCAGCACCTGCACCGTAAAGGCTATGCCTCCGCTGCCACCACACCTGCACCTAAGGTGCTTACCTTGAACCAGATCAGTCTGGATTACCAAAGGATGCAATATGTGGGCCGGCTGGTCCGTGTAAACAATGTGGAGTTCGAAGATGCCGGGCTGGTTTACGCCAACGCCAACAACGGCAGTGCAGAAAGCCACAACCTGAAAGACGACTTCAACAACACGCTCATTCTCCGCAACAGCGCCAGCGCATTGTTTGCCAACGACACCATGCCCTCCGGCAAGGTTTGCGTACAGGGAATCCTGGGTATCTACAAGACCACCAGCCGTACCGATATGCAGCTTTATATCCGGGACATCAACGATGTTATCATTCTTCCCTCCCAAGAAGAGGAAGACAACCAGTAGTAAAACAGGAGGAAAATCATGAATACTTCTATCTCTAAAATACTGAAAAACGCTGTCTTTCCTGCAGGTCTCGCTTTTTGTCTTTCTTCCTGCGTGAAATTCAATCACGGCGATGTTCCATCCTATCCTGATTTCGAACTGCCCGGCAACGCCAGGGTAATGTCGATCGAGGAAATAAAAGGATATTACCCCGGCACCTTCGATTCGGTGGGGCAATTCAGGGAGATCCTCAACGGAGACACCCTATACAGGGATATTTATATCCACGTGGTGGTGATCGGCAACGATATGTCCGGCAACATCTACAAAAGCATGTATGTAAGGGATGCCGGAAGCGGCGATGCCAACAGCAGTCTGGCCCTGAATCTGGCCGTTGACAAAACAGGTCTCTACAACTTCTTCCCGCTCGGACAGGAGCTGTATATCAATTGCAGCGGACTTTACTTAGGTTCCTATGAAGGTCTTCCCCAGTTAGGATTCCGCTATCTGGACGACAACGGTTCCGTAACTTTGGGACGTATTCCGGACGTGGTGTTCATGCAGCATGTATCCAAAGTAGGTCTGCCGCATGGAGAGGATGAGGAAATCATGAAACCGATCGAGATAACCGATGCATCCCAATTGGATAATCCCGCACTGTATAACCAATTGGTGATTTTGCGCAACGTGCAGTTTTCCGGAGATGACGTGAATCTGGAATTCGCGCCCGCTCCTCCTGCCGGCAGCAATCCCACCTCCACCAACCGTTATTTTTCGATTAATGGCGGAAGCGCCGACCTGATTCTGCGCACCAGCAGCGCCTGCCGCTTCTTCCGGCGTACGGTGCCGGCCGGCATAGGCGACATGAAGTCCATCTTTGCCATTTACGGCACTACCAAACAGTTCTATCTGCGCGCATACAACGATATAGACACCGGCAAGTTCGCCGCTTCGGCCGGAGTGAACTATCCTGTTTTCGCCGCTTCCTTCGCTACCGGAATCAACAATTTCTCCGTGTACAACACCGATGGAATGGACGGTAGGGATGGCGGTGCCACTTGGACATGGGGTAGTTACGGTGGCGGTTGCGCGATGGTGCAAGGTTCTCAGACCGCCAAAACCAATCAGGACTGGCTGGTATCCAAAGAAATTGAGATACCGGAAGAATTCACGGCCATAGATCTGACCTTCGAACAGGCCCTGAGTTATAAATACGAGCAACCCGACAGCTACTACACCGTCCGGATTTCAACCGACTACGACCAGACTCTGCATTCCGACCCGCGGCAAGCCACTTGGTCCACACTTACCATTCCCAACCCGCATCCGGGCAACAACTTCACTTTCCAAACCAGCGGCCCCATCGACTTGAGCGCCTACAGGGGCCGGAAAATCCACATCGCCTTCGTGTATAAAAGCGTGGAAGGTGAGGGGATGGCCACTTGGGAAGTGAACAAAGTTCAGATTATTGGCAACAGATAATTTCCACATCCACGATATCCTGCGGCAATATTGGGGTTACGCCCGATTCCGGGCTTTGCAACAGGATATTATCGAATATGTATTGCAAGGGAAGGATGCATTGGCATTGCTTCCCACCGGCGGGGGAAAGTCCATCTGCTTTCAAGTGCCGGCTTTAGCGATGAGGGGCATATGTATCGTCATATCGCCCCTTATCGCATTGATGAAAGACCAGGTTGAAAACCTCAAGCGAAGAGGGATTGCCGCCGAAGCTGTTTACAGCGGTCTGTCAACGCATGAAACCGAACTGATTTTCAACGCGGCCATTCACAACCGGATCAAGTTTCTCTACATTTCGCCCGAACGTTGCCAAAACGAGACATTCCTGGCGCATCTGCAACAGATGCAGGTTTGCCTGCTGGCCGTAGATGAGGCGCATTGCATCTCTCAATGGGGATACGACTTCCGTCCTCCCTATCTGCAGATAGCCCTGTTGCGGAGCCGTCTGCCCCGCGTACCGGTACTGGCCCTCACCGCCACGGCTACCCCTGAAGTGGTGGAGGACATTCAGGATAAACTCCGCATTCTGCCCCGCAAGGTATTTCAAAAGAGCTTTACGCGGGAAAACCTCACCTACTATGTGGTGTATGATGAAGACAAGCTGGGACGTGTGGAGCGCATCGTGAATAAAGTGGGGGGAAGCGGTATCGTCTATGTACGCAAACGAAGAAAGACCGTTCAGATAGCCGAGGCCTTGCAGAAAAGGGGCATTTCGGCTTCTTTTTACCACGGAGGCATGGATGCCGCCACCCGTTCCCGACGGCAGGACGCATGGATCGAAGGCAAGATACAGGTAATGGTGGCCACCAACGCATTCGGCATGGGCATCGACAAACCCGATGTTCGCTATGTGGTGCATCTGGACCTGCCTGATACCATTGAGGCCTATTTTCAGGAGGCCGGACGGGCCGGACGCGATGAAAAAAGAGCTTTCGCCGTTCTGGTATATCATCCCTCCGACCGCATGGAAGCCGAACAGAACCTGAACCGCGCCTATCCTGCCCTGCCCTTTATCAAAAGTGTATACGAAGCCCTCGGCAACTATCTCAATATCCCCGCAGGAAGCGGCGAAGGCGTGGAGAATGCCTTTAACCTCCCTCAATTCTGCCAGACCTGCCGCCTGCCTGTAGCCGAAACCTTCTCGGCACTGTTCTTTTTGGAAAAAGACGGCTACCTGCGCCTCTCCGACTCGGCGCGAGAAACGGGAAAGGTGCATTTCAAGGCAGATTACGATACGGTGTATCGCTATCAGGTAGCGCATCCTGTTTTTCAGAATCTGCTTACCACCTTGTTGCGCACCTACGGAGGAAAACTTTTCTCGGACTACGTACCGATAGACGAACCCGAACTGGCAAGACGGCTTAAACAAAGCGGGAATCTCGTCAGGGAAGCCCTGCAAAAGCTCTCAGCCGTATCCCTGCTCGACTACATTCCCCCTTCCGAGGGCGGAACAATCACGTTGCTCATGCCAAGACGGAAGACAGGACCCTCTTTCCTGCGCCCCGAAAACTATGCCGAACGTAAAGAAAACGCCCGGCGCAAAGCCGATGCGATGGCAAGCTATGCCACCGAAAAAAGCCTGTGTCGCAACCGCTTCCTGCTGCAATATCTGGGGGAAGACAACCGGCAAGACTGCGGACATTGCGACATATGTCTGGCGCGAAAAGCCCTCCCCATCTCCGAAAAACAACTTCGCCTGATGGCAGATGAACTACAGTCTGTTTCCGCGCAAAGTACATTGAACCTGCAATTGCTCTCGGATGTTTTTCCGCAAGAAAGCGAAATCCGCCTCCAACAACTCTGGCAATATCTGCTCTCGGAAGAGAGGATTGCCCCGGACGGCGCACTCGGATACAAATGGCATTCGCCCTCCCAGTCCACCAAGATTTAGTACCTTAGCAAGGCAAAAGAAGGAAAATCATGCTGATTAAATTATCCAAAAACAACCCTCTCTTTCAATACGCCTTGGTCATCATCGTTTCGCTTCTACTGTGGGGAAAGACATTCATGGAAACCGGATTTTCCCACAGCGGCAGCTATCTGTCCTGGGGCATCAGCCTGTTGTGCGCCATCGGTTTTTGCCTGCTACTCACCAGACACCGCATTTCCCGAAGTCCCGGCTTGCACGCCGTGGTACTGCTGTGCTTGGTGGCCACCACGCTCCATGCCGGTTACTTTCCCCGGATGTGGGTTTATCTGCTGTTCCTGCTTTCTTTCTACTATTTATTGGATATCTACGGTAAAGAAAAACCTTATCCGGCTTTATTCAACGCCATATTCTTCTGGAGTACGGGCACCCTTTTCTTTCCCGAACTGATATTCACCCTGCCTTGTTTCTGGATTATCCTGCTTACCTATGCCGTGGGAAACTGGCATGTATGGGCGGCATCCCTGTTAGCGATGGGCACACCGTTCCTCCTGACAGGGGCTTACGACCTTCTTTGGCATGAAAATATCTTGCAACAGACTTTTTCCCGCATCATGATCTTCGGTCCGCCCTCTTGTACGGCCGAGAGGATGCTTGGACTCGCGCTGCTTTGCTTCTGCATCGTACTGGCCTTTATCTCCATCTTTTCCATGCAGAAATATCTTCAAGGTCTGGAAATCACGGAAAGACGCAAGGTGGCATCCATCATCGTGATGTTCCTTTACCTGACGGTATTCATGGCGGCGGGGGGCGGCAATATCAACCACAACCTCTTTCCGCTCTTCATGCCCGTGGCCTTTCTCTGCACCAACGCCATCCTGTACATGAACAACGGACTGCTCAAGGAAATCCTTTTTGCCCTTATCCTGACAGCAGGCATCGGCATAACATGGTTCGGATAGACCGCCTCTCTCCTTGCAACAAAAAAGGCTGCCTGTAAAACAGACAGCCTTTTTTATCCGGGGCTCCTCTCCTTGTTTACTTACCCACATAGTGGAAATGCGGGCCGAAACGTTCGAAAGCCGCGCGGTCCAGTTCCTCGCGATGATCCGGATGGGCGATCGAAATCAGAAGTTTGGCGCGTTCCTGCATGGTCTTGCCAAACAGGTTCACCGCTCCGTATTCAGTAACGATCCACTGCACATGTGCACGGGATGTCACCACACCGGCCCCCGAGGTAAGTACGGGCGCAATCTTGCTTACACCTTTATTGGTTACCGACTGCATGGCGATGATGGGTTTTCCGCCTTCACTCATCGAGGCTCCGCGGATAAAATCCACCTGTCCGCCCACGCCCGAATAGAACTTGATGCCCAGAGAATCGGCACACACCTGCCCCGTCAGATCCACCTGCAAGGCTGAGTTGATGGCCGTTACCTTGGGATTCTTGGCGATGATGAACTCGTTGTTGGTATAGCCCACGTCCATCATGGCCACACCGGGATTGTCATCGAGAAAGTCGTACACTTCCTGGCTGCCCATCACAAAGGTCGATACGATCTTCCCCCTGTCGATGGCCTTGTTCATGCCGTTGATAACGCCTTTGCGCACGAGTTGAAGCACCCCGTCGGCAAACATTTCGGTATGGATGCCCAGATTCTTGTGATTACCCAATTGGGAAAGCACCGCATTGGGAATCGAACCGATGCCCATCTGCAAGGTGGCACCGTCTTCGATAAGTTCGGCCACATGCTTGCCGATCCTTTCTTCTTCGGGCGTGGGCTGGGCAAAATGCGCCGTCATCAACGGAGCATCATCTTCGGTAAATATATCGATCATTTCCATCGGAATGAGCGCATCTCCGAAAGAACGCGGCATCTTGGGATTGATGGTGGCGATTACCGTATCGGCCTTTTCGATGGCGGCCAAAGTGGCGTCCACCGAGCAACCCAACGAAACATAACCGTGTTTGTCGGGAGGCGTGGTCTGTATCAAGGCCACGTTGGGACGGCAGTAGCCTTCCCGTATCAAGCGTTGGGTATCCTGCAGGAAACCGGGAATATAGTCGGCATAACCGGCCTGGGTGTCCTTACGCACATTGGCACCGGCAAAAAAGGATTCCAAGAAGAAAACCCCTTCGAATTCGGACGCGGTATAAGGGGCCGGCCCTTCGGTATGCAAGTGCTGGATACGCACATCGCTGAACTCGCCGCGGCGTCCGCGTTCGCACATGGCCTGAATCAATTTCTGCGGTGCGCAACCGATGGCATGGATATGTACCCTGTCGCCGGTCTTGATGACTTTCACCGCTTCTTCGGCGGAAACAATTTTCATGTCTGTCAACATATCGTCTGGAAATTTTTATAGGTTGCGAAATTACAAATGTTTTGCGAAGTCGAATACCGTTACCTCGCGAGCGCCCCGGCTACCTCTTTTCCTTTATCAATATCATATACACAGGAAAGTGATCGCTATACCCGTTCAGATACACGCCTCCTGCATGGGTCCGCAAAGGATAGCCCGCGTATTGGCCGGTTTGCTGGACAAGCCAGTCGGCATTGAAGATGCGGTATCCGTAAAACTTAAGCGAGGTGCGGTCCTTACCTACCAGTCCCTGCGTGATGACAATCTGATCGAAAAGATTCCAATTGCCCCTGTAGCAAAGCGTTCCATTACCCCGTTTAAACGCGCCGTAAGCAACATTGAACATCTGTCCGGGCTGGAGTCGGGTATAATCGTCGGTTTTGGGCGCGTTCAACACCTCCACCACGCTCTTGTTGATGGGGTCGTCGTTCAGGTCGCCCATTACGATCACCTTGGCATCGGGATTGACGGCCAAAAGGCTGTCCACGATGGAACGGCTCAGACGGGCCGCGTTTTCCCGTCTGGGAGAGCTTCTCTTTTCCCCTCCCAGACGCGAAGGCCAGTGGTTCACCACGAAATGCAGGGTATCGCCCATATACAGACCCGTAACCACCAATTGATCGCGGGTTTTAAAATCGGGCAGGTCGGGATCCACCAAACGCACCGAACGGCTTCCCAAAACAGTGAATTTGTCTTTTTTATACAAAAGCCCTACATCCACGCCGCGTTGATCGGGACCGTCGTAATGCACGATGCCGAAATTATAGGGCTGCATTTCGGGCTGGCTTACCAGATCTTCCAGCACCAAGCGGTTTTCTATCTCGCTTACCCCCACCACATCGGGGCAGAACATCGGATAACCGGCTATCTCGTCCGTGCCCATGGAAGTGATCACCTCGGCCAGGTTGTGCAGTTTGTTGCGGTACTTGACCGTGTTCCAGGAATTTTTTCCCGAAGGCAGGTATTCCTGATCGTTGGTATTGGGATCATCGATGGTGTCGAACAGGTTCTCGAGATTGTAAAAGGCCACCATGCCCAATTCATACTGTTTTTTCTCCTGTGCCGAAAGATTGATTCCCATACCGAGAACCAACAACAGCAAACTCAAGGATATTCCCCTTTTCATACCTGATGTTTTTAGCGTCTTCATTAGAACATATAATCCCACATGGGCAACTGCACCGGCTTGGTTTCAAGCGCTTCCAGCGCACGTTCGCCGAGATAGGCCTTACGGATCACCAGACGGAACATATATTCCGAAAACCATGCGTCGGTAAAGGTGATGTATCCCTTATGACCGGCATCGGCCCCCCAGCTGTTTTCAAATTCCCATTTTTGCGGCACTTCGTTTTCGTCCACATCGCAGGCCACCAAGGTCATCGCATGGCTGGAACCGCTCTGCCGGCTCAGAATCCTGTCGGCTTTCGACATATCCAGCTTCACGCCCAGAAGCGACTCGTAGTCGTACATTTCCGGATCCGAAATTCCCTGTTTGGAATCGAACTGCTTGCCCACATCGCAAGAGGCGTACATCGCTTCGTTGTTCTTGATGGAAGCCAAGGCCGCCGCCTTTATATCCGCATCGGGCAGGTTCAGATAAATCCAGTTTATCCCTTCGTAGCTGTTGCGGTAATTCTGGATTTCATACACCTTGTAATACGCACGGGTCGGATCGTTCATGATCATGATGTAGTTGTCGGGCGTGTAGCCTTCGGGCGTAATCTCCGCATAGAAACGCAAAGGGGTATAATCTTTCAGTTCCCGGATATTGCCGTCGGTATCTTTGTAACGCCAGGTAAAGGAAGCGGGCGGTTCGCCCAGACAAAGGGCCAGAATGCGGTACACATCGTTCAAGCCGGCCATCTTCCGTTCCCTGAGGGCGGATGTCTTGCCGCCCTTTCCGGCCATACCGCGGATTTCCATAGCGGTGCGGCGCAGGCTTTCGTTTACCAGCCCCAGCATCTGGGCGGTGTTGTTGGAATGTTCGGTTTCGGGCATCACCGAAGCCGGCACCACCCCGTATTTGGAGGCGATGTTGAAGTACAGGTTCCACACCCCGCCGTCATCTACGGGAGAGGTGAAAAGACGCACCACTTCCCTGTCGTCGGCATCGGTTTTGGCCGTACGGATGATGTTTTCGAGGAAGAGGTTCGATTTTTCAATTATATCGTAGAAATACAAATAATTATGCGAAAAATCAAATTCTTCGATCTTGTATTTGGCCATCACCCCGGGACGGAGCACGTTCATGGAGGTAAACATCCAGCAACGCCCCGAACGCTTTTGATCGGTAATGCCCTTTACATCCACCCGATATTTGAAATAATGGTCTATTTTCCCCTGCTTTTCACGATTCAAGGCCTGCGCGCGGATGTTGGCATCGGTGGTGAGCACATTCTGAATGGCGCGTGTGGACGCATCCGGCACAAAACTTTTCTTGATGGCAGACAATTCTTTCTCTCCCAGTGCCTGGGCAAAGAGACCGCCGCCGCACAGCAGAAGCGCGGCCACGGCCAAACTTTCAAATAAAATCCGTTTCATTCCGTATCTAATTCTTTTAGACTTCAAAGATAGGTAAAGCCCACTGATTTTCGGCTATTTCAACCCTGTCTTTTGCACTTTTTTCCGCTTTATTTTTCAACAATTCAGACATAATCCGCTCGGATTTTGTTCTTTAAAACGATAGGGTTATCTTTGTCCGCGCTTGTCGGACAATACAATGTTTCCGACGGGCTTTTCACACAAAACATTGTTCAAACATGCAAACTTCGGCCCTTTATTTCGGAGAACTCGGCTACCGTCAGGCAAAAACCTATCTGGTGGCCGCCATTTTCGTACTCGGCAATATCCTTCTGCCCCAACTCTGCCATCTGGTACCCCAAGGTGGTTTGCGTTGGCTGCCCATCTACTTCTTCACCTTGGCGGGCGCCTATAAATACGGTTGGAAGACAGGTTTGTTGATTGCCCTCGCATCCCCGATTGCAAACTCCCTGCTCTTCGGGATGCCGGCCACCGCCGCTTTGCCCGCTATCCTGCTGAAATCGGTTTTGCTGGCCGGCGCAGCCGGATATGCAGCCGCCCGTTTTGGAAAAGCGCCGCTGTGGCTGATCGCAGCCGTAGTGCTTTTTTATCAGGTCTTCGGCACATTGGGCGAATGGGCCATCAAGGGCAGTTTCCTTGCGGCCGTACAGGATTTCAGAATCGGAATTCCCGGTATGCTGCTGCAAGTTTTCGGCGGTTGGTGTTGCATCCGTCAATTAGGCAAACGTCAGGCTTAGGTTGTTTTCCCCTAACAGTTGAAAAATCATGACAAACTTACTTTTTCTGGGCAGTATAGGATTTCAGGAAATCTTATTAATCGCATTGGTGGTGCTGCTGTTTTTCGGCGGGAAAAAAATCCCCGAACTCATGAAAGGGTTGGGCAAGGGTGTCCGTTCCTTCAAAGACGGGATGAACGGCGCCGAAAAAGCCGAAGACGACAAGAAACCCGAACAAACCTCAGACAAGGGATAAATGGATGCGGGCAACCCCAAGCTGTCTTTTTGGGAGCATCTGGACGAACTTCGGGGCGCATTGGTCAGGATAGGTCTTGTCGCCTTGGGATTCGCCATTGTGGCGTTCTGTTTCAAGAACTTGCTTTTTTCGGTACTTCTTGCTCCGCAGAACAGTTCGTTCGTTACCTACGCGCTCTTTACCCGCATCGCCGAATGGACGGGCAGTCCGCAAAGCGATTTTTCGGTACAGCTTATCAATACCGGACTGGCCCGGCAATTTATCGTGCACATGAAGATGGCTCTCTGTGCGGGTTTTTTCATCGCTTCGCCCTATATCCTCTATCAACTTTTCCGCTTTGTATCCCCCGCCCTCTACGCCAACGAACGGCTCTACGCCACAAGGGTAACCGCAAGCGGCTATCTGATGTTCATTCTGGGCGTGCTGCTGAGTTATTTTCTGATTTTCCCGCTCACTTTCCGTTTTCTGGGCACCTATCAGGTAAGTCCGGCTGTCAGCAACCTCATTTCATTGGATTCTTACATTTCCACACTGTTAAGTATGTGTCTGATGATGGGCATCGTATTCGAGATTCCCGTTCTTTGCTGGCTGTTTGCCAAACTGGGGTTTATTTCGGCCTCTTTCATGCGCCGTTACCGTAAACATGCCGTCGTCATCATTCTGGTCTTGGCGGCCATCATTACCCCCACATCCGATATCGTAACCCTCCTTGTGGTTTCCCTGCCCATGTACCTGCTCTACGAAATCAGCATCCTGCTTATCCGCCACACGGAAAAATCCCCTATGCAATAGCGGAGAACAAGCCTCTGGATTTTTTCCATCGGCCCTCCGCCCGATATGGTGCCGTATTGGTATCTTTGCATGTAAAAAATTTTTCTTGCCATGTGTACTTACCTTGCTTCCTGTGATTTGCAGAAGATCCTCATCCGATCGATCCTGGCCGTGGCGCTGGGCGTGTTTTTCTGTGTGTTCCCCGGCTTGTCGGCCAATCTGATCTTTTACGTTTTGGGCGGTGTGATTCTCTTCACCGGCATAGTTTCGTTCCTTGCCGTTTTATCACGCAAAGACATCCGCCCCGGCGGCATGCAGTATTTCAATCTCGGTATGAGCCTGATAGTGGGCATTGCCTTAATCGCTTCGCCACAATCTTTTGTAAAACTGCTGTTTATATTACTCGGACTGATATTGGCCTTGAGCGGCATCAGTCAAATCCTCTCCCTTTGGAGCCTCCGTAAATGGGGCGTGAAACCGGCCCTTGCCGAATATATCTCAGCCATATTGCTGTTTGCCCTCGGTGTCTTTATCTGCACCTACCCAAAAGCCACCAATGCTTTTGTCTTCACCCTTTTCGGAATCGGATGCATCTTCTACGGCCTTACCCTTCTTCTTGCGGCCCTGCACATGCGCAAGAAACTGCAAAAAGCCGGAAAAAACATCGTGAACGGTATTATAGAAGACGTGGATTTCGAACTGGAGGAAAAGTAATCTTTCCGGATTGCCTTAGGCCTCTCCCACCGCCAAGGCTGCCATCATCGCCGCCCCTATCGGGAGCGCGTTCTCGTCTATGGAAAGACGGCTTGTATGCAGATTGGAAGGATTTTCCAGCCCCTCCGGTCTTACGCCCAAACGGAACATGCAACCCGGCACTTCCCGGGTATAATAGGAAAAGTCTTCGGCCGTCATGCGAAGCGGCAGTTCTTCCACATTCTCCGCTCCCAACAGGGCAACGGCCGCATTCCGGACGCTTTGCGTAGCTTGCTCATCATTATATACAAACGGATAGCCGTGGTCTATCCGCACCTCGCATCTTGCCCCCATTCCCTTGGCGATTTCCTGCGCGCAACGGATAATGGCTTCGTGCGCCTTCTTCCGCCATGCCTCGTCGAAAGTACGTAATGTACCCTCCATATTCACCTCGCCCGGAATGATATTGGTCCGGCCCTCTCCGATGATACGGCCAAAAGAAAGCACCGTGGGAATATACGGCGGTGCCTGACGGCTCACAACCTGTTGCAATCCGGTAAGGATATAGGCCGATGTCAGCACCGGATCCACGTTCATTTCAGGCATCGCCCCATGACCGGCTTTGCCGATCACGCGTAAATAAATCTCATCGGTTGAGGCCATGTAGGGGCCCTGTTTCATCCCGACCTTACCGCAAGGCATCTCAGGCATCACGTGCAACGCGTAGATTCGTTCCGGCACCGGATCTTCCAGCACACCTTGCCGGATCATCACCGGCGCACCCGCGCGGAAATCTTCTTCGGAGGGTTGAAAGATCAGCTTCACCGTTCCTTCAAACTCATCCTTGATCGATTGCAGTATCTTGGCCGCCCCGAGCAGGCACGCCATATGCACATCATGCCCGCAGGCGTGCATCACCCCCTTGTTTTCCGAGGCAAAATCCAGACCCGTCTCTTCCTCGATGGGCAGAGCGTCCATATCGGCCCGAAGGGCGATGCAACGCCGCCGGGGTTCCTTTCCTTCGATAATCCCCACCACTCCGTATCCCGAGTAACCGCCCCTGCAGGCGATGCCCCATCGGGAAAGTTGCCGCTCGATATAACGCCCCGTTTCCCGTTCCTCGGTAGAAAGTTCCGGATGCCGATGCAGATGACGGCGCATCTCCACCAATTCCTGCATCAAGGCTTGCGCCTGCCGCTTGATTCTATCCCGCATAATCCTCTCGCTTACAAAGTTTGCAATCCCACATATTTGGCATAATGCCCGTCCAAGGCCATCAATTCCTCGTGCGTGCCTTGTTCCACAATCCGGCCCCTGTCGAACACCACGATACAGTCGGCATGCCGGATGGTACTGAGCCGATGGGCTATCACGATCGAAGTCCTCCCCTCCATCAGTTGAGTCAGGGCCTGCTGCACCAGCACTTCCGACTCGGTATCGAGTGCCGAAGTTGCCTCGTCCAGCACCAGAATGGGGGCGTTCTTGAGAATGGCGCGGGCGATCACGATCCGCTGACGCTGTCCGCCCGAAACGGTCATGCCATTATCGCCCAATACGGTATCGTAACCTTCCGGCATGGCCATGATGAAGTCGTGGGCGTTGGCTTTTCTGGCCGCTTCCATCACTTCCTCCATTGTGGCCTCTTCCTTTCCGAAACGGATGTTGTTGGCCACCGTATCGTGCCATACGAAAGGATGCTGACTTACGGTACCTATCAGTTCCCGCAGGTCGTTCCGTCTGATGCCGGCAATATCTTGGCCGTCCATCAGGATGGCACCTGACGAAACATCGTAATGGCGGCACAGCAAATCCACCATGGTGGTTTTACCCGCGCCGGAGGCCCCTACAAATGCGTAGATCCGGCCTTTCTGAATCTTCAGGTTCACATGTTCCAACACCGTCGCTTCACCCGAAACGTACTGAAAAGACACATCCCTGTATTCCAATTCAGCATCGAACGAGGTTTTGGAACGCGCATCGGCGGCATCCGTCTCGCCCGGAGGTTCGTTGATCACGGCATAGATGCGCTTTAAGGCGGCGCGTCCCTTCTGAATATTGTAGTAGGCATCCACCGTATGCTTGGCCGGAGAGATGATGCGGATAAGCAGGAGTATGTACAGCACGAAAAGATCGGGCTGCATACCGCCGTTCAATACCCTCACGCCGCCGAAGCCCAACACGCCCATGGTAACGATCACCAGCAGGATTTCGGTAAGCGGCCCCGAAAGATCCCTTCTCCTGTGCACCCCGTTGAGTACCTTTACATATTTCTTGTTGTACTGGCGGAAACCATCGCCCGTCCAATCGATAAGATTGAAAGATTTGATGACACGCAAACCGTTTATGGCCTCCTCTATCGTGGCCACCAACTGCCCCAGCATCTGCTGCACCGTTTCCGAACGCCTTTTGAGAAAAACGCCGATTCTCCCCATGATGTAAAGAATGGGCGGAAAAGCCAGCAACACCACCAGAGAGAGCTGCGCGTTGAGACCAAACAAGCCGGCAACGAACACCAACACATAAAGAGGTTCCATGATGGCACTCTGCAAGGACTTCACCACAGCCGCCTCCACCTCTGCCATATCGTTGTTCACACGCGAAAGCAAATCCCCTTTCTTCTGCTCGGAAAAATAAGCCAAGGGCAAGCGCATCATACACGAATAGAAATAACTGCGAAGATCGCATACGACACCGCTTCTGAGGGTTCCCAAACAATACAGGGCCCCGTAGCGGAAAGCATTGGAGAGTACAGACATCAACACAAACCCCACCGCCAGCATCACCAAAGCCGGCATCACCCCATAGGCATCTTCAAACCGGGCCACATAGAAATAAGCGTACCGCAACAATGTGTCGGCATCAAACTCAAATGCAGGCAGTGCCTCCACCCTGTCCACCATTCCGAACATGACCGAAACAAAGGGGGCGATAAGGGTAAGGGAAAAGAAAGATGTAAGTACATACAATAGGTTGGAAAGGATATTGAGTACGATATACCCCTTATAGTGAGCCAATAATGAAAAAAAATGGCGCATATTCCCTATCTTGCTTTTTGTTTTGCGGAACACAGACTGCAAAAGTAGCATTTTCCCCTTTATCCGGCCATCTGTTTTCGCTAATTTTGCGGCATGAGTGAGCCTGCAAACGGTATAAAAATAGAGCGGAATCTTGCCCGCGCGCTCCAGCCTTTCATCATCAAGGCAGCGCTGCCCCATATCCTCTCCTGGTTGGCCCAAGACGGGGTGCGCGTAGCCTTTTCCGACCGAAAAAGCCGTACCTTGGGGTACTATATGCCGCCCAAAACCGAGACCGCTCCTTTTCTTTCACACCCCAAGGGTTTTGATACGCTGCATACCATTTCCCTGCAAATCGACCTCAACCCCTACGCCCTGCTGTTTGTATTCGTGCATGAGTGGGCACACCTCGTTACCCGTCGTCAATACGGCGATACGGTATATCCGCATGGAAAGGAATGGAAAAACAATTTCAAACGGCTTTTCCAGCCTTTTTTCTCGCCGGAGATCTTTCCCGCCGACATTCTGGAGGTTATTCAACGCTATTTTGTGAAAACCAGCCGCTATTTCGAAGCCGAAATGGAGGAGGCCTGCCTGCGCTACGGCAAAAACCGAAAGGAATTTGCCAGAACCTATCTGAAACTGCTCAAGAAAGGCATCGAGATTCCCGCTCCCTATATGGGAGAACAGGCTGAAAAACTGTCGGCCGGACTCCGGGAAGACCGGCAGCGGCAAGAAATGAAAAGACAGATTGCGGAAGAAAAGAAAAACCGACCGCAGGAAGCCCCCCCCGAAGCAACCGGCTACACGTCTGCCGGACACCGAAAGGTGGCGCAAACCGAACCCGGCATGTATATCCGCATGGAGGGCAACGAATACCGGATCGTCAAAACCGGGGAGGATTTCGTCTTGGCGCAGAACCTATCTACCGGCAAACTCGCCCGCATCCACGGCTTGGTAGAGGCAGAGATGCTTGAACGTGGCTGAATCAGCGCCATACGAATACGACGGACAACCGCATCCCTTGGCAGGAACACGACGTTTCTTGAAACCACCCGGAAAATGATACTGCGACCTGCAGGAAGAAACCGCCAGCACCACCACCGCGCCCACCAGACAGACAGCCCCCTTTATTTTTTTTGTTTTCATTTCAAGCACAACAATTTAGAAAACCACCGACTTGTTTTTCCCAAAAATCGAGGCAACGCAAAAGTAAATAAAGCGGGGCGAACAAAAAACTTCCGTACTTTTGTAGCGGGTTCAGCCGGCCCTCTCCTTAGAATAACACCATGATAGCAACCATAGGCAACTATTTTCTGCTTCTCAGAAAAGTATTCTCCCCTTCGGGAAAACAGAAGATGTTCTGGAAGCAGGTTATCGATGAAATCCATCAACTGGGTTTCGACTCCATTCCCATCGTTTCGCTGGTGTCCCTCTTTGTAGGGGCGGCTATCACCATCCAGCTGCAAATCAATATGGATTCGCCCTGGATCCCGATTTACGCCGTGGGCTTCGCCACCCGTAAGGCCATCGTGATGGAGCTGGCCCCCACCATCATCGGCTTGATTCTGGCCGGAAAAATCGGCTCGCATATCGCTTCCCAGCTGGGCAGTATGCGCATCACCGAACAAATCGACGCCATTGAGGTAATGGGCGTGAACTCGGCGTCCTATCTGATTCTGCCCAAGATTATCGCCTGTTTGATGTTCAATCCCATCCTGATCATGCTCAGTATCGTGGCCGCCCTCTTCGGCGGTTGGGCTATCGGGGTAAGCGTAGGCGGCATGACTTCCTATGAGTTCATCTACGGCTTGCAATCCTTTCCCCACCCCTTCGATTTGGCCTACGCCATCATCAAGACCGTGGTGTTTGCTTTTTTTATCAGCAGTATTTCGTCGTTTTACGGATATACGGTAAAAGGCGGGGCGCTCGAAGTGGGCCGTGCCAGCACCAAAGCGGTTGTAAACAGCAGTATCGCCATTATCCTTTCCAATCTGGTGCTTACCCAGTTACTTATGTAAAACGCCCCTTGCAAGATGATAGAGATTCAACATCTTAACAAATTTTTCGGCGACCGCCAGGTGCTGTTCGACATCAATCTGAAAATGATGCCGGGCAAATGCAACCTGATTATCGGACAAAGCGGTTCGGGAAAAACCGTGCTGATGAAAACCATGGTGGGACTGCTTGCTCCCGAAAGCGGCAGTATCCTCTTCGACGGACGCAACTTTGTAAAAGGCAATAATCAGGAACTGCTTACTTCCATCCGCCGCGAAATAGGCATGGTATTCCAGGGCGGCGCCTTGTTCGACTCTCTTTCGGTGCTGGAAAACGTGATGTTTCCGATGGATATGTTCACCAAAAAGTCGCGCGGAGAAAAGATAAAGCGCGCCAAGGACTGTCTGCAACGCGTGGATTTGAAAGGAGCCGAGAAACTTTCTCCGGCCGAACTCAGCGGGGGAATGCGCAAACGGGTGGCCATCGCGAGAGCCATCGCCATGGCGCCGAAATACCTCTTCTGCGATGAACCCAACTCGGGGCTTGACCCGCGTACTTCCGAACTTATCGATAACCTGATTGCGGAAATCACCGATGAATACGGCATCACCACCATTATCAATACCCACGATATGAATTCGGTGTTGAAAATCGGCGATACGGTGAACTTCATCTACGAGGGAAAACTCTGGTGGCAGGGAAACGGCAGTTCGATCCTGGACAGCGACAACAAGGAAATCATTCATTTCATGGAAGCCTCCGAACTTACCAAACGGCTTCTGCATAACCATCGGGACAAACATCTTACCGCATGAATTTCTTAGACCTTATCATCCTTGTTCCCCTTTTGTGGTGCGGCTTCAAAGGCGCAAGAAACGGCCTTGTGATGGAGCTGATGTCTTTTCTGGCCTTGGTGGCGGGATTCTATATGTCGTTCAAATTCTCCTATCTGGTGGGGGAATGGTTCTCGATAAACGGCCGGTACGCCCAAACCATCTGCTTCGTCATTATGTTTATAGGTGTATCTGTGGGCGTGTATTTTTTGGGTAAGATTTTCGGAAACTGGGCCAACAGAACCTCGCTGGGACTGTTCAACCGTATAGGCGGCTTGCTGTTGAGTTTCTGCAAGGTGCTGGCCGTGCTGAGCATCCTTATTTATTTCTGGAACAAAATCGATCCCAGGGAAGAGATTCTCAAGCCCTCGGTAAGGGACGCTTCGCTGTCTTTCCGTTATGTGGAAAGCGCCACCTACCGCTTTTGGCCTATCGTGAGCGAAACCGTACAAACGGGCATGGATTGCATTAAAGGCTTAAAGGACGAATAAAAGCCGTTTCTACCGGAATGCGGCCAAGACAAAGCCGGACGCGAAACCTTTTTCAAGGAATGCGTCCGGCTTTTTTTCATATCCCCAAATCTTTTCGGATGCTATCGACCTGCAAGGCGGCTTCGGCCTCTTGGGAAGCATAGTCCCGATCCGGCCGCCAAGGAAATTTCAAGCCGAAATAAAACTTTATCTTAGGTTCCGTGCCGGAAGGACGCACTGTAACCTTACTGCCTTTTTCGGTAAAGAACTGCAATACATCGGAAGGCGGCAGGCCTTCAAAACCTTGCTTGTAATCGCGGACTTCAGTTACCTTTTCTCCACCGATGATTCGGGGCGGATGCTGACGGAAACCGGCCATCATCGCCTTTATCTCCTCCGCTCCGCTCTGCCCTTTCCTGCTCAGCGAAACCAAAGATTCGCGATAGAAACCGTATTCACGGTATAATCCACACAAGATATCCATGAAACTTTCACCTTTGCAGGCCGCCTCAGCTGCCATCTCGGCAATCAGACAGCAGGCTGTCACGGCGTCTTTGTCGCGCACGAACTCTCCGGCCAGATAACCGTAGCTTTCCTCGCCGCCACCGATAAAGGTTTTCTTTCCTTCCAGCCTGCCGATCACTTCGGCGATATACTTGAAACCGGTAAGCACATCGAAACATTCCACGCCGTTCTTGACTGCCATTTCCTTAATCAGTTCGGTGGTGACGATGGTCTTCACGATATACTCCCGGCCGCACAGCCGGCCGTTTTCCTTCCACTTGCGCAACAGGTAATGCACCAATACCGAACCGGTCTGATTGCCGTTGAGCAGAACAAACCCGCCCTTCCCGTCGGCGATGGCAACACCCACGCGGTCGGCATCGGGATCGGTGGCGATCACTAGATCGGCATTCTCGCGCGCGGCCAAGTCAAGTGCCGGTTGCATGGCGGCCTTTTCTTCGGGATTGGGCGATGCCACGGTGCTGAAATCTCCGTCGGGAACCATCTGTTCGGGCACGCAGAGCACGTTTTCAAATCCCCAGCGGCGCAAGGCGCGCGGCACCATCGTCATGCCCGTGCCGTGCAGGGGGGTGTAAACGATTTTAAGTCTTTTCTGTCGCTTTACCGACTCTCTGTCCAGCGAGAGGGCGCAGACCTTTTCCAGATAGGCGTTGTCCACTTCTTCATCCACATATACGATATTCGCCTCTCCGCCCTGCATCTTTACCTCGGAAAGCCCTTTTATCGCCGCCACCTGGGCCATCACGTTCTTGTCGTGAGGACTCACCAGCTGGCCGCCGTCTTTGCCGTAAGCTTTATAACCGTTGTATTCCTTGGGATTGTGGCTGGCGGTAATCATCACCCCACCGCAACAACCGTAATGCCGCACGGCAAACGAAAGCACCGGCGTGGGGCGCATGGCCGTAAAAAGATACACTTTAAAACCGTTGGCGGCAAACACCTTGGCGGTGGTGAGGGCAAACTCCGAACTCCCGTTGCGGCAGTCGTAAGAAACAGCCACGGCAGGTTGCAGATTTTCAGCCTCACATTGCCTTCTCAAGTAATTGGCGAACCCTTGTGTGGCCAAAGCCACTACATACACATTCATGCGGTTGGTACCGACTCCAAGGATGCCGCGCAAGCCGCCCGTTCCAAATTCCAAATCGCGGTAGAACGCATCGGCGCATTCGGTTTCGTTGCCTTCCAAGAGGGCTTGGGCTGCAAGGCGTGTCTTTTCGTCGTAAGGCGGTTTGGTCCACAATTCCGCCCGTTGTCTTATCGTCTGTTCCATATCCGGAGAATTTTTCTGATTGGGGAACCCTGTCGGGGCCGTTTACTTGCCGAGGCTGTTCAAGTACCACTGCGCCAGGCGTGCGATGCCTTCTTCCAATTCCACCTTGTGACGCCAACCGAGTGCGTGGAGTTTGGAAACATCCAACAGTTTGCGCGGCGTTCCGTCGGGTTTCCCGGCATTGAAGAATAGTTCGCCTTCAAAACCCACTTCCTGTTTGATCAGTTGTGCCGTCTGCGCAATAGTAACTTCCTTGCCCGTGCCGATATTGATGTGGGTGTTGCGGATTTCCTTGCCCATGCCTTGGCTCAGGTCGGCAAAGGAAACGTTTTCGAGCAGATACACGCAGGCATCCGCCATGTCTTCGCTCCAAAGGAATTCCCGCATCGGCTTGCCGCTTCCCCATATTTCCACTTTCACGCCGCAAGGTTTGTTTTCTTGCACATCCGTGGTCCGGATGCCGTATTTAGCCAAAATGTCGAGAATCTTTTCTTCGGATGCCGTGCCGTTCACGCCTTCCACCGGGCGCACATTCAAATCCGCGCGGAGCGATTGCCAGTTGCCCGTTTCGAGGCATCTGCCCAAGAACATCTTGCGCAGGATAGCGGGCAGAACGTGGGAGGTCTCCAGATTGAAGTTGTCGTAAGGCCCGTAGAGGTTGGTGGGCATCACCGAGATGAAATCGGTACCGTACTGGAGGTTGTAGCTTTCGCACATCTTCAGGCCCGCAATCTTGGAGAGCGCGTAGGGTTCGTTGGTGTATTCGAGGGGCGATGTCAGAAGGCAGTCTTCGGGCATAGGTTGGGGCGCCAGACGCGGATAGATGCACGAACTGCCTAAGAACAGCAGTTTCTTGACTCCGTGGGTATAGGCCTGATGGATGGTGTTGCAGGCAATCATCAGGTTCTCGTAGATGAACTGCCCCCGGTAGACGCTGTTTGCCTGGATGCCGCCCACCTTGGCGGAGGCCACGATAACGTAACCGGGTTTCTCTTCGTCAAAAAAACGGCAGGTGGCCGCTGTATCCATCAAATCCAGCTCGGCATGGGAACGTCCCACCAAATTGGTATAGCCCTTGGATTGCAAGTTGCGCCAAATGGCACTGCCCACAAGGCCTTTGTGGCCGGCTACGTAGATTTTATCTTGCTTGTTCATTGTTCCCCTTATCTACAAATCTTCACCATTGGCTTCGTTATAGCCGTTTTCGTAATACATTACGATGTAATATTTTCCATATTTTTCATTAATAATGGTAAACCATACAGATCTGTTTATAAATCCCGAGATCTTCTGAAATGCATCATTTATATAATCCATCTTGATATCAAAAATCTTTTGTTCTTGTTCTTCTGTAGGATTATCCAATTGTTCGGGAGTATATTTCTTTCGAAGCTCAGTATACAATCCCACTGAATCCAATTCAGGTAGAGCATCTTGGAAGAAAAGAGCTTGATATTGTTTATTGTGAACAGCCATTTCATAAGAGATATCCTCAAATTGCGAAATTGTCTGATCTGTGGTGTTTTTATATCGTTTGTTATTAGAGAATTGTTCGCAGAGTTTATTGAACCGTATTTTAATTTGTCCTTCACTTCTGCGAGCAACATCTATTATCCCAAGTCGCCATACTCTGTTATTGTTGGTCTGAATACCAATCATAACATCCTCTCCATTATATTCTCCCGTCAACATATCCAGATCTTCATCATACTGATACCCTTTTTTTTGCAATTTATGTATCATTTCTGACTTGCTTCCATCAACAGGAATACCAAGAAAGGTTGTGACTTTTCTTTCTTCTGTGGCTTCTTGTGCATAACTGAAAGCAATGCACAAGGCAAATAATATAAGTGCAATAAGTTTTTTCATGATTTTGGTGTTTTTTGATTTCTATTAGACAGTACTTTCAATTCCTCACCAAATGTTCTAGTTTCTCTATCCATTCGGAAAAATGGAGGCATCTCTCTTTAAGTTTAGTGATGCCAATTTGTTTTGTTATTTCTCGGCCGGTTTGAGGTTTGTTGTAATGATATGTTTTATCTATGATATTAGTGATACGTTTGCTGGGTGCTGTGGAAATTCCCCCATTTACCATTTCAGGATTTCCTTTACACTCCCTTACTGCATCTTCGAGTTTCCTTATGTCTTTGGCGCATTCATTGTATTTTTGAGCCAATTGTTCGATACCGCAGAACAAAAATGCCTCAAATTCATGTAGTTGAATATATGGAATAAAGTGTGGATGTTGGATGTCATCAAGAAAGGCGGTTTCCAATGTTTCTATTTTCTTGTATACATCATGTATGGATGAGGCTCTTTTATATAAAGGAAAGTCATTAGGAAGCTTGTAGAAATCGAACATCGTAGTAAAATAATGCAGTTCGTTAGCTTTATGTGATGTTTGTGCTATCAATAACCTCAAATCTTTTTGTACTTGAGTATAACTATTCAAGCCACCTTGGGCATTTTTCTTTCTAGATGTTGTCAATAAGATGCTTTTGGCAATGATATTGAAAGGTTGCAAATACGGCTTCAAAACGTGCTTTATAAATTCTTCTTCTGTTTTTCCTTCACAAAGAACATTAAGGATCACTTTGCTCTCGTACATTATGGACGCCCTCCTAATACATTTTTATTCCATAGTTCACTAGGTAGATATTCATCTAACCATTCCGCATATTCAGATGATTCCAGTTTTCTTGCAATGGTGGAATTTCCATCATGTTCAATAATTGTAATTTCATCTAAATCGAAACCATCCATCAATGCGGGTGATTGTGTGGAAATAATAATTTGGGCACGCATGGAAGCATCTTTTATCATTTCAATCAATTGATCTACAGCATAGGGATGCAAGCCCAACTCTGGTTCATCAATTAAGATAACGTTTGGAATGGTTTCTTGGGGTTGCAACAGCAGGGTGGCCAATGCGATAAAACGAATGGAGCCATCGGATAGTTGGTCTGCGGAAAACACATAGTCATTAGCGGAATTATCAATCCATTTCAAAGCGATGTAATTACCTTCAGGTTCAAGATAGAAATCCTGAAATTGAGGAGTAACACTTTTGGTGTAATCTACAATTCTATTATATGTGTCTTTGTAGTTGTTTCTCAAATAGTATAGGAAAGATGACAGGTTATTCGCCTCGGATTGTAGATAATGAGCGGATTCGACAGTTGATGCTTGGCGCATAGGGGAAGATAAAGAGGAATCGCTGAACTGATATACTTTACAACCACTTAACAACCGCCACAGAAGTTTTTCTGTACCTGACTTTGATTCTGGACTTAATGTTGCTTCATTGAACTTGGATGCTAAAACACCATTGATAATGTCAACATTTTTCTCTTTGTCATAGTGTTCAACTTCTTCAGAATTTACGATAAGTCTATCAGGAACTGCATGGGTAAGGTGAAAACGATAAATACCATAATTTGCTTTTTCGTTCTCAAAGCGAATTTCTGCACTTAATGTTGGTGTCTTCTTGATGCCATAGTGGAGAAATCTTTGACTTGTGCCAGCTTGGGCTATAAATGCCTGTAACTTCGCTGTCATCATATAGCCCAACATTTTGAAAAAGCTAATGATATTGCTTTTCCCTGCGCCATTTGCGCCTAATAAAATAGTGATATCATTAAATTGTATAGTCAAAGGTTTGTCAAATGCAATAGATTTGAAACCTTTAATTTCCAATTTTTTGAGTTTGTAGTCTGTCTTTTTCATTTTCTACTCAAAGTAATTCAAAATCGTATAGCCGTTTTCCTTGAGGAATCCGTCTTTCCGCATCAGCTGCATATCGCTTTCCATCATCTCGCGCACCAAGGCCGCCAGATCGTATTCGGGCTTCCAGCCCAATACCTCCCGTGCTTTGCGGGCATCCCCCAAGAGGAAATCCACCTCGGTGGGACGGAAATACTTGGCATCCACCGCCACCAGAACCTTGCCGATACGCTGGCTGAAAGCCCTGTAGTACGCTTCTCCCACTTTTTGCACGAATACTTCTTTGTCGATGGCGTCCAGAATACCGGTTTCGTCCATACCCGTTCCCCTATAAGACAAGGTACAGCCTATCTGACGGAAAGCCATATCCACGAACTCGCGTATGGAGGTGGTGGTGCCGGTGGCGATAACGTAATCGTCGGGCTTTTCCTGTTGCAGGATCATCCACATGGCGCGCACGTAGTCTTTGGCGTGTCCCCAGTCTCGTTTGGAATCCATATTCCCGAGATAGAGCCGGTCTTGCAGTCCCAAGGCCATCTTGCAGACCGCGCGGGTTATCTTGCGGGTAACGAAAGTCTCGCCCCGAACCGGCGACTCGTGGTTGAACAGGATGCCGTTGCTGGCGTGAATCCCGTAGGCCTCGCGGTAGTTCACCGTAATCCAATAGGCGTAGAGTTTGGCGGCGGCATAGGGACTGCGCGGATAGAAAGGTGTCTTTTCGGTCTGGGGGGTCTCCTGCACCTTGCCGAATAGTTCGGAAGTGGAGGCCTGGTAAATGCGCGTTTTCTGCGTCATGCCCAGCAGGCGGACCGCCTCCAGCAGGCGCAAGGTACCGATGCCGTCGGCGTTGGCGGTATATTCGGGCGTGTCGAAACTTACCTGCACATGGCTCATGGCCGCCAGATTGTAGATTTCATCGGGTTGAACCTCCTGCACGATTCGGGTAAGGTTCAGGCTGTCGGTCATATCGCCGTAATGCAGCACAAAAGTACGGTCTTTTGTCTGCGGATCCTGGTAAAGGTGGTCGATACGGTCGGTATTGAAAAGCGAAGAACGGCGTTTGATGCCATGCACCTCATAGCCTTTTTTCAGGAGAAATTCGCTCAGATAAGCGCCGTCCTGCCCCGTCACACCCGTAATCAGGGCTTTCCTTTTATTGTTTTCCATCTCAAATGATTGTATATTTTTGAAAACGGCTTGTCGGTTTATCCGGAACTGGCATGCACAATGCGCGAAGTTACGAATTTTCAGGGGGAAAGTATCTTGCCCGCATCGGGACCAAGGAAAGAACTTCACCCGGCCGTTCAGAAACGGCGAAGGTATCAGGCCTGGCCACTCTCCTCCCCTGCCACCAAAGGCAGTTGCGCCTCGGTAAGACGGTGAACCGTCCAGTCCGACATCGGAGCGGCCCCCAAGGAACGGTAGAAGGCGATGCTCGGGGCATTCCAGTCAAGGCAAATCCATTCCATGCGGCCGCACCCCATCTGACGGGCGATGCCGGCAAGATGGGAGAACACACGTTTGCCGATACCTTGTCCGCGCCATTCGGGCAACACGAAAACATCTTCCACATACAGCCCGGCACGGCCTGTGAACGTGGAGAAATTGAAAAAGTAAAGGACGAAACCTACTTCCTTGCCCTCGCACATCACAAACAGTACCTGGGCGGCATGTTTTTCAAAAATCCATTCCCGAAGAAGTTCTTCGGTCGCCGTCACCTCGTCTGCCATACGCTCGTATTCAGCCAACAGACGGATAAACTTAAGGATCAGGCCTGCGTCTTCTTTTTCTGCCTTTCTGAATGTTATTTTCCTTTCCATAAAGCGATATATTTCCGTTATCCCGGTTTTACCAATTCGATGGCCTGCTTGCCCGTCATGTCCTCTATTTCCATTTTCAGCACAAGCACATGGGAGAGGCTTCTGGAAATTTCATCCGTGCTGTCAATTCCCGGTGCGTATTTCTCTCCCAAAAGCCTCAACCCCCTGAGGATTTCTCCGGCATCTTCCACGATTACCAGACGGCCTTGGGCTATCACACTGCGGAAGTGGGTCGTGAACGCTTCCGGCTTGATTTCATCCTTGGCGATGATACAGAACGATCCCTGCGGATGCGCCCTGACCGCCTCTACCTTGTGGCCGGCCACGGCGCTGTGGAAATAGAGGATCCGCCCACCGTCATACACAAAACTGAGCGGCACACCATATGGCTGCCCATCGGCATCGACCAATGACAAAACCCCGCCGGTATGGGTTGCCAATATTTCCTTCACCTCCTCTTCGGTCAGAAGTTGTTTGAAGCGCCGCATCCTGTGTTTCATCCCTTATACGATTTTAAGCCCCACGATCGACACAATCAGCATACTTATAAAAAGGATACGCCAAAAGGTCACCGGCTCATGAAAGAAGAAGATACCCAGAAGCCCCGACGGCACCGATTCCGGTCCAGACAGGATAAACCGTGCCGAGAGGAATCGTGCGGGAGGCGCGTGCCATCAAATACATGCTTGAGACCAAGGCCACCGCAAACCCAGCCCACCACCAATACCGTTCCACACCGACGGCGGTCCTGGTCTTTCCCAGGCAGAAAGTGAAGGCCACTTCCATAAGGCCTGCCAACACCAAAACAATCCAGTTCATTTCTTTCCTTTCAGGTTGCAAATATCGGGATTTATCGAACATTCCGTGGACGCACCCATATTTTACTGTGTTACAATAAAAATCAAGCAATCGCATGCAAGTCATGCGGAACTTCAGGGCAAGGCGGAAGCGGAATTTTCTTCAACGGATTTCGGGCAAAAAACCCTTTTGTTCTTATAAGAAATTTGTTAACTTTGCCACGCTTTGGAAAAGAGACCTCTCAGATATTTCTACGGGCGGTTTCCTTTTTCAAAAACGTTGCCTCTCAATACCGGCGGCACGCTTTCGGGCGAAAGACGGATGAAGAGGGATCGATAGGCGCCTTGGACAGCAGCTTAACGAAAGTGTGCGGCCCTTATTACAGAAGCCGTGCATCAGAAACAGAGCGGAATGCATGTTCGGGCGTTTTGCTTTATGGTGCGTGACGGAACAGCGTTTTCGCCTGCACCATGGGCAGAAGCGGGTCCGGGTTGCGCCATAGCTGAAAATCCTGTCGGAAACAAAAAGAAAAAACATAAACCCTTAAAAGACTAAAGCCATGATGACAGCAGAAGAGTACATCAAGAGCCTCCAGAAAATGGACCTGAAGGTCTATCTGTTCGGAGAGAGAGTGAAAGATCCCGTTAACCACCCCATTATCCGCCCGTCTTTGAATTCGGTGGCCATGACCTACGAATTGGCGCAGAAAAAAGAATACGAAGATCTGATGACGGCCTATTCGCCCCTTATCGGAGAAAAAGTGAACCGTTTCTGCCACCTGCACCAAAACACCGAAGACCTTATCAAGAAAGTGAAGATGCAGCGTCTGATGGGACAGAAAACGGCCGCCTGCTTCCAACGTTGCGTGGGGATGGACGCTTTCAACGCCATCTTCTCCACCACTTACGAAATGGACAAGGCGCTCGGAACCGAATATCACAAGCGTTTTACCGAATACATGAAGTTCGTTCAGAAGAACGACCTCACCGTTGACGGTGCCATGACCGACCCCAAAGGCGACCGTGGTCTAGCTCCCTCGCAACAGGAAGATCCCGATTTGTTCGTACACATCACCGAAGTACGTCCCGACGGTATCGTGGTCCGCGGTGCCAAGGCCCACCAGACCGGTGCCATCAACAGCCACGAACACCTGATCATGCCCACCATCGCCATGAGAGAAGAAGACAAAGACTACGCCGTGTCTTTCGCCATTCCTTCCGACGCCAAGGGCGTGTTCATGATCTACGGCCGTCAGTCCTGCGATACCCGCAAGATGGAACCCGATGCCGAAATCGACCTCGGAAACTCCCAGTTCGGCGGTCACGAAGCCTTGGTGGTGTTCGATGACGTGTTCGTTCCCAACGAACGTATCTTCATGTGCAAGGAATACCAGTTTGCCGGCATGATGGTGGAACGCTTCGCCGGTTATCACCGTCAGTCTTACGGCGGATGTAAAGTGGGTGTGGGCGATGTCTTGATCGGTGCCGCCGCTTTGGCCGCCGACTACAACGGTGTGCCCAAAGCCAGCCATATCAAAGACAAGCTCATCGAAATGATTCACCTCAACGAAACCCTCTATGCCTGCGGTATCGCCTGTTCGGCCGAAGGGGTAAAGATGCCGGCCGGCAACTATCAGATCGATTTGCTCCTTGCCAATGTCTGCAAACAGAACGTAACCCGTTATCCTTACGAAATCGCCCGTCTGGCCGAAGATATCGCCGGCGGTCTGATGGTAACCATGCCTTCGCAGCAGGATCTCCGTTCCAAGGAAACCGGTCCTTATGTTGAAAAATACTTCAAGGGTGCCACCGGTGCGGCTACCGAAAACAGAATGCGTGTGCTTCGCCTGATCGAAAACATGACCTTGGGTACCGCCGCGGTAGGTTATCGTACCGAATCGCTGCACGGTGCCGGTTCTCCGCAGGCCCAACGTATCATGATTGCCCGTCAAGGCAACCTCGAAGCCAAGAAAGAATTGGCCCGCAAGATTGCCAAAATCGACGTATCGAAAGATAACTGGCCT
The DNA here is from genome assembly GCA_947175635.1 of uncultured Bacteroidales bacterium. Taxonomy (GTDB): domain Bacteria; phylum Bacteroidota; class Bacteroidia; order Bacteroidales; family P3; genus Pullibacteroides. The sequence continues at coordinate 23,373 of CAMWNM010000005.1, read as the reverse complement.
GCAAAGCCCGCTAAAAAGTAATTTCTGTGGACAACCCTGAATTCGAAGGTCGGGTTCGCTCTCTGATAGAAGAGCGGATCCGTCCTTCTTTATTGGAACACGGCGGAGATATCCGCATCAAGGAGATAAAGGGAACGGATGTGGGGCTGGTATTCCAAGGTGCGTGCCGGACTTGCCCGGCGGCGCAGATTACCCTTGAGGAGGTAATCGAAAAGACACTTCGGGAAGAGATCCCGGAAACGGGTCGGGTGTACCTTATCAACGAAACCGATCCGGATTTGCTGGCTTTTGCCAAAAAACTGATGCACGCCCGTAAGGAATAGACAGCGGGCGGGTGCTTGTGTTGAAGAAAATAAAAACACGTCATACCATGGATTTGAAAAAGGAAGGGAACTTCGTTACCGTAGAAGAGGCGGTAAAAGCGATTAAAGACAATGACAACGTCGTTTTCGGGCATGCCGCAGGCGTTCCGGGTGTGGTGCCGCAGGAAATGTTGCGCCAGATGGACAGGTTGCACAATGTGAAGATCTACCACATGTTCACCATCAACAACGGGGAATACCTCGTGCCTGAAACCGAGGGACATTTCCGTCACGTCACCAATTTCGTAGGCGGTAACTCCCGGGCGGCCGTGGCCGAAGACCGGGGGGATTTCATTCCCGTCCATTTTTCGGAAGTGCCGGCTTTCTTCGATGAATATTTTCCGGTAGATGTGGCCGTTGTACAGGTATCCCTGCCCGATGAAAAAGGCAATTGCAGTTTCGGCATTTCGTGCGACTACTCGTTGCCCGCCGCCCGCAAAGCCAAAATCGTCATTGCTGAAATGAATGAAAATATGCCCTACATCGCAGGGGATAATTTCATGCACATTTCCAAATTCAGCTATATCGTGGAAAATCATACGCCGCTGGCCATCCTGCCTCCGGCCAAGATAACCGAAGTGGAACTGGCCATCGGTAAAAACTGCTCCACCTTGGTAAAAGACGGCGACACGCTGCAGCTCGGGATCGGCGGTATTCCCGATGCGGTGCTGATGTCGCTCGACGACAAGCATGATCTGGGCATCCACACCGAGATGTTTTCGAGCGGCGTGGTAAACCTTGTCAAAAAAGGCGTCATCAACGGTTCCAAGAAGACCTTGCTGCCCGGCAAGATGGTGGCCACTTTCCTGATGGGCACCCAGGAACTCTACGACTTCGCCAACCATAACGACTGCGTGGAAATGCGCCCCGTGGATTGGGTAAACGACCCCCGCGTGATTGCCCAGAACGATAATCTGGTTTCCATCAACTCCTGTATTGAAGTGGACCTGATGGGCCAGGTGAATTCCGAATCCATCGGATTGAAGCAGTTCAGCGGTATCGGCGGACAATTCGATTATGTAAAAGGGGCGGCCTGGTCCAAAGGCGGACGCTCCATCATGGCCATGCCCTCTACGGCCGCCAAAGGCACAGCCTCCCGTATCGTGCCGTTCCTTTCGCACGGTGCGGCCGTAACCACGCCCCGCAACGATGTGGATTATATCGTTACCGAATACGGCGTGGCCAAACTCAAAGGCGCCAGCCTCAAGGAAAGGGCCAGGCGGCTTATCGCCATCGCCCATCCCGACTTCCGCGCCATGCTGGAAGAAGAATACAGCAAAAGATTCAAAAAATAAACGACTGAACCGAGTGCGGAGGCAAAGCAAGTTTTACTTCCGCCAAGGTGGAGGCATTGTAGATTGAAAATCTAAAATTAAATATCATGCAACTTTTCAAGCTGAAGACTCGTCTGAGCCAATTCGAAGACTTCGCTTCGTTCGCCAAGGAATTCAACCTCGGTGCGGATGACTTGGTGATCACGAACGAATTTCTTTACGAACCTTTCATGAAATCGCTCAATCTTCCCTGTCATTTCATCATGCAGGAAAAATACGGTTTGGGCGAACCCTCCGACAACATGATGAACGCCATTCTTCAGGACGTGAAGAACGTAAAGTACAACCGCGTTGTCGCCGTGGGCGGCGGTACCGTTATCGACTGTTGCAAACTGTTTGTGCTTAAAGGCGTTGAAAACGTTACCGATGCTTTCTTGCGCAAAATCCCCATCGTAAAGGAAAAGCAGCTGGTTATCCTTCCCACCACCTGCGGTACGGGCAGCGAAGTAACCAACATCTCGATTGCCGAATTGGTAAGCCTGCATACCAAAATGGGGCTGGCCGACGATGCCATCGTGGCCGACGACGCTGTTCTGGTACCCGAACTCCTGAAGGGCCTTCCTTTCAAGTTCTATGCCTGCAGTGCCATTGACGCCTTGGTTCACGCCACCGAATCTTTCGTTTCGCCCAAATCCAATCCTTATACCGAAGCGTTGGGCAAGGAAGCGATGCGTATCATTATCGACGTATTCCAGAAGATTGCCGAAAAAGGCCCCGACTACCGCTTCGAGCGTTTGGGCGATATGCTGATGGCCAGCAATTTTGCCGGCATCGCATTCGGCAATACCGGCGTAGGCGCCGTTCACGCCTTGAGCTATCCGCTGGGCGGCAACTACCACGTTCCCCACGGAGAAGCCAACTATCAGTTCTATACCGCCATTTTCCACCTTTACAACAAGAAGAACCCCAACGGCCGTATCAAGGAACTGAACGCTTATCTGCAACAGTTGCTCCACACCACGGGCGATCCCTACGATGCCTTGGATGAACTGCTGGGCAAGCTTATCAAGAAAAATCCGCTTCACACCTACGGCATGAAAGACGAGGAAGTGGCCGGATTCGCCAAGAGCGTGCTGGAAACCCAGCAACGTCTGCTCAACAACAATTACGTTCCCTTGAGCGAAGAAGAAATTCGCGAAGTGTATCGCGAACTCTTTTAATTGAACCGCGCAATTAAAATTTAAAAAACAATAAGCATCATGGAAATCAAAGAAATGGTGGCGAAAGCTCGCGAAGCTCAAGCCATTTTTGAGAGAACTTTCAACCAAAGCACCACGGACGCCGTAGTAAAAGCCACCGCCCGTGTGGTATTTGAAAACGCTGAAAAGCTGGCCAAAATGGCCGTAGACGAAACCCAGATGGGCGTTTACGAAGACAAAGTGGCCAAATGCCGCAACAAATCCAAAGGTGTATGGTATAACCTGAAAGGCAAGAAGTCGATGGGAATCCTCGAAATCGACGAACGCACCGACATGATCACCATCGCCAAACCCATCGGTGTGGTTGCCGGCATCACCCCCATGACCAATCCCGTCGTTACCCCGATGAGCAAGATCATGTTCGCGCTCAAGACCAAAAACGCCATCATCATCGCTCCGCACCCCAAATCCAAATTGTGTTCTTCCACCACGGTTCACATGATCCAGGAAAAACTCAAGACGATGGGCGTGCCCGATTATATGGTTCAGGTTATCGAAGAACCCTCTATCGAATCGACCCAGGAACTGATGAAAACCGCTGATGTAGTGGTTGCTACCGGCGGTATGCCCATGGTTCGCTCGGCTTATTCTTCCGGCAAGCCTTCCTTCGGTGTAGGTGCCGGTAACGTTCAAGTTATCCTCGATACCGATATCGACTTCGAACAGGCCGCCAACAAGGTGATTACCGGTCGTGCTTTCGACAACGGCATCATCTGCTCCGGCGAACAGTTCTTCGCTTATCCCAAGAAAGACAAGGAAGCTGTATTCGCCGCCTTCAAGAAACAAGGCGCTTACTTTGTCAACGATGAAGAAAAGAAAAAGCTTCTGGCCGTTCTGTTCAAAGACAACGCCATCAACCGCGATGTGGTAGGCCAAGGTGTGGACAAAATCGCCAAGATGGCCGGTTTCAACATTCCTGCCGGAACCCGCGTTATCGTTGCCGAAGCCATCGGTGCCGGCACGCAAGACCAGATCTGCAAGGAAAAGATGTGCCCGGTAATGGGTTGCATCGGCTACGACCACTTTGAAGAAGGCTTGAAGATCATGTTGACCAACCTCCACATGGAAGGCAACGGTCATACGGCCGCCGTACACTCCAACAACCAAGGCAACATCATCATGGCCGGCGAAATGCTCACCGTGAGCCGTGTGGTTGTGAACGCCATCAGCTCCACCACGGGCGGCGGCGCCATCCAGAACGGATTGGCCGTGACCAACACGTTGGGCTGCGGTACATGGGGCAACAACTCCATCTCCGAGAACTTCACCTACAAGCATTTGCTTAACACGACCCGTATCGCGCCCTTGTGCGAACGTATCGCCATTCCTTCCGATGAAGAAATGTGGGGTTAATCCTTTGGGCCATGCCTGATGGAAGAAAACCGGAAGCCCGCTTCCGGTTTTCTTTTTTTAGAGGGACGTGCTTATGAACCAAACGCATAAAGGTATCTTTGCCTATCATATCCTGGCTTTCGCCATTGTGGCGGTATGGGGAACCACCTTTGTATGCACCAAAGTGCTGTTGGGCAAGGGTCTTTCACCTGAAGAGATATTCTTTTACCGCTTTCTGGCCGCCTATCTGCTGATGCTGGCCTATTCGCACAAGCGGCTGTTTGCCCGTTCTGTCAGAGACGAACTGCTTACCGCCCTCAGCGGCGTGTTCGGAGGCTCCCTCTATTTCTATACCGAAAACACAGCCCTGGGTTATACGGCAACCACCAATATCGCCCTTATCTTATGCATCACCCCTTTGCTCACAGCCGGCATGCTGCATCTGTTCAACAGAAATTCCCGGGAGAAAAAAAACAACACGGCTTTCCTGTTGGGGTCCCTCCTTGCCATCGCAGGTGTGGCCTGCGTGATTCTCAACGGTCATTTCAAACTGCGGGTTTCGCCCAAAGGGGATCTGTTGTGCCTCGCCGCCGCCCTTTGCTGGAGTTTCTATACGGTTTGCATCCGCAAGTTAAATCCGCGCTACGATAATCTTTTCATCACCCGCAAAGTATTCTTTTACGGTCTGATAACCATTCTGCCGCTCTATTTTTCCGTTCCCCACCCGCTTTCCCGACTCACCGATCCTGTGGTGTACGGCAATCTGCTTTACTTAGGGGTTGTGGCTTCCCTGCTCTGCTTCTTTTTCTGGAACCGAGTATTGCAGAAAATAAATCCATTGCAGGCCACCAACTATCTGTATTTCTCGCCGGTAATTACCGCAACAGCCGCATATTTCGTTCTTCATGAATCCATTACAGGCATCATGATCATAGGGGCCGGACTTATTGTCGGCGGAGTGTATCTTTCGGGGAAAACCGCATCGAAGAAACCGGCCTGAGCCGAGTTCCCCGCTTTTTCGCTATTTTTGCAAGTTAAGCCATTCACTTTTAGAAAGAGATTTACCATGGAATCGATAGAGCAGATTTTGAGCAGGCTTGCCGTAAAGGCCGTAAAGGAATTATTCGGGTCCGATACGGAAGCGACCGGCATACAGTTCCAGAAAACCGACCGGAAATTCGAAGGCGACATCACCTTGGTGGTGTTTCCCTTTGTAAAGGCGGCCAAGAAAAGCCCCGAAGAAACGGGCCGGATGATAGGCGGATATCTGCAGGCGAACTGCCCCGACATAACGGCTTTCAACACCGTGAAAGGATTCCTGAACCTTTCGGTGAGCGATGCCTACTGGGTGAAATATTTAGACACGCTGCGCAAAGCCGGCGAACCCGAGGCCAAAGATACCAAGCCCGTGGTAATCGAATATTCCTCGCCCAACACCAACAAGCCCTTGCACTTGGGGCATATCCGCAACAACCTGCTCGGTTGGTCGGTAGCCGAGATCCTCAAGGCCAACGGCTACACGGTAAAGAAAGTGAATCTGGTGAACGACCGCGGCGTGCATATCTGCAAGTCGATGCTGGCGTGGTTGCGCTGGGGCAATGGCGAAACGCCCGAAAGTTCGGGCTTGAAGGGCGACCACTTAGTGGGTAAATACTATGTAATTTTCAGCAATCACCTCAAGGAAGAGACCGACAAGATGCTCACCGCCCATCCCGGCATGGAAAAAGACGAGGCCGAACGCCAGACGCCGCTGATGCAGGAGGCGCAGGCCATGCTCAAGAAATGGGAGGACGGCGATGAAGAAATCCGGACCCTGTGGAGAAAGATGAATACCTGGGTATATGCGGGCTTCGATGCCACCTATGCGAAATTGGGCGTGGACTTCGACAAGATTTACTATGAGTCGGACACCTACCTGCTGGGTAAAAGCATGGTGCAGGAAGGTTTGGAGAAAGGTGTGTTGGTGAAACACGAAGACGGCTCGGTATGGGCGGATCTGCGCGATGAAGGCCTGGATGAGAAATTGCTGTTGCGCAAGGACGGCACTTCGGTATATATGACCCAGGATTTGGGAACGGCCCGTTTGCGCCAGAAGGATTTCGACGCCCAAAAACTCATCTACGTGGTGGGCAATGAACAGAACTACCATTTCGATGTGCTGAAGCGGGTGCTCCGCAAACTGGGCTACGCCTGGGGAGAGAAGATAACGCACCTTTCCTACGGCATGGTGGAACTGCCCGAAGGCAAGATGAAATCGCGCGAAGGCACCGTGGTGGATGCCGACGACCTGATGGAAAAGATGGCGGAGACCGCCCGCGAGACCGGCGAGGAAATCCGCGCCGCCAAGGGTGTGTCTATATTGGATGAAGACCGCGCGGAAATGGATAAATTGTATTTCGAACTCGGCATGGGGGCGCTCAAATACTTTATCCTGAAGGTGGATCCGGTAAAGAATATGCTTTTCAATCCCAAGGAATCCATCGACTTTAACGGCAACACCGGGCCTTTCCTGCAATACACGCACGCCCGTATCCGTTCCCTGCTGCGCAAAAGCGGATGCAATCCCGACGAACTTATCGCCTACCAAACCGAGGGCCTGAATATTTCTGACAAGGAAAAGAGTCTGATTCAGAACCTTGCGGCCTATCCTGCGGTCTTGAAGCAGGCGGGCGAACAGTTCAGCCCCGCCCTTATCGCCAATTACCTCTACGATCTGGCCAAAGACTTCAACGGTTTCTACCAGGACACCAACGTGCTGCGCGAAGAAAACGAACAACTCAAGGCCTTCCGCCTGGCTTTGGTGCAGCAAACGGGCGTAACGCTCAAGAAAGGCTTGCATCTGCTGGGAATCTCCGCACCGGAAAAGATGTAGGCGGCCTATTCACCGAAAACGATTTACTTAGGCTCCAGGATTGTTATGTACGGAAGGGGGCCATGACAATTTAGAACATCATGATGAGAACGGCACATTGGATTATTCTGATAGTTTCAGCAGTATTATTCTCTTCGTGCTGCTCGCCTAAAGAAGTGGCGCGTCTTCGATTCACGAAAGCCCAGGAGAAGCTATTTCCGCCCTACCGGCAGGACGGCATCTACAGTTTCTCCGATCAACAAGGGAATACGGTTGACCTACTGGTAACAAAAAGGAATAAATGGTGGACGCAAGAAGATGCATGGGACGATAGCTTTTGTCCGGCCGACTACATCCGGTACGAATCGGAGACCATCGAATTAAGCGCCGATTCCAGCAATCTTTCAATCCAATTCCAGATGACCTTTTATGTTTCTTGGGCAAACGATCCCTCGCTTACGTGGGACGATGATTACTGTTTATTGAATATAGGAATGAACATCGCGTATTCCACTTGGAACGAGTATATGTCAGTAGGGTTCAAAATCAGCGACAAAGGCGCATATATAGTAGAATCGTCTTCTTTCCATGAGACCATAGAAATCAACAGTTACATTTACCAGGATGTGGTTGAAATGACACAAACGATAAAAAACGATGTCCCTGTTGTGCTTTTCTATAACAAAGACTACGGAATCATTCAAATAACCGTGAACAACGAAAACTACCTGAGCCTGAAGCGTTAACTTTCCTCGTTCCCATGGCCGTTTCCCGCCCTTCTCTACCGCCGAAAAAAGAAGACATCGTTATCTTTGCAAAGGCGTGAGGTAATCCGTATCGGAATTTCCTTACGCCTCAGACGGATTGAAAAGGTACCGGACCGTGCCGCCCGAAAACAGCAAAGATGCGGAAAAAAGAAAAGATAAGGAATCTGTTCGACAACATAGCCCCTGCCTACGACAGGCTGAACCATCTATTGTCTTTCGGAATGGACAAAGGATGGCGCCGGAAGGCGGTGCGGGAGATAACGGATATCTCAAAACCCTTGTCGGTACTTGATGTAGCGTGCGGCACGGGCGACTTCACCATAGACATTGCCAGGCACGCGGCATACGGGAGCAGGGTTGTCGGAATCGACCTGTCGGAGGAAATGATGAAAGCCGGGCGCGCCAAAATTGAAAGCGCCGGACTTGAGGCGGTTTTAGAATACGGCGACGGCGAGGCGCTTCCGTATGAAGACCTTTCTTTTGAACGTGTATCGATAGGATTCGGCATCCGCAATTTCGAACATCCTGACCGAGGCCTTGCGGAGATGTTCCGGGTCTTGAAAGCGGGTGGCAGGTTGGTGATCCTGGAACTGTCGGTGCCTTCAAACAGCATGGTGCGTCGGTGCTACAAACTGTATGCCTTGCACATCCTTCCGGTAATCGGCGGATGGGTGTCGGGCGATCACCGCGCCTACCGCTATCTCCCGGCTTCCGTGATCGCATTTCCGGCACCCGATATTTTCATGCGCATGATGCGGGAAGCCGGTTTCAGAAATGTGCGGCAACAGGCGCTGACTTTCGGTGTATGCCGCATGTATGTAGGAGAAAAATAAAGGAGTGGAACCATGCGGAACAAATGGGTTGAGGCCATGCGCCTGCGCACGCTTCCGGTAAGTGCGGCCGGTGTGGTTGCAGGTTGCGGCTGTGCCGTGTGGCAAGGGAAATTTTCAACGATACCGGCTTTATTGTGCCTGCTTTTTGCCCTTTCGGCACAGATTGCCGCAAATTTCGGCAACGAATATTACGACTTCAAGAACGGGCTTGACCGCAAGGGGCGCGCGGGATTCAGACGTGGCGTCACCGAGGGAGACATCCGTCCCCAGGCCATGAGGCGCGCCACTTTCATCATGTTGGGCATAGCGGCGGTCTTGGGATGCGCCTTGCTGATATACGGCAGTTTATGGCTTATTCCCATAGGCGTGGCCATACTGCTCTTCGCCTTGGCCTACAGCACGGGGCCCTATCCCCTGTCCCATCACGGGCTTGGAGACTTGGCGGTGGTGGTTTTCTTCGGAATTGTTCCGGTAACGCTCACCTGTTATCTCCAGACAGAAGAATGGATCCGCATGCCGATATTGCTGACGGTCTCGGTCTCGATAGGATTGCTGGCGGCCAATGTCCTTATCGTGAACAATTATCGTGATATGGAAGATGATGCGGCGGCAGGCAAACATACCACCGTGGTGATTTTCGGACGTCCGATAATGAGCACTGCCTATCTGATTTCGGGCATTGGCGCGATGTTGCTGATGACGCCTCTATGGACGAATCTGCCCTGGGAGGCATTGTCCGTTCCTCTTATTTATCTGGTCTTGCATACGGCGACATGGCGCAAACTCATTCATCGGCGGGGTGCCTCGCTCAATCCGCTTTTGGGGAGAACCGCCTTCAACCTGCTTTTTTTCACCCTGTCGTTGCTGGTTGTCTTCATTCTCTGCAGGCCACAAAACACACAAACTAAAAATACAGTGGAAGATATGTTCAAATCCGCCAACCTTACAGAAGCGCGAACCATTGTAGATATCTATGTAAAGCAACACATCTCAACCGTTTTAGGTATTTACAAAAAGGTGTCTTATGCTGCAACCGGCGTTGTCGTTGAGGTTACGGATCCTACAGACAATAAATAATGATCTGGCGTTTTACTTATTGTTAAAAAAGGCGCGGCGAATGCCGCGCCTTTTCTCTAAGCAAACATCCCTATCCCGAAGGGGGAGAAAACGTTTTGAACATTTGCCTGCCTTCGGCTTAACGCAAAGGGTCAGAACGCTTTTCTAAGTTCTTCTTCCATTCGGGCGTAAAGATTCCTCGTTACCGCAGTCAACGGCAACCGCAGGGAGTTTTCGCAAAAGCCCTTGATATGCAGGGCTGCCTTGATGCCAGGTGGATTGCCTTGTTCAAACAACAGTTTGAGCAGATTCATGATTCGCCCGTTCACCGCCTGCGCTTCGGAAAGTCTGCCTTTCTTCACGCTTTCCACAATGAACTTCATTTCCCCCGGGATAAGGTTCGCCGCCGTGCTGATAACCCCGTCGGCCCCCATCGCCACCAAAGGCAAGGTAAGCGAATCATCGCCCGAGAATACCGAAAAATCCTCCGGTCTGTCGCGCAAAATCTCCCCTATCTTTCCCATCTGCCCCGAAGCTTCTTTCACCGCTTTGATGTTGGGCACATGACCCGCCAATTTCACGATAGTTTCCGGTTCTATATTGGCACCGCAACGCGAAGGTATGTTATACACGATTACCGGCAGGGGCGAATGTTCGGCCACGGCCTTAAAATGTGCGTAAAGCCCTCTCTGCCCCGGCTTGTTGTAGCATGGGGCAACGGAAAGGATATAGGAATAACCCGAAAAATCGGTTTTCCGCAATGTCTTGAGCAGACCTGCGGTATCGTTTCCGCCCATTCCCATCACCAAAGGTACCCTGCCTTTGGCGTATTCCACCACCGCACGGCATACATCATGCTTCTCGGCCTCATCCAAGGTGGGGCTTTCCCCGGTGGTACCCAATACCACCAAAAAGTCCACACCGTTGTTTATGCTGTAGTCCGTTATTTTCTCAAGAGCGGAAAAATCGATACGCCCGTCTTTGTCAAAAGGCGTAACCAAAGCCGTTCCCACCCCGCCCAGTTTCTTGCCAGTCATTTTTTATGTGAATTTTCGATCAACGTCCAGGGGAACTCTCTTCCTTGTCGAACAAAGGAAGATAACGTTCCAATACCTTGATAAATCCCCTTGCATAAGTAGGCGCGCGACCGTCCGGTTCCAAACTTACATCGTTCACCTTCACGTTCCACTCTCCGTATTTGCCCACATTCATACGCGAAACACAGGTTGCCATCACAGATACATCGACATAGTGGAATTCGGGGCTGAAATCCAGCAGAAGGTCGTATTCGGTATCCAAAAAGTCTTCCACCGCCGCATTTATTTCCCGTTGAGGAAACCACAGCCGGTCAAATTCCTTACGATCGGCCACCACCAACGTAAAATTGTCGGCCTTGAGTTCGGGCATGGTCTTTCCTTGAAAGAAAACAAACACCTTCACTTTCTTGTTCCGCTCCGCCAACTGCCGGGCAAAAACCCTCAGTTCGTTCCACTCCTCTTCGGAACGATAGGTATCGTAAATACCGATGGTATAAGCCTTGCCGAAGCCTACTGGGTCGCGGTGCACGGTATTTCTACGCAACACCTTGCGCAACCTCCGTTGCCAGCACCAATGTTTGAACTTACCCTCCATAAACAGGCATTTATCTTTGTAAAGGTACAACAAAACACACGATAAAACACAAGCCTTCCGAATTTATACCAACAAAGCATAGTCAACAACCCGGCCGAAAAAAAAGAGCCGAAAGCCCGCCGGAACATACCGGCCGACTTTCGGCTCGTGTCAAGGAAAGGTATCTGTTAATACATGCCGTCCATACCGCCGGGCATAGCCGGAGCGGCGGGCTTGTCTTCCTTGATTTCAGCCAACACACATTCGGTGGTGAGCAACATACCGGCAATCGAAGCGGCGTTCTCCAACGCCACGCGGGTAACCTTGGCCGGATCGATAACGCCCGTGGTCAACAGATGTTCGTAGGTTTCGGTACGGGCATTGAAGCCGTAGTCGTCTTTACCGGCTTTCACCTTGTCCACAATCACCGAACCGTCCAGACCGGCGTTTTCCACAATCTGACGCAAAGGTTCTTCCAATGCGCGACGGATAATTTCCACACCCACTTTTTCATCATCGTTGTCCACCTTGAGTTTTTCCAAGGCGGCCAAACAACGCAGGTAGGCCACACCACCGCCGGGCACGATACCTTCTTCCACAGCGGCACGGGTAGCGTGCAACGCATCGTCGAAGCGGTCTTTCTTTTCCTTCATTTCCACTTCGGAAGCCGCACCCACATAGATAACGGCCACACCGCCGGCCAGTTTGGCCAGACGTTCCTGAAGCTTTTCACGGTCGTAGTCGGAGGTGGTCTTTTCAATCTGGGCCTTGATCATGTTCACCCGATCCTGGATGTCGGCTTTCTTGCCCTTGCCGTTCACAATCGTGGTGTTTTCCTTGTCGATGGTGATTTTTTCGGCCTGACCCAAGAAAGTGAGGTCGATGTCTTCCAACTTGAGTCCTTTTTCTTCCGAAATAACGGTACCGCCGGTCAATACGGCGATGTCTTCCATCATGTCTTTTCTACGGTCGCCGAAGCCGGGCGCCTTTACGGCGGCAATCTTGAGCGAGCCACGCAGACGGTTCACAACCAGCGTTGCCAAAGCTTCGCCGTCGATATCTTCGGCAATCACCACCAGAGGACGACCGGTCTGAACCGTTTTTTCGAGCACGGGAAGGAAATCCTTCATCACCGAAATTTTCTTGTCGTAGAGCAATACGAAAGGATTGTCCATGACGGCTTCCATCTTTTCGGTGTCGGTAACGAAATAGGGAGAGATATAGCCACGGTCGAACTGCATGCCTTCCACCACCTTCACGCTGGTTTCGGTTCCCTTGGCTTCTTCAATCGTGATAACGCCTTCCTTCTTCACCTGTTTCATCGCTTCGGCTATCAACTTACCGATATTGTTGTCGTTGTTGGCCGAAATAGTGGCGACCTGTTCGATTTTGTCGATGCTGTCGCCTACCTTGCGGCTCATCTTTCTGATTTGAGCCACCACTTCGGCCACAGCTTTGTCGATACCGCGCTTGAGATCCATCGGATTGGCACCGGCCGTAACGTTCTTCAGTCCCGTACGCACAATCGACTGCGCCAGGATGGTAGCCGTGGTGGTACCGTCACCGGCCAGATCGTTGGTTTTGGAAGCCACTTCCTTCACCATCTGGGCACCCATGTTCTCAACGGTGTCTTTCAACTCCACTTCCTTGGCCACACTCACGCCGTCCTTGGTTACGTGGGGGGCGCCGAACTTACGGTCTATGATTACATTGCGTCCCTTGGGGCCCAAGGTTACCTTGACGGCATCACACAAGGCGTCAACGCCTTTCTTGAGACGGTTCTTAGCTTCTTGATCAAAGAGGATTTCTTTTGCTGCCATGATTATAATGGTGTTTAAATATGAAACATGAATGGATTAGAGAATGGCGAAGATATCGCTTTCGCGCATAATCAGGTAGTTGGTTCCGCCCACATTGAGCTCGGAACCCGAGTACTTACCGTACAAAACCTTGTCTCCTGCCTTAACGGTCATGGGTTCGTCTTTCTTACCGGGACCAACGGCAACCACAACACCCTGTTGCGGCTTTTCCTTGGCCGTGTCGGGAATGATGATTCCACCGGCGGTTTTCTGTTCGGCTTCCAAGGGTTCAACCAATACACGATCGGCTAAGGGTCTGATTTTTAATTTAGACATGACTTGTTGTATTTTAATTGTTTATTCTTTCCGTGTTGCGTCTCGGACGCGGTATTGGGGTACAGCACAAAGCGTGCCAAGTCCTCACCTCTGCCATTTTTACATACTTTCACCTCCCGCACTGCCAAACCGTACTTTTCTTGGTGAAAAATTGGCGGACAAAGTTCCGCTATACCGGCAGAACGCTGTCGGGCACACCTTCATGGCCCAAACGGCATACAGCACCATGCTCCCCAAACCCGGCCTATTTCGGTTACCACCGCAAAAACACATTTTAGCAAACGGGCGCCGGAGCAAAAAAAAGACCGCATGGCGGTACAACCTGCCATGCGGTCTTTTCGCACCCGGTTTGGACGCGAACTAACGGATCACCAGCTTCTTCAGGCAAGAAGCCGTTTTGCCATGCACTTTGAGCATATAAACACCCGAAACACAGGCAGAAAGATCAAGCATGGCACTTTCTGCCGCCAAAACACCGCTCTTGATCAAACGACCGTCAACGGAAAACACCTCGTAACGGCTGTTTTCGCCCAACGTGGCATGGAGCGTGAAACGGCCGTCGGCAGAAGGATTCGGATACACGTTCAAGACCGCGCCTCCCTCTTCCCCGTTGGCCAGCAAATCCACTGTCAGCACAATCAACGTATCGGAAGCCACCGAGAATACAGTCGATTCAAAGGCGTATTCGCTTCCGGTAATCGTGGCGTTATAGGTGTTTCTACGGAAATTCTCAAAGGCAAAATCATAATGCACCCCATCCAATTCCAGTCTGTGGTCATCGATCCTGTCTTCACTGCGCAACCTCACTTCGGTTCCCGCCGGCAAAACCCGTTTCGGATCTTCGATGCGGACAGTTACGTTGAAATACATGTCCTTGCTCTTCTTGTCGATTTTTTCCTGACTCAGGTTGTCATCCATCCAGTCGGCACGAACCGCGTAGTTGTAGTCGCCAAACGGAAGTCCGGACCAATCCTTATCGGTAAACGAACGCGCAGAAGCGTCCACCCGGCCCAATTCCTCCCAATGGTTCAGGCTGAAAGGATCCGTTTTGGCGCGATACAGGCGATATCCTTCCGGCGCTTCGGCTTGCCGCACTTCACCGAACCAGGCGCTCAGAATCCAATTGGAACCGTCGGCACCGTTCATGTAGTCCGACATATAACGCCAACCGTCTCCCTGATTAATCATCGCCCCGTCGTTCAATTGCGGGCCGGCATCGTTGCCAAGCGGACAACCTCTGTAACCGCCGGGAACATGAAGGGCCACCAACATATCGTGCGTGGTATCTATCTTGAAGGGCTCATCCAGGAAGATACGATGATGCGCCAAAGGCAGATGCCCCACATGCTGCACATAGGCCGGGTTCTCCCAATCGGCAGAGAAGATACGCAGGTCGTAGTCCGCGGTGGTATCGGTAGCCTGGAAAGCGATGGCGTTGATTCCAAGATCAGGCTGGGCGTCAACCCATTCCTTCAGCTGCTCCTTGCCGAACCGGATAGCCCCCGTTATTTCGTAACTGGAACAAATCGAACTTTTGCGCTGGCCATGATATTTGCGTTCTACCGAACGTACACTCTGCAAAGGATTTTCCCAAGTAATGGCCATGCTGCCGTCTTCGACCTCGGAAGCCGTTACATGACGGGCCGGGAATGGAAACCAAACCAAACCCACCGTCTCCATCCTGCTTTCCGGCTCCTCTCCTACCCTTACCTGAATCTGGCTTGGTTGATAAAGATCATGATAAACAGACACGTTGTAACGGGTGGAACCGTAAATATCGGGGAACACGAAAGTGCCCTCGGCATCGGTCCGCACTTCAGGCACCTCGGTATCCAGAAGCTTCACGAGGGCATCGGCAACGGGCTCATCCAGACGATTGCGCACACTGCCGTTCAGATTTACCTTTACCGCCCCCTGCAGTTCCACCTGAAGGTCTTCCACCTGGTCGCCGGAAAGCGTCACTTCTTTTTCAAAATCCCGCATACCTGCAAACGAAATACGTATCATGTAGCGGTTTTTGGGGAAATACGCAAAGGAGAAATCACCGTTTCGGTCGCTGTAAAGGGTCTGGGAAAATTCCATGCCTTCGGTGTCTTCCACTTTCGAGATTTCAATTTTGGCGCCTTCCACCGCTTCGCCCGACACCGATAAGGTTATATGCCCTTTTATCGTGTTGAGGCTCTGCTGACGGTTCACCACCAGGAGGGGTTCCAGCGCCAGCCCTTTCTGCATCACCGGCTTTCCGTGCAAATCGTAGTAGTCTTCCATGCTCTCCAGATGGTAATCGTGGATTTGCGGATAGTATTCGTACACGGAATTACTGATAAAGTTGGCGTCCAGACGGGCCGACTGACGTCCCTTGATGATGCTCACCAACAAGTTCCTGCTCTGATCGTAGTAGAAAGGTTTCACCGGAATCCTGAGTACTTCCGCGCCTTTCTCGAAACGCAGGGAGCCGGCAAATACTTCGGTAAGCGAGTCGATGGCCATCCAATCCCCGTATTCGGTAAAGAGGTTCTTGTCGTAATACCCCAGATGTATCTTTATCTTCTGCGTAAAACCGATGCTCAACTGATCCATGAAGAAGTAAAGCGTATCGATAATGCAGGGTTCGGCAAATTTCTGACGGCCCACGATAAACTGGTTCACCGTGGAATTGTCGGAAAACTCGGTGCAGACATTAAAGGGATGCGTGCTGTATCCGGCCGAGCTCTCGATTTCGGTTACCGTGGTCTGCCCGTCGTAGAAACCGCCCAGCAAACGGATGGAAGCGGCGGCTCCATCGTATTGTCCGTCTCTCACCCCGTTGAGGGAGAACGTATGGAAATTCATGGACAAGGGTTCGGTTTCATACACCGTATCGCTTACAACGGTAGAAACGACCTCTCCCTGATTGCCGGCCTTGTGCTGAATCCTGTATCCGGTAATGGTGCCGCCCAGATTGCCGCCGTGGCTGCCCACATCTTCCAATTTACGCCACTCCAGACGGATCTTGCCGTTGGAGAGGGCGGTAGCCTTAAGCCCCACCGGAGCGTCGAAAACGGTATCACGTCCGACCCATGCGGCCGAGACCACTGTATCCATCGGAGAAATGCCTTGGCTGTTGAAAGCGATCATTCTGAAATACCAATAACCGTTGCCGGACATGGTATAGCTCTTTTGCATGGCCGCCCCTATTTCCGTTGTCCCGACCGTATCGACGATAGCCAGATTGCCGTCGCTGAAATCCTTATTGTGCGCCACCTGCACCACCACACCGCGCAAATCCTGCAAAACGTCGTCTCCGGCGGTCTGGCTGGGATTGTTCCAATGCAGACGAACCGTCAAGTCAGCACCTTCTTTCTCTATGTAGGGATTCTCCACTCTGCCGGGAACGGTATTGGGAGTAAGCGTTTCTATACGCACATTATCCAGATAGTATTCGTCGAAAACGCTGGTGGCAAACGCCAGCTCATAGGTTTTGGTCTCGTCGGTATATAAATCCACCACCGATTCGGCCCAGCTAAGACTGCGGCTGGACTCGGGATAATACACTTTCGTGTCGTCGATCCGGACGTTGAGCGTTGCAAAAGGCTTTACGGCAAATGGCGCGTTCAACTCCCCGTAACCGACCAAACCCAATTCATAGCCGCGGGCCATGAACGTCAGACGGTAGGTGGTGCCCTTTTCGAAAGGAAGCCCGCCGATACGCAAACGGCTGTAATAAGGCAGATATGCCGACACTTCTCCTTCATACACCAAAGAAGGCTCTGTAACGAATTTCACCACGGTATCGGCCGTAACGGGGTCGTTGTTGTCGGTGCTTTCAAATCCGGTGGAATACGGCAACGTGTAATTGTAGAGTCCGATAGCGGCTTCCTTGATACCGGAAGTTATCCCTTTGCTGTTCACTACCTGGAAACCATAGCGGTAATAGCCGCCTTTCTCCTCGGTATAGGTATAGGAGGAGGCCGCGCCGGGCGTAATGGGCAAAATGCTGTCTATCTTCTCCAATTTACCCAAGCCTTCAGCGCGGTACACGCGGATTTTTGTGAAACAATCCACTTCAGTACCCAAGCCGTTGGTGGTGGGATTGGTCCAGGAGAAGGAAACCGTCAGGTTTTCCGAACGCATTTTAAAGTCGGACACCGCCGCCGGATATACATCGCAGGGATCATCGTAATAATGATGGAAGAGTCCCGTGGTCTGCAACCCGAAATCCGAATAGAACTCGGCATGGCCGCTCAGGGTATCCACCTTATAGAGGTCGATGCTTTCGCTCCCCACTCTAGCCCAATACAACTCGCCTGAAAGAACGTCGAAAGTGGCCGACTGATAGGCATTGGGGATCGCTTCTCCCCCCACTGCCCCCACCACTTCGGCCTGGGCATTGGTTTTATCCACCTTGTACAGATAACCGTTGGACGCGATAATAAAAAGAGAACCGGAAGGCGCGACCGAAACCGTTACCGGCATGCTTACCTTTTGACCTTGCCAACGGATGGTATCGACAAGGGTGGAGGTACTGTCGGTCATCGACACCTCGAAAAGCGCGCCGCCGGGATGGATGCCATAGAGTTTTCGCCCCACCCTGTCGAAAGCAAGACCGTTCAGATTACCGGTAACCGCTGAAGCGAAACCGCTTTTGCTCAACAGTGTCATTTCGCCCGTAAGTGGATTGAGCGTGCCCCTATATCCGACCGTATATCTATTGTAATCTTCATGATAGATTTCGCTGATAAAATGCACTTTTTCCCCATCCCATGCCGCGGCGCAGATCTTGTGATTGCCGTAATACAAAACGTCGTTGACCGCCAATTCGTAAGGCATAGTAGGTGCTTCGATATCGAAACCGAAGATATCGTCAAAATCATCATATACATCATAGCGCGCCCAGCCGCCGTACATATTGTCGTTGTCGTCCCGTTCGGCTTTGGGCGCGTTTCTCAAGAAAGCCCGTGCAGGAGAAGCGTCGCTTTTCCGAATGCGTTTCCGGATCGGAATGTCCGCTTCCTTCATGCCGTTTGTCTTGAACACCGGTTTTTCTGCGGGCGCAACTTGCCCCCGTAGCGGTACGGCAACAAGCATGAGAACCCCCATGCTTATGCCCGTTAATTTTTTCAATATTCTTTTATCCATTGTTTTTGTGTTTTGATCAAGAAAAGGACGGCGCCACGGAAAACGGAGCGCCGCCCTCAAAACCAGCCTTGCCCGGTTTATTTATTCACAATCAGTTTATAGCCATATACACCGGCTTTGGTACGGATCTGCACCATATAGACACCGGCACTCATATCGACAAGCGGCAAAGTGATTTCGGTAACGTTCAGGTTCCTACGCTCGCTTACCAACCTGCCCGACTGGGTGTAGACAGCCAGCGTCTGCATCGGTTCGGGCGAAGAGATACGGAGCTGATCGCGGGCCGGATTGGGATACATCAAAGGAGCGACGGCGTCCACATCGCCTTCCACTCCGGTAAAGAGCACCTCGATTGTGTTGGAAGCGGCCGACTCGCCGCATTCGTTCAAAGCCGTGGCATGATAGACGCCTTCTTCGGTTGCGGTATAGGTAAAATCATCGGCGCCATCTATCGCTCCTTGCAAGTTGTACCACTGCACGCGGTCGGCATCGGTCTGCGCGGTCAGAAGCCATTGACGGTCATCTTCCTGCCGGGCTGTAACCACCGGAGTTCCGGGCTTCGGATTTACCGTAAGGCTGAGATGATACACACTGTCGCAACCGCTTCGGCTGCTGAGCGAAAGGGTGTATTCTCCTGTTTCCGTATAGGCGTTGCCGCCCAATTCATAGGCTTCTCCTTCACAGATGTTCTCTTCCACACTGAACGAATAGACAGGATTAACCGTCAGGGTAAGGGTAACGATACTGTCAACCACGTTTCCTTCACGGAAAACCGTATCTACATAAATGCCGGCTTCGGTCAATTCCCGATCGCCGAAAAGATGCACATCGCCCTCGCAAATAGCCACATCGGCCTTCGCCCAGGTCTGCAAGCGGTTAAAGCGGACGGCATTCAGATACAGACCGCCTTGTCCGGCCGGGCTTTCGCCTTTCACACACAGCATCCAGATGCCCGCTTCCCCAAGGGTATCGAGCACCGTGGCCGTTTGCGCTGCTTCTTTGATATTCTCTCTCTCCAGCAACACTTTACCGGCCGATTCAAAATCCTGAACCCGGGAAAGGCGCATCTTTTCAGTAAGCGTTTCATCAGCCGCACCGTAAACCACCTCCACTTCATAGATACCGGCCGGCATATCGAAACCGGGCGTATAAAGGGCATCGTCCGAAGCTTGGTCCGCATTCGGGGCCAGAAACATCCCTTTGTCTTCGACAGGTTGCCAGGTGATGCCATCGGCGTTCAGGTCGAAGATCCGGATAAGGCTGTCGCTTTCTTCAGTTTTGTCAAAGCGGGTTCCGTAAGGCAATTCCACAGGCGCGTAATGCAATACCTCCATGCGCAAGGTGTCGTCGAATGCCGGCTCGCCGGGCACGGAAACCCATACGGTAAGCGTATGTTGGCCCACTTGCGAGAAATCGGCCTTTTGCGTGAAGGTGTAGGAGAACGGCGTTTCAGGGGCAAGCGGTTCGTCTGTAAAGTCGATGCTCTCTTTCACCACTTCTCCGTTATCCACGCGGAAACAGATTTCGGCCACCGCGCTCAGTTCATCCAGACCGGTATTTTCCATTTCCACCCGCAACGTTTCCGTTCCCAGGTTGGCCCGCGGAAGAACAGGCGTGATTCCGGTAAGTCCCAGATTGGTCTCATAGAGGGCGTTTACCTTAAAATCATCGATAAAGAAGTTCTGGCTGTATTCGGAGATACCGCAAAGCAGAATGTACCGATAGCCGCTTATACCCTTGAGGTCTATCGAATAATGATACCAATTGTCGTCCGACGGCGCATCCACCGCCGGCTCTCTGTTGATATTGTTATGGATGTAGGCAATCAGGTCGGCCCCTGCGGTATCTTTGTTAAATTCACTTACAAAGATTTTCAACCCCTCGTTTTCTTTGTTGCAGGAAGGATGTCTGTACATCCAGAATTCAAGCGTATAAACCGCATCCAACGAAAAATCCAGAAGCGGGGAAGCCATGATGCTGGAAGAGTTATTGAGCATGTACGCATAGAAACGCAAAGACTTGTTTCCCTCTTTATGTTCGGCCGGTTCAACAGACCAATGCGTATAAGAAGTGCTTCCGCTCAACCATGTGTATTCCCAATAAGCCGGCAGCACATCGCCTTCAAATCCTTCGGTATAGGGCAAGGGCAAGGCCTTGTTTGCGGTAACGAAACGGATACTGTCCCAAAGGCTCCTGTCGTCCTGACTGCAAACCGAACGCACCTTGACCACATATTCGGTAGATGGATTCAAACCGCTCAGGACATACGTCCCCTCGAACGGAATACCTTCCTTCATCGTCCAGGCCTCGTCTTCCACCCGCTTGTAATACAGATCGAAAAGATCGTTTCCTGATTTCCAGGAAAGCGACACGTTATCGGCCTGCAAACCTACCAGATGCAAATCCTCCACCTTGACGCAGGAATAAGGCGTTTCCCAGCTGATTTTCACCGGCACACTCTTTTCGGTCTGACAAACGGTAAGTACGGAAGCGGTGTATCCGGTATGTTGCCGCAGACCTGTCAGAAGCACGGTGGTATCGGGCGCCACGGCCTCGGCATTCCAAAGGGTTCCGGCGTCTTCCTTCTCAAAATAGGTTATCTCATATTTCCTGATATCCCCGTCCATAGATTCCGTGGCCGGTTTTTCCCAAGCCAGACGGGTTTCATTATAGAGGATATCGCCTTCCGTCTTCAATTGTACGGGAGGAAAACAGATAGGGGAATTCTGAATCTTGAAATCATACACGGCAATGCCGTTCCCCATCAGGTTCGAAGAGCCGATGCCCCGCAACCTCACCCTCAGCATCGTGGCGCCGTCCAGTTTTTCACCCAGCGGTATTTCCACGGTGGTGATGGAGGTGGCCGAAAACACATTCGGCAAAGTATCCCATGTAAGCCCCCTGTCGGTACTGTAATCCAGATAAAAGAACTGACCGCCGTAGTAATTGCCCACCGCATACGTCAACTCGATCTGCAACCGTTCCTTGCTGGCCGCCGAAACATCCACATCCGGCGTCATCAAATACCCCCATTGCTGGTTGGAGCCGGAGTAGTTCACATAACCTCTGCCATTTCCGTCTGTACCGGCCTGCCAGGCCTTTCCCTTATAGGTTTCCCCATTCCAGCAAAGCGGAACCGTACCCGTAAACTCCGACAGAAGCGGAAATTCAAAAGCATAGCACGGCAAGGTAAAACTTATTTCTTCCGAATAAAAACTCTCGTCATCTGCCGAACAAACCGCCTTCAGCCTAAGAGAATACGTTTTACCTTCACTCAATCCTGTTATTTCGAACGGATTGGAATTTTGTGCGGGCGCAACCACCCATTCCTCGCTCCCCGACTCCCTGTATTCGGGCACCAACGCGCCCGAGGCCGTACAAGCCACCTTCACCGAGTTCTCGTTCAGCTCCACCAGCCGTACATCGGCAGGAGTGGGACAGGTAACCACCATGAAGTTGTCGATACTGACACCTCCACCATACGAGCCGCCTTTAGAGGTATTCTTAACCGCTATATAAACCTTTTTACCCTGCCATGCGGTCAAATCAAAAGACAAGGTGGCGTAATCGGTGGAAATCAGGTCCGTTTCTTCCTGAAGGGCTACAAAATCGTCCGGATCAACACCTTTTTCCGATATCCATACACTATATACCGATGCATAGCTGCTGCTGGTGCTCTTGATGGAAAAAGAGCAGGTGGCGGCACCGGTAAGATCCAGCTGCGGGGTTATCAGCCAGTCTTCCGCGGCATTGCTGTAAGAGTTGCTGGATACCGCCGAGTATGAACCGCCCACGCCTTCATAGGTATTCCTTTGCCATGTGGTGCCATCCGCATTGGCATCCAGAATGGTCCAGCAATTCAATTCCTTTGCCGTTGGCCAACTGCCTTCTTCAAAGTTCTCCATATACGGAAGAGGAAACACGTCGCACTCGGTGCGGAACTCAAACGAAGACGACCAGTCGCTTTCATCGCCCTCTCCGCAATGAGCCTTGACCCTAAGCTGATATGTTTTTCCGGCCGAGAGCTCGGTCAAAGATATCTGGTTCGAGGCGATGGAAATCGATTCGCCCCAATTCTCGGCCTCGGAAAGTTTACAGGCATATTCCAAAGAAGGCGCCGTCGTGTTGATCGCTATCCGCGCCGAATGGGCGGTAGCTTCCAGCACTTCAAACCCTGAAGGCGCCGCACAGGTAATCAGGGCTACTTCGTCCACATAAAGCGAACTCATATCCGCATCCGATACGGCCTTGATGGCAATATACACCATTTTCCCCGCATAGGCGCTCAAATCCACCTCCACATCTTTCCAATCCGTATGGTTTACAGGCGTGGCGCCTTTAACCTCTACGAAATCGGCGATATCGGAAGTGTTTTCCGAAACCCATACGCTATATTTTTCCGGGAAAGAGGCCGAAGCGGATCTTACTTTGAAAGAGAGCGATACCGCACGGTCGAGGTTAATCTGCGGACTGATCAACCAATCCTGGGCCGCATTGGAGCCCGAATAAGCATACTGCACGCAATAAGCGCTGCCATCCGCACCGGGCGAACCCTGTTTCCACGTTTTATCGTCATTGTTCTCATTAACGATAGTCCAGCAATTCAAGACCGTGGAAGAGGCCCAGCTGTCGTCGTCGAAATGTTCTACATAGGGAATTGTCTTTACGCCGCAATCGGTTGCTTGCGCGATGGCCTCTCCTCCACTACGGATAAAAAGGAGCGCCGATACAGCCAAGGCTGTACCCAGATACTTGTTTTTCATAATGTTATTTTG
>CAMWNM010000004.1 GCA_947175635.1 uncultured Bacteroidales bacterium | reverse complement strand
TGAAAGTACATGAAGACGGCGATAACCCTGAGATTGGTCGGAATAATGTACTTTTAGCGGACACAGGGAGCGTCCGTGAAAGCACATGATGACGGCGATAGCCTTAAGATTGGTCGGAATGATGTACTTTTAGCGGACACAGGAACCGTCCGTGAAAGCACATGATGACGGCGATAACCCTGAGATTGGTCGGAATAATGTACTTTTGCACCTGCAAAAAGAATACCTATGACAGAAATCAGGAACGTGGCCATTATCGCCCACGTCGATCACGGAAAGACCACCTTGGTGGACAGAATCCTCTATCAATCCAACCTTTTCAGGGACAATCAGGAAAAGAAGGAACTCATCTTGGACAACAACGACCTTGAACGCGAACGCGGCATCACCATTCTCTCCAAGAATGTGGCGGTTCGGTATAAAGGTGTAAAGATCAATATTATCGACACCCCGGGACATGCCGATTTCGGGGGTGAGGTGGAACGGGTGCTCAATATGGCCGATGGCGTGTTGCTGGTGGTGGATGCCTTTGAAGGGCCTATGCCGCAGACCCGCTTCGTGTTGCAGAAAGCCCTTCAGCTCAATCTGAAACCCATTGTGGTCATCAACAAGGTGGACAAGCCCAACTGCGATCCCGAACTGACGCAGGAAAAAGTGTTCGACCTGATGTTCAGCTTGGGGGCCACCGAGGAACAGTTGGATTTTCCTGCCGCTTTCGGCTCTTCCAAAAACGGTTGGATGAGTGAAGACTGGCGCAAGCCCACCACCGATATCACCTATCTGCTGGACTTGATCATCGAGCATATTCCCGCGCCCAAAATCACCCAGGGCACTACCCAGATGATGATTACCTCGCTTGATTATTCAAGCTACATAGGCCGTATCGCCGTAGGCCGCCTTACCCGTGGTACCCTGCAGGCCGGTCAGAATGTAAGTCTGGTAAAACGCGACGGAAAGATCGAAAAGCAGAAGATCAAGGAACTCTACGTTTTTGAAGGCTTGGGTAAGGAAAAGCTTAAAACGCCGGTGGAAGCCGGTGAAGTATGTGCGGTGATGGGGTTGGAAAATTTTGAGATCGGGGATACGATAGCCGATTTTGAAAATCCGGAGGCCCTCAAACCCATTTCGGTTGACGAGCCTACGATGAGCATGCTCTTTACCATCAACAATTCGCCTTTTTACGGTAAAGACGGCAAATACGTAACCTCCCGTCACTTGCGTGAACGCCTTGACAAGGAACTGGAGAAGAACCTGGCCCTGAGGGTGGAGGAAACCGGTTCGCCCGATTCGCTTCTGGTATATGGACGCGGCATCCTGCACCTGTCGGTGCTTATCGAGACCATGCGCCGTGAAGGATATGAACTGCAGGTAGGCCAGCCGCAGGTTATCGTGAAGGAAATAGACGGGCAGAAGTGCGAGCCGATGGAAGAACTCACCATTGTGGTTCCCGAGGAATTTTCGGGTAAGGCCATCGAGATGGCCACCCAGCGCAAAGGAGAGATAAAGTCGATAGAAGCCCAGTCCGATCGTACGCATATCATTTTCAGTATTCCCGCCCGTGGTATGATCGGGCTCCGCAACAACGTGCTTACCGCCACCGAAGGCGAGGCCGTGATGGCCAGCCGTTTCGACGGTTACGCCCCTTGGAAAGGAGAGATAGGTTCCCGCCGCAACGGCGCCTTGGTGGTGATGGAAACCGGTACGGCATATGCCTATGCCATCGACAAACTGCAGGATCGCGGTGTCTTCTTCATCGATCCCAACGAAGAAGTGTACGCCGGTCAGGTTATCGGCGAGCATATCCGTCCCGACGATCTGGTGGTGAATGTTTGCAAGAGCAAGAAACTTACCAACATGCGGGCTTCCGGTGCCGACGAGGCCACCCATATTGCGCCGGCGCGCAAGATGTCGCTTGAAGAACACATGGAATACATCGGTGCCGACGAATACCTCGAGATTACCCCGCAGCATCTTCGCCTGCGCAAGATAATTTTGGACGAAAACGAACGCAAGCGTCAGGCAAAACGTGCCGAAAACGCCGAAAAATAGAAAGGCAGGGGGATGGAAAACAGCCGAAAGAAGCCCGACTGGCTCAAGATAAAGTTGCCGATGGGCGATTTGTCGCGCAAGGTCCAGGACACGATCCGGAACAACGAGCTGCATACGATCTGCACCAGCGGCCGTTGTCCCAACCAAGGCGAATGCTGGGGCTGCGGTACGGCCACTTTCATGATAGGCGGCGATATCTGTACCCGTTCCTGCCGTTTCTGCAACGTTACCTCCGGCAAACCGTTGCCTCTGGATTCCGGCGAGCCGCAACGGGTGGCGGAATCGGTAAAGAGCCTCAAGATAAAACACGTGGTGCTGACTTCGGTGGATCGCGATGATTTGCCCGATTTGGGTGCGGCGCATTGGGCGGCCGTTATCCGTGCGGTTAAAAAGCTCAATCCCTCCGTAACGATGGAAGCCTTGATACCCGATTTTCAAGGCCGGACGGAACTTATCGGTCAAGTGATGGCCGAAAAGCCGGAAGTGATCTCGCACAATATGGAAACCGTGCGTCGTCTTACACCCTCCATACGCAGTAAAGCCACCTATGATGGGTCGTTGCAGGTGATAAGCCATATCGCCCGGAACGGTATCACGGCCAAGAGCGGCATTATGTTGGGTTTGGGCGAAACCCGCGAGGAGGTTCTTGCCGTTATGGACGACCTTTTGCAGGCTGGCTGCCGTGTGATGACGATAGGGCAATACCTGCGTCCCACGCTCCAAAACGTGGAGGTGCAGGAATACGTCAGGCCCGAAACTTTTGCCGAATACGCGCGTATCGGCAAGGAAAAAGGCTTCCGGTTTGTGGAGAGCGGTCCGTTGGTGCGCTCCAGTTACCATGCCGAACGCCATGTTTCGGTATAACGATGTTCTGAAATTCTTTTGCCGTGAAGGTTTCCTGTACATTTGAAAGTCTGGGCAGACGTTCCTACCGAGAGGTGTGGGCGTTGCAGGAAAGTTTGCTGGAGGAGGTGAAGCAGGCCAAAGCCGCCGGAAAGACAGGCTGCAACCGCCTTCTGTTTGTGGAACACAATCCGGTGTTTACCGTGGGCCGAAGCGGCAAAGACAGCAATATGTTGGCATCGGCGGCCTTGCTGCAAGCCAAGAACGCCGAGTTTATCCATGTGGACAGAGGCGGCGACGTAACCTTTCACGGCCCCGGCCAGCTGGTGGGCTATCCGATATTCAATCTGGAAGAATTCCCTTTGGGCGTAAAGGCTTATGTGGATAAGATAGAAGAAGTGGTTATCCGCAGCATGGCTGAATACGGCATCGCCTGTGAACGCCTGCCGGGGGCCACCGGCGTGTGGATTGAACCGCATACGCCCCGTGCCCGTAAGATCTGCGCTATCGGCGTGAAATGTTCGCGCTATGTTACCATGCACGGTTTCGCGCTCAATATCAATACCGATTTGTCTTATTTCCGGCTGATAAACCCTTGCGGCTTTACCGACAAAGGGGTAACCTCCATGCAGCAGGAACTGGGCCGTGCCTTGGATTTCGCACAGGTCTGCGACTGCCTGCGCCGGAACTTCGCCTGCGTGTTCGGACTGGAATACCGGTAGGTTGGCGGAGGCAGTGTCTGTTTGGAAAGTTGTTTGTGCGGAAAATAAGGTTTAGTTTTGTGGAGAAACGCTAAAGTACCGAGAGATGGACATTGACTTCATCGTTACCTGGGTGGATATGGATACCCCCGAATGGAAAGAAGAGTTTGCCCGATACGCCGGAGAGAAGAAGAATGAGAAAAACGGTGTTAGCCATGCCCGATTCCGGGATTACGGATTCTTGAAATATTGGTTCCGCGGCGTGGAGAAGTTCGCCCCCTGGGTCCGCAAGATTCATTTTGTTACCTGCGGGCAGAAGCCCGAGTGGCTGGATGCGTCGAATCCCAAAATCAATCTGGTGGATCATCGGGATTTTATTCCGTTGCAATTCCTGCCTACCTATAATTCTGTGGTAATCGAACGGTATATGCATAAGATTCCGGGGTTGGCGGAACATTTCGTTTATTTCAACGATGATTTTTATATTACCGATGCCATAAGTCCGGCTCGTTTCTTTAAGAACGGGTTGCCTTGCGATATAGCGGCTTTTCAATATAATCCGGCTTGGTCTCAATGGTATAAGAGAATCAAGAACAACCTGCGCGTAATCAACCGGCATTTCAACAAAAAGGAAGTGATGGCGCGTTTCCGCGACAAATGGTTTGATAAAAGTTACGGTGCAAGGGCGCGTTGGAATTATATCCTTCAACCGTACGGGAAGTTCATCACGCTCCGTACGCCCCATAATGCCCAGCCGTATCTGAAGCGTACTTTTGAGGAAGTTTGGGCGGTGGCCGAAAAAGAACTGACCGAAACCTCCGCCAACCGATTCCGCGCTGTAACCGATTACACGCCGGAATTGTTCCGCACCTGGCAGATCTGCAAAGGCGATTTCGCGCCTTACAACACCTATGCCGACACCAAGATGTTCCCGCTCATGATCAAGTCGAAAAAGGCTGTCAAGGCGATACACGACCAGTCCTACAAATTGATATGTCTCAACGATAACGTGCATATCCGCCATTACGAACAGGTGATGGAAAGCCTTAAGGCGGCATTCGACCATATCTTACCTGCAAAATCAAGTTTTGAAAGATGAACAAGGTGGCCGCGGAGATAATAGCGGGAATGATTCCCTGCAAGATGGCGCGGAACAGATGGCGTGGCATCTTGCGCTACGGCGTGTTCAACGCTTTGAAGTTAAGGCGGAGGATCCGGAAAAATACCGGTTCGCCCAGATATTATCTGGCTGTCTGCGCCATTGCCAAAGACGAGGGGCCCTATTTCAAGGAATGGCTCGAGTGGCATCGCGGCATGGGGGTGGAGAAGTTCTATATCTACGACAATGAAAGTACCGATTGCACCCGTCAGGTGCTGGAGCCTTATATCGCCTCGGGTTTGGTGGAATACCGCTATTTCCCCGGATACCGCAGGCAGCTGGCCGCTTACGATGATTGTCTGGAGAATTATCGTTTCGATACGCGGTGGCTGGCATTCATCGATCTCGATGAGTTTGTCGTTCCGGTACAAGACAGTTCGATACCGATGTTTCTCCATCGTTTTGAGCATGTTCCGGCTGTGGAAATCAATTGGCTGATTTATGGCAGCGGCGGGGCGGTCAAGAAGTCCGATGCTCCGGTGATGGCACGCTTCCGGTATCATTCCGAACCGGCCCATCCCTTGAACCGTCATGTCAAGAGCATCGTTGATCCCCGTCGGGTATTCTCCATGATAGGATGCCACGAAGTGGCGCGTATATCCGGCCATGCGGCCGATTCTCACGGAAATCCTATCCGGAGGCATTTTCGTGAACGCGAACCGCAACAAGATGTGATACGGATCAATCATTATGCGGTAAGGTCGCGGGAAGAGTTTCTGGAAAAACAGAACCGCGGCAGGGCGAGCGGCACGCAAAAGACCGTGCCGTCGGCGTATTTCGACCGCTACGACCTCAATGACATTGAGGCGCGGTAGCGCTTATTTCTCGAATTTTGATTTTTCCGGAAACCGTTGCCTGAGGTATTCGGTTACATGTTCCCTGTCTGCTTGATTGGCATATTGGGAATCGTTCATACAGAAAAGCATCGGATTGAATTTCTCCAATTTCCGATAGTGCTTGGGGTTGTCGATGTGGAACCTGAACGATGTTCGTTGCGAAACATAATGCAGGTGCGCCCTTTTCCGCACTATCGCCACATAAGCGTATAGGTTGCGCTGTATGTCGTTGTCGCTGCGAATGTGGTTGACAAGGGTCGGTTCGATATCGTCCTTGAAGATTTTCTCGTAGGTATGTTGATAATCGCTTCGTAGGTAAGCGTCGATATTGTGGTGCGTCTTGCTTCCGAAATAGATGCCGAATCTTGCTTCCACCAGTCGTGCCGCGTTTTGAATGATCCGGTTGTAGTTGCTCATGCCTTTTTTTAACACCTTTTCTTTCAAGAACAAGGTGAGTCTGCGGAAGCGGCGGCGGTTGAACCGTATGATGGGAAGGCCGTCGGCTCCGAAAAAATCGGCGCCTGTAACCGGTCGGTTGATGAACATATCATCGTTGGCAAACAGGAAATGTTCCGCCAGCCCCGGAATACGGTAGAGGAAGTGTTCGATTACCGTGGCGTTGAAAGACGGCAGGCTTTGCGGCGGCAAGATCTCCGTATGGTCAACAATCTGTATTTTGGGATGGGAGGTGTCCAGCCATTCGGGCCGCTGGTTGTCGGTAACGATGAAAATCTTACGGACCCACGGCGCGTACATTTCCACGGCGCGCAGACTGTATTTCAGTTCATCATTGTCTGCATAGCGGCCTTCGCAGTTTACGGCCGACCCCTCTTCGGTCTTTCCGATAACGGCGTTGCGTTTGGCACGCCACTTCGGATCGTTGCCGTTTACCCAAAGGTAAACCAAGTCTATATCTGTCGATTTTGTCGTATTGTCCATCTTTTTATTTCTCGAACTGGGATTTGCGGGGAAATCGTTTCTTTAAGTATCCGGCGGATCGCAAACGGTCGTCATCGTTGGCAAACTGAGAGTCGTTCATGCACAAAAACGTAGGGTTGTATCTTTCCAGCTTGCTGTAGAGATGTGCTTCGTGGATCTGGAGCCGGAACGAGGTCTTGCGGGTTACATAGTGCAGATGCGCCCGTTTTTCGGCGAGGGCGCAGTAGGAATAAAGGTGGCGTTGTATATCCTCGTCATGACGTATATGGTGGGGAAAAGTCGGCGCAAGCGCTTCCTTGAAAATTTCGCCTGTATGCGCGTAGTCGCTCTTCAGGTAAGCGTCTATGTTATGGTGCGAGCGGCTGCCGAAGTAGATGCCGTATTTCTTTTCCACCAGATCCGCGGCGTTTTTGATAATCTGGTTGTAGTTGCCCAGTTTCTTTCTTTTCAGGAAATTTTTCCTGAACCATAAGGACAGTTTTCTGCAAGGCTTGTAATGGAAACGGATAATGGGAAGCCCGTCCGGGGCAAAGAAAGTCGAGGGTGTAACCGGGCGGTTCAGCAGCATATCGTCGTTGGCAAACAAGAAGTGTTCGGCCAAACCGGGAATGCGGGGAAGGAAGTGTTCGATTACGGAGGAATTGAAACAGGGCAGACTTTCCTTTGGCATGATTTCCGTGTGATCCACAATCTGTATCTTGGGATGGGAAGTGTCCAGCCATTCAGGCCGCTGGTTGTCGGTAACGATAAAGATCTTACGGATCCACGGCGCGTACATTTCAATGGAACGCAGACTGTATTTCAATTCCCCGTTTTCAGCATAGCGGCCTTTTCCATCCAGGGATTTCTGGATTTGGGTCCTGCCTGTAACGGCATCATGTTTGGCCCGCCACTGCGGATCATTGCCGTTAACCCACAGATACACCAGATCTATTTCGGTCGGTCGGGTTTTATTTTCCATCGTCAATTCGTTGTCTGATAAGCGGGTATTTGTCGAGTATGGCATGGAAAGCGGCATCGTTGCGGTCTTTTCCCGCTTTGAAGTTAACCGTTTTAAGCGAAAGTTCGCGCGGTTTCCCCAATCCTCGCGGCTTGTTGTGCGGCCCGAAAGGTACGGGAAGAATTTTGGTGCCGTTCACCACTGCGGCCGCCCAGAACCAAAAGTCATCGGCGGTAGGTGCCAATTGTGTAAAGAGCGCAACCTCCATCATTTCCTTCTTCAGCGAATGGGGTGGGTAAAGCACACCGGCACAGCCGGTCTGAATGCAGTCGAAACCAAGCTGGATTTTTTTGGGAAAAAAGTGATACCATCTGAACTTCGGCCATTTTCGATAAGGCTTCTCCGCCAACACCCGTTTGGCTCTATGCGCGATGATGGCCTCGGGAAACCTTTCATGCAGACGCAACAGGTCGCGCAGCATATGCGGATGATAGTCCACGTCATCGTCAACGGTTACGATGACGGCCTCGGGAAAGTCCCGCAGGGCGGGAACAAGTTTTCGGTACGAGCGGATATCCGGGTCGTAGTTGCGTATTTCGAACAATGGATTCCCTTTGGCCAGCTCGGTCAAGGCTTCAGGAATGGGAATACCTTCGGAATCAAATTGGGAGAACGTGAGATAAAGCACCACCTTGTCGGGCAACACGGAACCGGCAAGAACAGACTTGACAGCGCCTGTCGCGTAGGATATGGCGGCCGGAAAGGAAGTGAGGGATACGACAACCTCTCGTCTTTGCTTGTCTTTATTTACGCTCATTTTCTTGAAATTGAGTTCGTTTTGCGAATATACTACAATTTTTCGAGGAGGATATCGTTCGCTATCGGTTGGTTTGGTTACGGTCTTTAACCGGCGTTTCCCGTCCCGTCCAGTTCCTCCAGCATCTTGCGCGAGCGTTCCAAGGCAAGGTTGATGTTGGCGCAGACGTTTTCGCTGCCCACAATACTGAAAAATCCCGATTTGGAGAGCGTTTCGTGAACCTTTTCGCTTACGCCCGAGAGAATGATGCGGATACCGTTCTGATGCGACATGTGGCAGAGCGATTCCAGATTGTGCAAACCCGAGGAGTCGATGAAAGGCACGCGCCGCATCCGGATAATCCGAATCCTGGGGCGGTCGCCGAGCTGGTTCATCGTTTCCTCGAAACGGGTGGCGATGCCGAAGAAATAAGGTCCGTTAATCTCATACACTTCCACGCCGTCGGGAATGCTCAGGTGTTCTTCATGCATCACCAGATCGGATTCGTTGCTGGGGTCGAGTTCGTTCTTGATGACCGAAATCTGCGTGGTCTCCATCACACGTTTGATAAACAGCACGCAGGCAATCACCAGGCCTACTTCGATGGCAACCGTAAGGTCGAAGATAACGGTGAGGAAAAAGGTGATGAGCAGCACCGCCACATCGCTTCCGGGGTTTTTCATCAGGGCCTTGAAAGTTCTCCATCCGCTCATGTTATACGACACCACCACCAGCACGCCCGCCAGGCAGGCCATGGGAATGTATTTGGCCAGCGGCATCAGGAAAAGCAGAATCAACAGCAATACCACTGCATGGATGATGCCTGCAACAGGCGTTTTCCCGCCGTTGTTGATATTGGTCATGGTTCGGGCGATGGCGCCGGTGGCCGGAATACCGCCGAAGAGCGGAGTAACCATATTGGCAATCCCCTGGGCAATCAATTCTGTGTTGGAGTTGTGCCGGTCGCCGATAACCCCGTCGGCCACGGTGGCCGAAAGCAGGCTTTCGATCGCCCCCAGCACGGCAATTGTGATCGCCACGGGAAAGAGGTTCTTGATAGCTGCCCAATCCAACGAAGGAATCGTGGCCGCAGGCAGTTCGGCGGCGATGGTAAAGCGGTCGCCGATGGTGTCGATGCAGGTGATGCCCGCGTAAGCCCTGAGGAAATACACTCCGACGGTTACCACGATGATGGCGATGAGCGAGCCGGGAATCTTCTTGAGCAATTTCGGTGTAAGGGCAATGATGAACACGCTGACCACGCTCACGATCACGTTCCACCAATTCACGCTGCCGAAGTATTTGAAGTAGAGGATCCATTTGCCCACAAAGTCGCCCGGCACTTTCTCGCCCTGAAAGTCCAGTCCGAAAATATCGGCTATCTGCGTGGTGAAAATGGTAACGGCGATACCGGCGGTAAAGCCCACGATGATGGGGTAGGGAATGAACTTGATGACGGTGCCGAGCTTGAACACCCCTAACAGTATCAACAGCACTCCTGCCATCAGTGTGGCCACCGTGAGCCCCTCGATGCCGTATTGCTGGATGATACCGTAGATGATAACGATGAAAGCGCCCGTAGGGCCGCCGATCTGCACCTTGCTGCCGCCCAGAAAGGAGATGATGAATCCGGCTACGATGGCGGTGATGATACCTTTTTCAGGACTCACGCCCGATGCGATACCGAAAGCGATGGCAAGCGGCAAGGCCACGATGCCCACGATGATGCCGGCCATCAAATCGGCCATGAAGCGGCTTCTGTCGTAGTTCTTGAGCAAAGAGAATAATTTGGGTTGAAAATCGAGGTTTTTCATCGGATTTGTCGGTTTGAACCAGAAAAAACGGGGCAAAAGTAGGCATAAGGAATATATAAACCAAAGTGGCATTCTTCTGCCGCCGTTTTGATGGAGCCTTTTCGCCCGTACAACATAGAGAGGCTGCAACACAATTTAAATTAGGAGTTTGTTCGCTTTCGCTTTTTGAACATCCGCCGGTGGAGAAAAAATTTTTCTTCAGAAAATTTTGTTTTAAAAAAAATAGTTGTATCTTTGCAGTCCTTTTTGCGCTATGCAACGTGAAAACGCCAATGTAGCTCAGTTGGTAGAGCAGCTGATTTGTAATCAGCCGGTCGTGGGTTCGAGTCCCTTCATTGGCTCAACCGGGTCAACAAGCTTGTGGCGGTGTGCAAAAATCCGGGAGGATTCCAGAGCGGTCAAATGGAACAGACTGTAAATCTGTCGGCTTAGCCTTCGAAGGTTCGAATCCTTCTCCTCCCACCCACTTCGCGGAAGTAGCTCATTTGGTAGAGCGGTAGCCTTCCAAGCTACAGGTGGCGGGTTCGAGCCCCGTCTTCCGCTCCAAAGAATTGCCGACGTAGCTCAGGGGTAGAGCACTTCCTTGGTAAGGAAGAGGTCACGAGTTCAAATCTCGTTGTCGGCTCTAACTAAGGCGGGGGCAAAAGGTTTGCTTCACGCAAATTTTTTTATATACACTTAAAACATTTTCAGATATGGCAAAAGAAGCATTTGTGCGTACCAAACCCCACGTTAACATTGGTACCATTGGTCACGTTGACCACGGTAAAACGACCCTGACCGCCGCCATTACCACCGTTTTGGCCAAGAAAGGTCTGTCAGAAGTAAAATCGTTCGATTCTATCGATAACGCTCCTGAAGAAAAAGAACGTGGTATTACCATTAATACCGCTCACGTAGAATACCAGACCGATGCCCGTCACTACGCTCACGTAGACTGCCCGGGACACGCCGACTACGTTAAGAATATGGTTACCGGTGCCGCTCAGATGGACGGTGCCATTCTGGTAGTGGCCGCCACCGACGGTCCCATGCCCCAGACGCGTGAACACATCTTGTTGGCCCGTCAGGTAGGTGTACCCCGTATCGTTGTTTTCATGAACAAAGTCGACTTGGTTGACGACCCCGAGTTGCTCGACCTCGTTGAAATGGAAATCCGCGAACTCCTTTCGTTCTACGAATATGACGGCGACAACACGCCTATCATCCGCGGTTCGGCTTTGGGTGGTTTGAACAGCGAACCCAAATGGGAAGAAAAGATCATGGAGCTCATGGCTGCCGTTGACGAATGGATTCCTCTGCCCCAGCGTGATGTAGATAAAGATTTCTTGATGCCTATCGAAGACGTGTTCTCCATTACCGGTCGTGGTACCGTTGCCACCGGTCGTGTTGAATCCGGTGTCATCAACTCGGGCGACCCTGTTGAAATTATCGGTATGGGTGAAGAAAAGCTCAAGTCTACTGTTACCGGTGTTGAAATGTTCCGCAAGATTTTGGATCGCGGCGAAGCCGGCGACAACGTAGGTTTGTTGCTCCGTGGTATTGAAAAAGACCAGATCCGTCGTGGTATGGTTATCGCCAAGCCCGGTTCCGTAACTCCGCACAAACACTTCAAGGCTCAGGTTTATATCCTGAAGAAAGAAGAAGGTGGTCGTCATACCCCGTTCCACAACAACTACCGTCCTCAGTTCTACTTCAGAACAACCGACGTTACCGGAGAAATCGTTCTCCCGCAGGGTGTGGAAATGGTTATGCCCGGCGATAACTTGACGATTGAAGTTAAGTTGCTTGCCCCCATCGCCATGAACCAGAACCTCCGTTTCGCTATCCGTGAAGGCGGTAGAACGGTAGGTGCCGGTCAGGTAACTGAAATTCTTGACTAATCCTATAAGGACTAGTTTCGATAGAGAGTTTTTCTCTCGACTATGGGCGGGTTTGTTCCTGGCAGAGGGGGTGGCCGATAAACCGTTCCCGTTCAGGAATAAGCCCGCAAATAGTATGGAGGAGCATAGTTTAATGGTAGAATAGCGGTCTCCAAAACCGTTGATGGGAGTTCGATTCTCTCTGCTCCTGCCAAGTTTTCCGCCCGCGTTGGGCGAATGCGGAAAAGCGATAATTTTTAACACGCCGAAAGATGTCAAAGTTTATCAACTACGTGAAGGTCAGCAAGGATGAGTTACTGCACAAAGTATCGTGGCCAACGTATTCAGAACTCCAGAACAGTGCGGTGGTGGTTTTTGTGGCCGCTCTTATCGTTGCTGTCATCGTGTTTGCAATGGACATGATAGCCGGTGCACATCCCGACTTGGCGTGGAAAGGTGTGTTAGGTTATATCTACGACCTTTTGAGATAGAAATGAATAGGTTTCCGCACGTCCGGAATCCCGGGTACAGCTTCCAGTGCCTGCCGGAGACGACGGTGAACCGAATCCAATATTACTTCGGGTTTTCCCGTTCCATTAAATTCAGCCCGTCCGCTTCAGGTGATCCGGTATCCGAATACCGGAGAAGTGCGACAGATAATCCGACAAAGAGATGACCGAACAAGTGAAGAATTGGTACGTTATCCGGGCCGCCAGCGGCGAGGAGAAGAAAGTAAGGGATTATCTCCAAAGCGAGATTTCCAGATTGAACATTCAAGATTACATTTCGCAAGTACTTATTCCGACAGAAAAGGTTTACACTATCCGCAACGGAAAGAAAGTGAGTACAGAACGCTCCTATCTGCCCGGCTATGTGCTGATAGAGGCTCTTTTGGTCGGCGAAATCCAGCACGTGGTCAAGAACATTCCGGGAGTACTCGGTTTTCTGGGCAACCACGGAGATCCGGTGCCGTTGCGTCCGGCCGAAGTTCAGCGAATACTGAACAAGGTGGATGAATTGGCCGAATCGCCCGAAAAGCCCATCGAACCGTTTATGGTAGGCGAGCCGGTAAAGGTTACCGACGGACCTTTCAACAACTTCTCGGCTGTGATTGAAGAAGTGAACGAGGATAAGAAGAAGCTGAAGGTGATGGTGAAGATCTTCGGGCGAAAGACACCTCTCGAATTGAATTTCTCCCAGGTAGAGAAAGAGTAGTTTGGTTTCATTGAATTGTGTTTTTCACATTTAATTTTAACAGAAAATGGCAAAACAAGTTAGTGCCTTAATCAAGTTGCAGATCAAAGGCGGTGCTGCCAATCCCTCACCTCCGGTAGGTCCCGCGTTGGGTGCCAAGGGTGTCAACATTATGGAATTCTGCAAGCAGTTTAACGCGCGTACGCAGGATAAGGCCGGCCAAGTGCTTCCGGTCATTATCACCGTGTTCGCCGATAAATCGTTTGAATTCGTAGTAAAGACCCCTCCGGTGGCTGTTCAGCTCAAAGAACTTTCCAAAGCGAAGAAAGGTTCGGCCGAACCCAACCGTAACAAGGTGGCCAGCGTGACGTGGGATCAGGTAAGGACGATTGCCGAAAGCAAGATGCCCGACTTGAACTGTTTCACCATCGGCTCGGCTATGAGCATGGTGGCCGGAACGGCGCGCAGTATGGGTATCGAAGTCAAAG
The DNA here is from genome assembly GCA_947175635.1 of uncultured Bacteroidales bacterium. GTDB lineage: Bacteria > Bacteroidota > Bacteroidia > Bacteroidales > P3 > Pullibacteroides. The sequence goes on along the minus strand of CAMWNM010000004.1, from coordinate 84,509 downwards.
GCGAGAAACCTGCCGAGCTGAATTAACGTTTAGCGACATCACTTTTATAAACAACAACAATGGCAAAAATCTCTAAGAAAAGAAAAGAAGCTTTGGCCAAAGTCGAAAAGGACAAGGTTTATGCCTTGAACGAAGCGGCAGCTCTCGTAAAGGAATTGACCTATACCAAATTCGATGCTTCGATCGACTTGGACGTGCGCTTGGGTGTGGATCCCCGCAAGGCGAACCAGATGGTGCGCGGTGTGGTAACCCTTCCCCACGGAACCGGAAAGCAAGTTCGCGTGTTGGTTCTCTGTACGCCCGACAAGGAAGAAGAAGCCAAAGCAGCCGGAGCCGATTACTACGGTTTGGATGAATACGTAGAAAAAATCAAAGGCGGTTGGACGGACATTGACGTTGTTATTACCATGCCGAGTGTAATGCCCAAAGTAGGGGCATTGGGAAAAGTGTTGGGCCCCCGCGGCTTGATGCCTAACCCCAAAACCGGAACCGTTACCATGGAAATTGGTAAAGCGGTCCAGGAGGTAAAGGCCGGTAAGATCGACTTCAAGGTTGACAAACTGGGGATTGTTCACGCCAGCGTGGCCAAGGCTTCTTTTGAAGCCGGAAAAATCGCCGAAAACGCCCGTGAATTGCTCCAGACCATCGTCAAATTGAAACCGTCGGCGGCGAAAGGTACGTACATCAACAGCATTTACATGTCCAGTACCATGAGTCCCGGTATCAAGATCGACCCCAAATCCATCTAATCCGGAATTTTGTAAAAACAGGTAATTTAAACGAGGTATGAAAAAAGAAGAAAAAGCCAAGATCATAGATTCCGTCTATGAGCAAATCATGGCCAAGCCTCACATGTATGTAACGGATATCACAGGAATGGATGCCGTTGCTACAAGTAACTTGAGACGTGCTTGCTTCCGGAACGGGGTCAAGTTGATCATGGTGAAAAATACCTTGCTTGAGAAAGCCTTGGAAAAAACCGGTATTGATTTCTCCGAACTGGCTCCCGCATTCAAGGGAACCACGGCGATTATGCTTTCGGACGTAAACAAGACCCCGGCAACCGTTATCAAGGAGTTCAGAAAGAGGGCGGAAAAACCCGTTCTGAAAGGCGCATACGTAGAAGAGTCTTTCTATCTGGGCGATGCGAGTCTGGAATCTTTGGTACAAATCAAATCCAAGTCCGAACTTATCGGCGAAATCCTCACACTCCTCCAGTCTCCCATTCAGAATGTTATGGGTGCATTGGAATCGGCGCCCAACAAGGTTGCCGGCTTGGTGGAGGCTTTGGCCGAAAGACCGGAACAGGCTTAAGGTATAAAAACAACGGAAGGTGTGTCCTTCAAAAAAAATTATTTAGAAACTTTAAAAAGTCAAAACAATGGCAGATATTAAAGCTATCGCAGAACAATTGGTCGGTTTAACCGTTAAAGAAGTTAAGGAATTGGCCGACGTATTGAAAAACGAATACGGTATTGAACCCGCAGCCGCCGCTGTAGCCGTTGCAGCTCCCGCTGCCGGTGGTGCTGCCGCCGGTGGTGCCGCCGAAGAAAAAACGCACTTCGACGTTATCCTCAAATCGGGTGGTGCCAACAAGTTGGCCGTAGTTAAACTGGTTAAGGAATTGGCCAGCCTCGGTTTGAAGGAAGCCAAGGAACTCGTTGACGCGGCTCCCAAACCGGTTAAGGAAGGCATCAGCAAGGCCGAAGCCGAAGCGCTCAAGAAGAGCCTCGAAGAAGCCGGTGCTGAAGTTGAAATGAAATAATTTTAACCCTATCGGTTTTCGAACATGAGGGGGAAGGCCTTGTCCGCCCCCCTCGTGTTTTTTGCGTATATTACCACCTCGGTCTTCAATCGTCTTATTTAAAACATACTACTTTGTCAACAAAGGCTGTTAAAAAGATAAATTTCGCATCGACCAAACCGGCCGAGCACGTTGATTTCTTGGATATTCAGCTTAAGTCGTTTCAAGACTTCTTTCAGTTGGAAACCAATCCTGAGAATCGTGTAAACGAGGGGCTGTATAAGGTTTTTGCGGAAAATTTTCCCATTAGCGATGCCCGCAACCATTATGAATTGCGGTTTCTCGATTATTTTATCGATCCCCCGCGCTACAGCATAGAAGAATGTTTGGACAGAGGGCTCACCTACAGTGTGCCGCTCAAGGCCAAGCTTCAGCTGGCTTGCCAGGATCGCGAACAGGACGATGATTTTAAGGAAATCATTCAGGAAGTGTATCTGGGTATGATTCCCTACATGACCCCCGGCGGTTCGTTTATCATCAACGGTGCCGAACGTGTTATCGTTTCGCAGTTGCACCGTTCTCCCGGCGTTTTCTTCGGTACCAGTTACCATACCAACGGTCAGCAGCTCTATTCGGCCCGTATCATTCCTTTCAAGGGTTCCTGGATGGAGTTCACCACCGACATCAACAACGTGATGTACGCTTACATCGACCGTAAGAAGAAACTGCCCATCACCACGCTTTTGCGTGCCATCGGTTATGAAACCGACAAGGATATTCTGGAAATTTTCGACCTGGCGAAAGAAGTGAAAGTAAGTCGCTCGGGTCTCAAAAAATATATTGGCGCCCGTCTTGCCGCACGTGTGGTTCGTTCGTGGGTAGAAGACTTTGTGGATGAAGATACGGGCGAAGTTGTTTCGATCGAACGTACGGAAGTGCTCATCGATCGTGAAACGGAATTGGAGGAAACCCATATCGATTTGATTGTGGATGCCGGAATCAAGTCGATTTTGGTGCACCGCGACGACAACGAAAACAATCTGGATTGCTCCATTATCTTCAACACCTTGCAGAAGGATGCGGCCAACAATGCCAAGGAAGCGGTGGAATTCATCTACAGGCAGCTGCGCAACGCAGAACCGCCCGATGAAGAAACGGCGCGCGGCATTATCGAAAAGCTGTTCTTCTCCGACAAACGCTACGATTTGGGAGAGGTGGGCCGTTACCGCATCAACCGCAAGCTGGATCTGAATATCTCTTTGGAAACCCGTGTGCTTACCAAAGAAGACATCATCTGCATCATCAAGCATCTGATCAAGTTGATCAACTCTCACGCCGAAGTGGATGATATCGACCACTTGAGCAACCGTCGTATCCGTACCGTGGGAGAGCAACTCTACGCCCAGTTCGGCGTGGGGCTGAACCGTATGGCCCGCACCATCCGCGAACGTATGAATGTTCGCGACAACGAGGTGTTTACCCCGGCCGACCTTATCAACGCCAAAACGCTCAGCTCGGTTATCAATTCTTTCTTCGGAACCAACCAGCTGTCGCAGTTCATGGATCAGACCAATCCGCTTTCGGAAGTAACGCACAAGCGCCGTATCTCCGCCTTGGGCCCCGGAGGTCTGAGCCGCGAACGTGCCGGTTTCGAGGTGCGCGACGTCCACTACACGCACTACGGTCGTTTGTGTACCATTGAAACGCCTGAAGGTCCCAATATCGGGTTGATTTCGTCTTTGTGCGTATTTGCCGTCATCGACAAGCTCGGCTTTATCGAAACTCCGTACTACAAAGTGGAGAAGGGCAAGGTTCGTATCGATCAGGCACCGATTTACCTTACGGCCGAGAAAGAGGAAGACCAGATTATCGCCCAGGCCTGTACCCGTTTGGATGCCGACGGTACCATTCACGACCAGAAATTGAAGGTGCGCCGTTTGGCCGACTTCCCCATTGTAGACAGGGAAGACGTTACCCTTATGGACGTGGCACCCAACCAGATTGCCTCCATCGCCGCTTCCTTGATTCCTTTCTTGGAACACGATGACGCCAACCGTGCCTTGATGGGTTCGAACATGATGCGTCAGGCCGTGCCTTTGCTCAATCCCGAAGTGCCTATCGTGGGCACGGGACTGGAGCCTTATGTAGCGCACGATTCCCGTATTCTGATCAATGCCGAGGGCAACGGGGTGGTTACCTACGTGGACGCCACCACCATCAGCATCCGTTACGATATGGCCGAGGAAGACCGTATGGTTAGTTTCGACGATGATCTGAAGACTTATAACCTCACTAAGTTCCAGCGCACCAACCAAAGTTCCTGCATCAACCTTACCCCTATCGTCCGCAAGGGCGACAAGGTGAAGAAAGGGCAGGTGTTGTGCGAAGGCTACGCCACCAAAGACGGTTCGCTGGCCTTGGGCCGCAACCTCATGGTAGCCTTCATGCCCTGGAAAGGTTACAACTTCGAGGATGCCATCGTGATTTCGGAAGATGCCATCAAAAACGATCTCTTCACCTCCATCCATGTGGAAGAATACACTTTGGACGTACGCGAGACCAAACGCGGTATGGAAGAGCTTACCGATGACATTCCCAACGTAAGTCAGGAAGCGACCAAGGATCTGGACAGCAATGGTCTTATCCGCGTGGGGGCCGAAGTAAAAGAAGGCGATATCCTTATCGGTAAGATCACCCCCAAGGGCGAATCCGATCCTACGCCGGAAGAGAAACTGCTCCGCGCCATTTTCGGCGACAAGGCGGGCGATGTGAAAGACGCCTCCTTGAAAGTGCCGCCTTCCGTAAGCGGGGTGGTTATCGGCAAACGTCTGTTCAGCCGCGCCATCAAAGACCGCAAGAGCAAGGCCAAAGACAAAGACGTGGTGAAGGCGCTCGAGAAAGACTTCAACAAGGAAAGCCAGGACTTAAAGAACAAGTTGGTGGAAAAACTGCTTGCCGTACTCGGCAGCAATACTTCCGCCGGTGTATACAGCAACCTCAAGGAAGAACTTATTTCGAAAAAGGCCCGTTTCACGGCAAAAGTATTGGGCGAACTGGATTACCAGACCATCAATCCTTCGGGATGGACCAACAACGAGGAAGTGAACGGGTTGGTAAAACGTCTGCTCAACAATTACAATATCAAGTATCGCGAAATATTCGGCCGTTACCAACGCGACAAATTCGTGGCTACGGTGGGCGATGAACTGCCCGGCGGCATCGTGCAGATGGCCAAGGTTACCATCGCCAAGAAGCGTAAGCTCAGAATCGGAGACAAGATGTCGGGCCGTCACGGTAACAAAGGTATCGTGGCCCGTATCGTCCGTGCCGAAGACATGCCTTTCCTGGCCGACGGCACTCCGGTGGATATTGTGTTGAACCCGTTGGGTGTGCCCTCGCGTATGAACTTGGGACAGATTTACGAAACCGTGCTCGGTTGGGCAGGAAAACGTCTCGGCCTGCAGTTCGCCACGCCTATTTTCGACAGCGCCACCCCCGAGGAAATAGATTCCTATACCGATGAAGCCGGCTTGCCGCGCTACGGTAGAACCTATCTCTACGACGGGGAAACCGGAGAGCGTTTCGATCAGCCGGCCACGGTGGGCTATATCTATATGATTAAGCTGCACCACATGATCGATGACAAGATGCACGCCCGTTCCATCGGTCCGTACTCGCTCATTACCCAGCAGCCGCTTGGCGGTAAGGCGCAGTTCGGGGGCCAGCGTTTCGGGGAAATGGAAATCTGGGCGCTCGAAGCTTTCGGTGCGGCCAATATCCTGCAGGAAGTGCTTACGGTTAAGTCTGACGATGTAACCGGTAGGGCCAAAACCTACGAGGCCATTGTGAAAGGCGAGAATATGCCCACTCCCTCCATTCCCGAATCGTTCAACGTTTTGGTGAACGAATTGAGAGGCCTGGGCTTGGAAATCACTTTCTCCAAATAAACTGTCGGGGCGGGAGCCGGACTTGTTCCGGTTTCCGCATCGGCTTTTATAGAGAGGGCTTAGTTTTTAATATCAATTTTACATCATAAAATGGCGTTTAAGAAAGAAGGTCCGGTAACATTGGACTTTAATAAAATCACCGTCAGTCTGGCATCCCCCGAAACGATTCTGGAACGTTCCCATGGGGAAGTGACCAAACCGGAAACGATTAATTACCGCACGTACAAGCCTGAAAGCGACGGGCTTTTCTGCGAAAGGATTTTCGGTCCGACCAAAGACTGGGAATGTCATTGCGGAAAGTACAAGAGGATTCGTTACAAGGGGATCGTGTGCGATCGTTGCGGGGTGGAGGTAACCGAAAAGAAGGTACGCCGTGAACGCATGGGACACATTCAGTTGGTGGTGCCGGTGGCGCATATCTGGTTTTTCCGTTCTCTCCCCAACAAGATCGGCGCCTTGCTGGGTATCCAGACCAAAAAACTGGAATCGATTATCTATTATGAAAAATATGTGGTGATCCAACCCGGTATCAAGGCCGCCGACGGGGTGGAAGCCCTCCAGTTCCTTTCGGAAGAGGAGTATTACGCTATTCTTGATACGCTTCCTGCCGACAACGCACTGTTGGATGACGAAGATCCCAACAAGTTCATCGCCAAGATGGGCGGAGAGGCTTTATATGGTCTGTTGAAGAAGATAGATCTGGACGCACTTTCTTTTGAATTGCGCGATCGTGCCGGCAAAGAAACTTCGGCACAGCGCAAGCAGGATATTCTCAAGCGTCTCAACGTGGTGGAATCTTTCCGCGACTCCCAGACGCGTGTGGAGAACCGTCCCGAATGGATGATCATGAAGGTGATTCCGGTGATTCCGCCCGATTTGCGGCCTTTGGTGCCTTTGGATGGCGGCCGTTTCGCCACGTCGGATTTGAACGATCTCTACCGCAGGGTCATCATCCGCAACAACCGTTTGAAAAAACTTATCGAAATCAAGGCGCCCGATGTGATCATGCGTAACGAAAAACGTATGCTCCAGGAGGCCGTGGATTCGCTTTTCGACAACTCCCGCAAGGCCCGTTCGGCAAAGAGCGAAGGGGCGAGGATGCTCAAATCCCTCTCCGACAGCCTTAAAGGGAAACAGGGACGTTTCCGTCAGAATTTGCTCGGTAAACGTGTGGACTATTCGGGCCGTTCGGTCATCGTGGTAGGTCCGGATTTGAAGATGAACGAGATGGGGTTGCCCAAAGATATGGCGGCCGAGCTCTACAAGCCGTTCATCATCCGCAAGATGCTGGAACGCGGTATCGTAAAGACCGTGAAATCGGCCAAGAAAATCGTGGAACGCAAGGATCCCGTGGTGTGGGATATCCTTGAAAACATATTGAAAGGGCATCCCGTTCTGATGAACCGTGCCCCGACCTTGCACCGTCTGGGTATCCAGGCTTTCCAGCCCAAGTTGATCGAAGGCAAGGCCATGCGTCTGCACCCCTTGTGCTGTACGGCCTTCAATGCCGACTTCGACGGTGACCAGATGGCCGTTCATGTACCGCTGGGTAATGCCGCCATTCTGGAAGCCCAGTTGTTGATGCTGGCTTCGCACAATATCCTTAACCCCGCCAATGGCGCACCTATCACCGTTCCTTCTCAGGATATGGTGTTGGGGCTGTACTATCTTACCAAAGGCCGCAAGACCGAGGGCAACGATGTGGTGAAAGGGGAAGGCACCGTTTTCTATTCGCCCGAAGAAGCCATTATCGCTCACAACGAAAAGCAGGTGGATCTCCACGCGTGGGTGAAAATCCGCCGGACCGATGCCGATGGCAAGGTTACCTTGATTGAAACCACGGTGGGGCGTATCCTTTTCAATCAGGTGGTTCCGCCCGAATACGGTTTTATCAATGAGGTTCTTACCAAGAAGTCGTTGCGTGATATCATTGCCGATGTATTGAAGAAATGCGGTATGTCCAAGACCGTGAAGTTCCTGGACGATATCAAGAGCATGGGGTATCGCACGGCCTTCAAGGGCAGTCTTTCGTTCAATCTCGGCGATGTGATCATCCCGAAGGTGAAAGAAGAGCTTATCGCCAAGGCCAACAGCGACGTGGACGAAGTGATGAACAACTACAACCTCGGTTTCATCACCAACAACGAACGATACAACCAGATCATCGATATCTGGACACATACCAACAACAAGCTTACCAATGCGGTGATGAAGCAGCTGTCTTCCGACCGCCAGGGCTTCAACCCGGTATTCATGATGTTGGATTCCGGCGCCCGTGGTTCCAAGGAGCAGATCCGTCAGCTTTGCGGGATGCGTGGTCTTATGGCCAAGCCGCAGAAGGCCGGTGCCAGCGGCGGTGAGATTATCGAAAACCCGATTCTGTCGAATTTCAAGGAAGGGCTTTCGGTGTTGGAATACTTCATCTCCACGCACGGTGCCCGCAAGGGTCTTGCCGATACGGCCTTGAAAACGGCCGATGCCGGATACCTGACCCGTCGTCTGGTGGATGTTTCGCAAGATGTCATCATTTCCGAGGAAGATTGCCATACCCAGCGCGGTTTGATTGCCACGGCCCTGAAGAAAAACGACGACGTGGTGGAATCGCTCTACGAACGTATCTTGGGTAGAACCACCATCGACGATGTTGTTCATCCGCAAACCGGCAAGCTGATTGTGAAGGCCGGTGAGGAGATTACCGAAGAAATAGCCCGCCAGATAGAAGAATCGCCTATCGAAGAAGTGGAAATCCGTTCGGTGCTTACCTGTGAATCCAAGCATGGGGTCTGCGCCAAGTGCTACGGACGGAACCTTGCCACCAACAAAATGGTTCAACGAGGCGAAGCGGTGGGGGTTATCGCCGCCCAGTCCATCGGGGAACCCGGTACGCAGCTTACCTTGCGTACGTTCCACGTAGGGGGGGTTGCCGGTGGCAGCAGTATCGCCTCCAACATCACGGCTTCTTATGACGGGTTGGTGGAAATAGATGAATTGAGAAGCGTTTCGCACACCAGCGAAGAAAAGGGCAAGCACGAAGTGGTGATTGGCCGTTCGGCTGAATTGCGGATTGTGGATCCCAATACCAAGGCGGTGCTCACCACGGCCAATATCCCTTACGGGGCGGCTTTGTATGTGGCTTCGGGCGACGAGGTGAAAGCCGGCAAACTGATTGCCGACTGGGATCCCTACAACGCGGTCATCGTATCGGAGTATTCCGGTAAGATTTCGTTCCAGAATCTGGTGGAAAACGTTACCTACCGCGAAGGTTCCGACGACCAGACCGGATACAAAGACCGGATCATCATCGAATCGCGTCAGAAATCCAAGAATCCCTCCATCAACATTGTTGACGGCAGCGGCAATATCCTCAAGATATACGATATTCCCGTGGGGGCGCACGTGCAGTTGGACGACAACAGCAAGATACAGGCAGGTGACATATTGGTGAAGATCCCGCGTTCGTTCGGCAAGTCGGGCGATATCACGGGCGGTCTTCCCCGCGTTACCGAGTTGTTTGAAGCCCGTAATCCGTCGGATCCGGCGGTGGTGGCCGAAGTGGACGGTATCGTAAGTTTCGGAAAGAAGCTCAAGCGCGGCAACCGCGAAATCATCATCACCCCCAAGGTGGGAGAGGCCAAAGCCTATCTGATACCTACCTCCAAACAGATTCTGGCTCAGGAAAACGATTATGTGAAAGCCGGTACGCCGCTTTCGGAAGGTGCCATCACACCGGCCGACATATTGGCCATCAAAGGCCCTATGAAAGTGCAGGAATACATCGTGAACGAAATTCAGGAAGTGTACCGTCTGCAAGGTGTGAAGATCAACGACAAGCACTTTGAGGTGATTGTGCGTCAGATGATGCGCAAGGTGGAAGTGATTGATCCGGGCGATACCAATTTCCTGGAAGGCGAACACGTGAACAAAGTGGACTTTGTGGAAGTGAACGACCGTATCTACGGAGAGAAAGTGGTGGTGGAAGCCGGTGATTCCGAAAACCTCAAGGAGGGTCAGATTCTTACCGCCCGCGCCTTACGCGATGAAAATTCGGTATTGCGCCGCAAAGGTTTGAAACCTGTTACCGCAAGAGACGCCCGGCCGGCTACGGCCCGTCAGATACTGCAGGGTATCACCCGCGCTTCTTTGCAGGTACGCAGTTTCCTCTCGGCCGCATCGTTCCAGGAAACCACCAAGGTGCTTACCGATGCAGCTGTCAACGCCAAGGTAGATTATCTGGAAGGTTTGAAAGAAAACGTTTTGGTAGGACATCTGATTCCTGCCGGAACGGGTTTGGATGCCTATAAAGACAATATTGTTTATTCCACCGAAGAATACGCCGATTTGGTGAATGCTTCCACCGAAGAATAAAAAATGGAAAAGAAAGACGCTAAAGGAAAACATTCGATCCAGATTGAACTCTCGCCCGATGTGGCTGAGGGCGTCTATGCCAATCTGGCAATGATAACGCATTCTCAGGCAGAGTTCGTGGTGGATTTTATCCGGGTGATGCCGGGCGTTGAAAAAGCCCGTGTGAAATCGAGGATCATCCTCACGCCGCATCACGCCAAAAGGCTAATGAAAGCTTTGTCAGACAATGTGCATCGCTATGAAAGCACTTTTGGCACGATTCAGGAACCTGAGGTTTCGATGGAGTCTTTCATGAATATGCCTTCTACCGAAGCGTAGGGCATTGAAAAAGGCGCCGAAACCGGAATTCGTCTGGGGAGAAAGTTTTTCCTTTGGCGGATTCCGGTTTTTTTGTTGTACGGGTTTCAATGCAAAACGCTTTTTCGCGTATCTTTGCATTCTTAGGCGTATTGCTGTCAAGGGGGTCGCCTTGCGTTGAACAAGAAAAGATTTTGCATCATGATGCACATTGCCATAGCAGGAAACATAGGGTCGGGCAAGACCACGCTGACCGGTCTGCTTTCCAAGCATTACCGTTGGAAACCGCTCTATGAGGAAGTGGACGACAATCCCTATCTGAACAGTTTTTACGAAGACATGCGCAGATGGTCGTTCAATTTGCAGATATATTTTCTCAATACCCGTTTTCGTCAGGTTATCGATATACGGAAAAAGGGCAAGAATGTGATTCAGGACAGAACCATTTACGAAGACGCCTACATCTTCGCCCCCAATCTTCACGCCATGGGGCTGATGACCACGCGCGATTTTGAAAATTACGTGTCGCTGTTCGAGCTTATGCAGTCTTTTCTCCAGCCGCCCGATCTGCTGATATATCTGCGTGCGGATATTTCCACATTGGTAAGGCAGATACAGCAGCGTGGCCGGGACTATGAAAGTTCCATCAGACTGGATTATCTCAAAAGCCTCAATGATCGTTACGAAAGCTGGATAGGGCATTACAAGCAGGGAAATTTGCTGATAGTGGACGTGAATAACCTTGATTTCAGCAACAAGCCTGAAGATCTGGGGTCGATTATCGACAAGGTGGATGCCCAGATAAACGGTTTGTTTTAAAACGGAATGTTTTTTTGCAAAAAAGAAAATTTAGAATCAGGCAAGCAAAGCCTTAAAATAATTTCAATATGAACGTTGTAGATTATTTGCGGAAATTTTTGAACGAACAGCCCGGCAGGGAAGCCGCCGTTCCGGGGCTGGGCGTTTTTTATACCGAACAGCGAGACGGCCGGAACAAGATTTTGTTCAAGGAAGTGATGCCCACCGACAAGGCCTTTTTGAACTTTTTTGCCTTTGAAGAGAATCTGAACGAAGAAGACGCCCGCACCGAACTCGAAAAATGGGTGCGCAAGGTATTGCAGGAGCTCAAGGGCACGGGAAAGGTTACGATAGCCGAAGTGGGCACTTTTGTGATTGTGGACGACAAGGTGTTGTTTAAATCGGCCTCCGAAGAACCGGTCAATGCGGACAATGCCAATTTCGGATTGGAACAGCCCGCTCCGCAGACGGTTCTGCCGGAATTACCCAAGGAGGAACGGCCTTTACGTCCGCCGGTACCGGTAGAAAAGGCGCGGGGAAAACATGCGCCCCGTCCCATCGGAAAGCCCAAATTGCAACCCGCCGCCCAGCCGGCTTCTTCAGGCAAGGAAATCGTGTTGGGGTCGCGTAAAAGACCTGCGCCGCAGGCACCGCTGCCGGTATATGCCCGCACTTGGTTTATCTTGTTGTGCGTGCTTGCCGTATTGCTTGCCGTGATATTGGGTGTCGCGCCTGTTCGGAAAGCCTTGTTCGGCCTTGGTGAAAAACCCGCTTTGGAAATGCAGCTGCCGGCGGATGATATGGTGGAAGCCGCTGTGGATCAGATGATGGAGGATGAATTGGAATCCACCGTCATGGAAGAAGAAAACGCGCAGGTGGCACAGGCTGTGATGGCGGGCGAAGTAAAGAGAAAGGAGCAGGAAGCGCAGGCCAAAAAGATGCAGGCTGCAAGCCAGGCTGCGCCGAAAGCCGCCGCGAAACCCGCTCCGGCCCCCAAGAAAGAAGCGGTGAAGAAAGTTGAATCCGCATCGGGCAGGAAAGTGGATGCGAAACGGCCGCAGGCCGGGAAGTTCTACCTTATCGTGGGAAGTTTCGCTTCGGAAGCCAATGCCGGCAGGATGGCGCAGAATATGTGCGCCAATGGTCTGGCGGCCACCATATACTATATCGAGGCGAAAAACCTCTTTTATGTGAGTGTGAAAACCTGCGCCACACGCGAAGAGGCGGTGGGGGAAAGAACCGCATTGCGCAACAGGAACATCGATTGTTGGATTTTTGCAAACTAAAGAGGTTTGGGCAAAAATAAATTGGCAAAGTTCGAAGAGAATCTGAGCTTTGCCAACCTTTTCCAGTTTCCGGCCACGATTCAGCCGTGGCAGGCTCCCTTGCGGGGAAAATGGAAAAGCGATTATTACGGGAACGAGGGACCGATCGTATTGGAAATCGGTTGTGGAAAGGGTGATTACACCATAGGTTTGGCGCGCCGGTATCCGGAGCGGAATTTTGTAGGTCTGGACATCAAGGGCGCGCGTTTGTGGCGGGGATGCAAGACAGCTACGGAAGAAAATATGCCCAATGTGGCTTTTATCCGTACCCGTGCCGAATTCATAGACCGGGTGTTTGCCCCGGGAGAAGTGTCGGAAATCTGGATAACTTTCCCCGATCCCCAGCCCTCCAAACCTAACAAACGGCTGTGCTCCCCCTCCTTTCTGGAACGTTACCGCAAGATTTTTCCCGAGGGCAAGGGGGTTGTGCATCTCAAGACAGACGATACGGAGCTGTATGCCTATTGCCGCAACGAAGTGGTGCTTCCGGCCGGGTATGAGGTGTTGCACGACAGCCCGGATCTGTATGCGGAAGCCACGCCCATAGCGGAGGCTTGCCAAGTGCAGACTTTTTACGAGCGCCGTTGGTTGGCCGAGGGGCGGACCATCAAGTATATCTCCTTTAAACTTTCCTGAAAGAAATATCTTAGGCACGCATGCGGCTTCGAGCTAAAATAAGGGTATTCTTGCTCCTTGCGACGGGGGTGGTGGGAATATGGCCGCTTGCTGCATACGCCCAGGAACCGGCGCCCGTTTCAGAGGAAATACCTGAACTTACGCCGCAACAAAGGCGTGACTCTATCCGCAGGGCCAAGCTGGCCGGTTTGGCAAAGAGCAGGGGCGAAACCGTGGTGTATTACGACCTCTATATGCAAAGCGGTCTTCCTGTATTCGATACGATGCAGTATCCGCTGGATGGATTTCAGAAATTCGATGCCCTCTATCAGCACAATGATTTTCGGGTGGATCGGGGAAGTTTGGGGATGCCCGACCAATTGCTGGAATACATGCCCAGACAGGTGGCCGGTTTCGGCTTGCGGGAGAATCCTTTTTCTTCGTGGTTCTACACCTTGGAAAATACCCCTTTTTATCAGACCAAGAATCCTTATACAACGCTTTATTTCGTTAATAACTTCGGGAAAGACCTGAATTTTTTCAGGGCCACCCATAGCCAAAATGTGGCCCGGGGATTGAATCTGGATATCGATTTCAGGGTGTACGACGTGTATGGTCGCTACTATAACAGCCGCAGCAATCAATACAACGTGCGTTTTTCGGGCAATTATATCAGCCGGGATGCCCGATACCGTATCGTTTTCGGTTATATCCACAATGTGGTGGCGGTAGGCGAGAACGGCGGCATAAAGGAAGATTCCCTCTTTACCCGGAATATATCGACGAACAGGCTCAAGATACCTGTGTACATGACCTCCGCATCCAACCGTTGGCGGGAGAACAAATACTTTTTTAAGCAATCCTATCATTTTTACGATACCAAGAAAGATTCCATTCCCGAAAATAACCGCAGCTACGGTTATATCACCCATAGTTTCGAGGTAGAGGACATGTTGCTCAAATACCGCGACAAGACAACGGCCGACGATGGATTCTACACCGATTTCTTTCTGGATCCGACGCAGAGTTCGGAACAGAATGTGATGATGAAGATGACCAACCGCGTGTTTTACAGCAGTTCGGATATGGAATACCTGCCTTTCGGCTATCGGTTCAAGTTTGCCGCAGGTTTCAAGAACGAATACATCCGCTGGCATGACCGGATGCTCCGCAAAGATTGTGTGCAGTGGTTTCCTTTCGCACAGGTTCAGGTGGATTTTGCCGACCGTTTCGTGTTTGACGCCTATCTCGATTTCGGTTTCGGCGGGTACAATAATTTTGATTTCAGCGGCAGGGCCATGTTCAAATATCTTTTCAGGGATGACAGGGAAAGGACGCTTTCCAAACGCGACGGGATAGAGGTAATGTTGGGGGTGAACCGTTTCGAGGCGGACTGGCTTTATACATGGCATTTTTCCAATCATTTCTATTGGTCGAACGATTTCGGGAAAACTACGGAAGCCTATCTGCAGGTGAAATTCAATTATAAAGGTTGGTGGTTAAGGGCCAAGGCCGGGATGTTGAACGATTACGTGTTTATGAAGAAAGACGGTCCCGTGCAGGCGGATAAGGAATTCTGGGTGGTGAATGCCGTGGCGGGCAAGAATCTGCATATCGGCAGATACGTGGGTTTGGATAATTTGTTGATGTTGGGTTACAGTTCCAACGAAGATTATCTGCATCTGCCCTTGTTCGGGTTGCAGGAAAGCCTGTACGGGATCATTCCGATAAAGAATATCGCGCAGATACAGATCGGTCTGGAGTTTGTCTATAACACGCGTTATTATGCCGATGCCTACAATCCCGCTACGGCCGGCTATTATTGGCAGGATGAGATAAAGACGGGCAATTTCTTTTTTATGAACGTGTTCTTGAATTTCCAAGTGAAGCGGGCCAACCTGTTTATCAAGTGTCTGAATGTGGCGGAGGGCCTGTTCAAATACAACTATATCCAAACACCGCATTATCCCCTGGTGGACCGCTGTGTCCGGTTCGGTGTTTCCTGGCGTTTCTTCGATTAAAAAGGCGGGATTCTTTTCAGGTTCGGTCTCTGCATGCGGCTTGGCTTAAACGTCGGTCGGAATCCAGTATTTAACCGCATCGGCATACCCCAAGTGAACTTTAACGAGGAGGGACGGCAGTTTTGCCCTGAATTGGGATGAACTGTCAGATCAACCTGTTGTTTGGGCAACGGAGGGGGTAAGGTGAGGGGGATAGCTTTGGCCCAATCCGGTGCGGGGCGTGTTGTGCTTTGAGACAGAAGACATCCGGTATGTGAAGTTTAGGGATGTGCCGGGCTCCATTCCGATAAGGCTTGTGTGTACGGAAAGGTTTCGGCGGCACGGTAGAATCTGTGTTGATAACTATACGGAAAGCCTTTGCAAAAAAGGTGCGGAAATGCTAACTTTGTGTATTGTTTCAATACTATAAATAGTTGGTTATGAGCGAAATGGAAAACACGGAAGGGCAGCGCGGCGAATATACCGCCCAAAATATCCAGGTATTGGAGGGATTGGAAGCGGTGCGCAAACGTCCGGCCATGTATATCGGAGACGTGAATGTGAGAGGTTTGCACCATTTGGTTTACGAAGTGGTGGACAACTCCATCGATGAGGCCTTGGCCGGATACTGCACCCATGTGGAAGTGACCATATACGAAGATAATTCGATTTCGGTGCGCGACAATGGCCGCGGTATTCCCACCGACATGCATCCCAAGGAAAAGAAAAGCGCGTTGGAAGTGGTGATGACCGTGCTTCACGCCGGCGGTAAGTTCGACAAAGGTACCTACAAGGTTTCCGGCGGTCTGCATGGGGTAGGGGTTTCTTGTGTGAACGCCCTTTCGGATCACCTGCAGGTGGATGTATTCAGGGAAGGCAGGCACTTTGTGCAGGAGTATGCCAAAGGCCGCCCCTTGTACGAGGTGAAGGTGGCCGGCGATGCCACGGAAGAAGAGCGCGGCACCTTGGTTACCTTTCATCCGGATGCCGAGATCTTTTCGGTTACCGTTTACGACTATGATGTGCTTTCCGCCCGTTTGCGGGAATTGGCGTTTTTGAACAAGGGGTTGCGGCTTTCGCTTACCGACCGCCGCGAGAAGAAGGAGGACGGCAGTTTCAAGACAGACAGCTATTATTCGGCCGAGGGGCTGAAGGACTTCATCTCGTATCTGGATTCTAACCGTACCGTGCTGATGCCCGAACCCATTTACATCGAGGGTGAAAAAAACGGTATTCCGGTAGAACTTTCGATGGAGTACAACGACGGTTTTTCCGAAAATCTGCATTCCTACGTAAACAACATCAACACTATAGAGGGCGGTACACATCTTACGGGGTTCCGTCTGGGACTTACCAAGACATTGGGCGACTATGCCCGCAAATCGGGTATGCTCGACAAACTCGACAAGCAAAAAATCGAGATCAAGGGCGATGACTTCCGCGAAGGTCTTACGGCCGTTATTTCGGTAAAGGTTTCCGAACCTCAGTTCGAGGGGCAGACCAAGACCAAGTTGGGAAACAGCGAAGTTTCGGCGGTGGTTTCGCAGTTGGTGAGCGAAAAATTGGCTTACTTCCTCGAGGAACATCCCAAGGAAGCCAAGATGATTGTGGAAAAAGTGGTGTTGGCGGCCACGGCAAGGCACGCGGCGCGCAAGGCACGCGAATTGGTGCAGCGCAAGAGCGTTTTTTCGGGCGGAAGCCTGCCGGGGAAACTGGCGGACTGTTCGGAACGTAATCCCGAGGTATGCGAGTTGTTTTTGGTCGAAGGGGATTCTGCAGGCGGAACGGCCAAGCAGGGGCGTGATCGCAAGATTCAGGCTATCCTGCCCTTGCGCGGTAAGATTCTGAACGTGGAGAAAGCCATGCAGCACAAGGTATTTGAAAGCGACGAAATCAAGAATATCTATACGGCTTTGGGTGTGAGTCTGGGCACCGAAGAAGACAGCAAGGCGCTCAATATGGAGAAACTCCGCTATCACAAGGTGATTATCATGACCGATGCCGATGTGGACGGAAGCCATATCACCACGCTGATTCTTACTTTCTTTTTCCGGCACATGCGTGAAATGATAGAGCAAGGCTATGTCTATATCGCCACACCGCCGCTCTATATGGTGAAGAAAGGAAAGAACGAGCGTTATTGCTGGACGGAAGAAGAAAGAAACGCCTTGATGGATGAACTCAGCGAGGGCGGTCGTGTGAAGGGCATCGCGGTGCAGCGTTACAAAGGTTTGGGGGAAATGAACGACCATCAGTTGTGGAATACCACCATGAATCCCGCCACACGGACTTTGCGGCAGGTAACGATAGAGAACGCTACGGAAGCCGACCGTGTTTTCTCCATGTTGATGGGCGATGAGGTGGAGCCGCGCAGGGAATTTATCCAACAGAATGCCCGCTATGCCAATATCGATGCCTAAAGCCGTGGCGCTCCTGCGGAGATGACGGAAAAGCCTCGAAAGAACTTGTTCTTTCGAGGCTTATATTTTTGTCCTATGGTGGAGGATGGTTCTGCTATTTCTGCGGCACGCGGAGCGAAAAGCATTCCTGCATGCTTTTTTGCAGTGTGGTATGAAAAGCCTGTGCGGCGAGAACGGCCGCAGGTTCCGAATCGGAAGATGTATCCTCCTGCCAGGAAAAGGTATCGGCAAAAAGAATCTCACCGGTAGCGATATTGTCCAGTTCTATCCAGGCCGAAAGGGAATGGGCGGAAACTTCATCGATAAAGATCCTGAGTTGAAAGTCGGCCTCTTCTTCCGTATTGTCTGTAAAGTTGCGGAAAGCCACAAACGAAACAGTGTCGCTTTCGGAGAAAAGCAAATCGAAATCGGGCAGGTCGGTCAGGGAGAGCTGCCAGTCGAAATCGGCTGCCAAAAAAGCTTCGGTAGCCACAAATTCGATATCCACCACGGGATTCATGTGGCGCAGGCAATAGCCTTGCAGGCTGTCGGCATCCTTAAAGCCGGGAATGCAGAGATTGAGCGCTGAAAAATACCGGTAGGCGGAACGGAGTGCAGCGGCATCCATACCGTCTTCACTTTGTTCGGACCGGTGCATGAAGTAGGCTGCGGCCGCATAGAAATAACCGGCCGCCCGGTAACGGGCATGGTGGGCATCGGCCTGATACCCGGGATGTGAGGCCGAGAAATTTCCCCAGACGGTGGCGGCGATAGTGTCGGGCAAAGCCTGCAAGGCACTGTCGCGTTCGGCCATATTCTGGTAATGTTGCCATATTTTGGGCCAACGTTCGGGCGCTTCGGTTTTTCTTAAAAGTGCGATGGCGTTCAGATCATTCTGTTGTGCCCGCGAATATACCGCCAAAAGCCAGTCGAGGCGTTCGTCTGCCGGCATCGTGGAATCGGACCAATCGGCCAGGCTTTCGTAGAAGAGATCGTTCGGGGAGGTGCTGTCGCTTTCGGTTACATGCACGGCAATTCCGCAACCGTACAAGAGAAAGATGTACGGCAACAGCGAACAGCCGTGAAAGAGTAGGTTGAGACCTTTTCTTAGTAGCACTCTTCTTTTATTTGAATGGGATAGAAAGTATTGATATCCCGCCGTGTGGAGTCGTCAAGGCTGAGGGTAAGGTACAGGTCGTTGAGCCGGTAGTCGGATACGGAATGGTAGTTGCCTACGCTGTACGGCCAGTTTTCCTTGGTGGCAAGGGTGGTGAAGTTGGAATCGGTGTAATACTGCCCTTCGAAACGGATGGTTTTCCGGTCTTCGTTCATAAAGTACTCGCCTTGTACGAATTCCATATAGGCGTAGGAATGGTCGTCTTGCAGGGAAGGCGCGTGAAAGGCGTTGATGTAGAGCTGAAAATCACCTGATTTGCAGGTGTCCTGTATCTCTCTGACGCAGTCGATGATAAGTCGGTATTGGGAATGCGTGGTGGAGTCGTAGCGGCTGTATTCTTTTTCTTGCCATTCTCCGAAAATCTTGAGAGGCTTGGGGTCTGTTCTGCAAGCGGTGAGGCTCAGACACAGACATCCCGCTCCGGCAAGCAGGAGCAGGGAAAGACGGTGAAAGGAAAAATGCGATTTCATAGCCGAAAAATGTTGTGAACCTGCAAAGGTAAGCGGAATGATGCAAAAAAACAATAATTCATTACCTTTGCAATATGCGTGTTTTGCACGCGGAAAAACCGTGTTTTAGCAGATAGGATTATGAATATTTTGGTTTTAGGTTCGGGGGGCAGGGAAAGTGCGATGGTATGGAAGTTGGCGCAGAGCCAACGTAAAGCGGGGCTTTTTGTGGCGCCGGGCAATGCCGGAACGGCCCGCTGGGCGGTGAATGCGGATTTGGATCCGATGAATTTCGCACAGGTGAAGGAGTTCGTTATCGAACATGCGGTGGATATGTTGGTGGTGGGGCCCGAGGAGCCGTTGGTGAAAGGCATAGTGGATTATTTTCAGGCGGATGTCAATTTCAGAGATCTGATAATCGTGGGGCCTTGCAAGGCTGGGGCGCGTCTGGAAGGCAGCAAGCAGTTTGCCAAGGATTTTATGCGGCGGGCGGGGATTCCCACCGCGGCCTATCGGGCTTTTGGCAGGGGAGAGGAACACTTGGCCAAGGATTTCTTGCGTACCTTGCGTCCGCCGTATGTGCTGAAGGCCGACGGTCTGGCGGCAGGGAAAGGAGTTGTGATAGCCTCCGGTCTGGCGGAGGCGGAGACCTGTGTGGAGGAAATGCTGGCAGGACACAAGTTCGGGGCGGCTTCGGAAAAGGTGGTGATAGAGGAATTCTTATGCGGGGTGGAATTGTCGGTGTTTGTGCTTACCGACGGTACGGGATACCGGATATTGCCGGAAGCGAAAGACTACAAGAAAGTGGGGGAGGGCGACACGGGGCTCAATACGGGCGGCATGGGGGCCGTTTCGCCGGTGCCGTTTGCCGATGCGGTGTTTATGAAGAAAGTGGAAGAAAAAATCATAAAACCCACTTTGGGTCAGCTTAAGGCCGAGCATATTCCCTATTCGGGTTTTTTGTTCATAGGCTTGATGAATGTGGCCGGAGATCCTTATGTGATTGAATACAATGTACGGATGGGGGATCCCGAAACGGAAGCGGTGATACCCCGCATAGAAAGCGATTTGGTGGATCTTTTCATCGCCCTGCATGAAAAACGGATAGGATCGGCCGAGTTGAAGATCCGCCCCGCGTATGCGCATTGCCTGATGCTGACAAGCGGCGGTTATCCTCAATCTTATACCAAAGGGCTGGAGGTGAAAGGCGTTGAGGGACTTCTTCCCGAAACCTGTGTTTTCCATGCCGGCACCTGTCTGGATAAGGAAGGGCGGATATGTACCGACGGCGGAAGGGTGATGGCCCTAACCTCTTTGGCCGACACCTTGCCGGCGGCCATGGAAAAAACTTACGCCGAGGCGGAGAAAATCAGCTTCGACAAGATGTATTACCGAAAAGATATAGGGAAAGACCTATGCAGATAAACTATCGTGAAACCGTTTTAGACAACGGTTTGAAAGTGTTGGTGCATACCGACCGCAGCACGGCTATGGTGGCATTCAACCTTATCTACGATGTGGGGGCTAAAGACGAAGATCCGCAACGCACGGGATTTGCGCATCTTTTTGAACATTTGATGTTCGGCGGATCCAAAAACGTGAAGGATTTCGACATGGAACTGGAAAAGGTGGGGGCATCCAACAATGCTTTCACCAACAACGATTTCACCAACTACTACATCACCGTTCCGCCCGACGCGCTGCAAGTGGCTTTCCGGGTAGAGAGCGACCGGATGCGGGATCTGACCCTTACTCCCCGGAAGCTGGAGGTGCAGAAAGGGGTGGTGATAGAAGAGTTTAAAGAGCGTTGCCTCAATCAGCCTTACGGAGATTCGGATCTTCTGGTACGGCCGCTGTGCTATCGGAAACATCCTTACGCATGGTCAACCATCGGCAAAAAGATAGAGCATATCGAGCAGGTAACGCTGGCGGAAGTGAAATCGTTCTACAACACATTCTACAAACCCGACAACGCTATCCTTACCGTGGCCGGTCCGGTGGAGGCCGATGCGGTTTTCGAGATGGCCCGTCAGTGGTTCGGTGCCATTCCGAAGGGTAACCGTCCCCCCCGCCGTTTGCCGCAGGAACCGGTTCAGACCAAGGCCCGTACCAAGACCGTAGGCCGGAAGGTACCGGCAGATGCCATATACAAGACCTTTCATATGGGGCCGCGCATGAGCGATGATTTTTATGTGTTCGACCTTGTTTCCGATATCCTTTCCAATGGGGAATCATCCCGTTTCTATACATCATTGGTAAAGGAAAAGAAGCTGTTCAACAGCATCAACGCCTATGTCTCGGGCGATATCGAACCGGGTATGTTCCTTGTGTCGGGCTTTTTGGAGGAAGGGGTGGACTTTGCCCGCGCCGAAGATGCCGTTAATCAGGAAATAGAACGACTGATGCTTGAACCGGTACGGGAAAGCGAGTTGGAAAAGGTAAAGAACAAACTGGAAACGGCACTTTTGTTTTCGAACATGAAAGCGATCGACAAGGCCATGAATCTGGGGTATTTCGAACTGATGGGTTCGGCGGCAGCCTTGAACGCAGAAGACGGCAGGTACCGGGGGGTAACGGCCTTGCAGATCCAGGAAGCGGTGAAGCGTTGTCTGACGCCCGCCAACAGCAGCACCTTGTATTATCAGGCAAAAAAATAATTCCATTTAAAGGATCGCCATGAAATTCGATTATTCAAAATTGCAGCCTGAGACCCGGCATCTGACCAATGGTGTGCCGGTTTACGGTTTTCCCGATTCGGAATTGGAATTGGTGCGTTTGGAGTTTATTTTTGAAGCGGGCAGTTATTTTCAGCAGAAAGCCATGCAGGCCGCCGCCTGCTGTTCGTTGATAGGTGCCGGTACGCGGCACTTTACGGCCGATGCGCTTTCGGAACAGCTGGATTATTACGGCGCCTATATCGAACGCTATCCCGACAGGGATCAGGCATCGGTTGTTTTTTACTGCCTGAGCCGCTATTTCGAGCAGATTATTCCCTTTTGCCAGGAGGCCTTGAAACATTCCGTATTTCCGCAAGAGGAAATCGATACGTATCTCCGTAAGAATCACCGGCGGTTTCTGGTCAATAACCGGAAGGTGTCGGAAGTTTCGCGCCGGGCGTTTTATTCGTTGGTGTTCGGCCCCGGGCATCCTTATGGAAGGGTGGTGGAGGAATCCGACTTCGCGGCTTTGAAACGCGAGGATCTCACGGGTTTTTACAAACGGTACTATGTTTCTGAAAACTGCAAGATCGTGTTGGCCGGCGGCTATACCGAGCGGCATCTGAAGTTGCTTGATCAAAGTTTCGGCGGCGGGGACTGGAGCGGAGCGGCCGCCGATCTGTTGGCAGGAGAAGGCATGCAGGTGTTTCTGCCCGCGGAAAGGCGAAAGGATATCGAGATGAAAGATTCCTTGCAGGCGTCGGTGCGTATCGGGATGCCGATTTGCAGCTTCAAGGACGAGGGTTTTGCTGATTTCAAGATTGCCGATTATGTGCTGGGCGGGTATTTCGGTTCCCGTCTGATGCGCAATATCCGCGAAGAAAAGGGCTATACCTACGGTATTTCTTCTTATATCGTGCCATTGCGCTACAAGCCGGTATGGATGATAAGTTCGGAAGTGAAGGCCGATTGCGTGCGGAAGGTTTTTGTTGAAATAGAGAAGGAGATATCCGCCTTGCAGAAGAAAGAGATTCCGGTGTCGGAGCTGGAATTGGTCCGCCAGTCGTTTATGGGGGATTTCATGCGGGATCTGGACGGAACCTTCGATATTGCCGAGCGTATGAAATTCTTTATCCAATGCGGTATCGGCCCCGAGTTTTATCAAAGGAACGAAGAAACCTTGTTTTCCATCACCCCCGCGCAGATACGCCGTACGGCCATACGTTGGTTCGATCTCAACAACTTCTGTTCCGTTACCGTAGGCGCGGGCGATTTATAAATCTTGCATTAGCGAAAGTCATGAAAAATAAAGCGTTTTTGATTCTTTTTCTGTTTTTGGGCGTAAATGCGCTCAAGGCGCAGACAGCGGATGTGTTTCCGCAAACGGGTACGGCGGTATTGCCGTCGGTGCTTTCCCATATAGAATATCCCGCTCAGGTGGATACCTTGTTGGTGAACAATATGGATTACAGAATCCAATATCGTGACGCAGGCTATCGGGTGCTGTTGTTCTCTCAAAGCGGAAACCGATCCAAAACGGCGGCTATCGAAGCCAAGGCGGATTTTGATATGGTGTATCCCGAATACAAAAGTTATATCTTGTTTGAAGAGCCTTACTTCAAAGTGAAAGCAGGCAATTTTACACACAGGATAGAAGCCGGTTTCTTTTTGCGTGAGCTCAAGCAAGACTATCCTTACGCCTTTATCGTGAAAGACGTGCTGGATGTGAGGGAATACTTGAAATTGGGAGAATAAGGAAAGAAAGTTGGCCAACCGGGATTCGAACCCAGAATAACAGAACCAAAATCTGTTGTGTTACCGTTACACCATTGGCCAATCGGAAACAGGGGGCAAAAATAGGCTTTTTTTTTGTAACCGCAATATTTTACCGCAAAAAGAAGACGCAAAGGAGCGAATCTGTTTACCTTTGCGTCTGCATATAAAAAACAGCGAGATGAATATGGATGTGAAACCGTTGGTGAAAAGGAGTCTGCCGCATGTATGGGCGATTTTGATCTTTTTTGTGTTGAGTGCGGGATATTTCGCGCCTCTGATCTTTCAGAACAAGTCGATGGGGCAGAGCGACGTCCATAGCGTGTATGGCATTCATCAGGAAGACCGGGATTGTGTGAAAGCCACCGGTCAACATACCGATTGGAGCAATATGCTGTTCGGCGGGATGCCCAATACGGGCTCGGAAGGCGTGAACGTCTATTCGAAACTGGGACGGGTCGTGATGGGGGGATTGCCCGTGCTTCACGCCGGCATACTGTTTTTCTATATGCTGGGATTTTACATCCTTCTTTGCGTGCTGGGGTGTCGTTCATGGCTTTCCGTCATCGGTGCAGTAGCGTATGCGTTTTCCACCTACAACATCCTTATCATCGATGCCGGTCATGCCAACAAATGTTGGGCGATGGCCTGCATGGCCCCGATTGTGGCCGGTGTGATACTCTGTTTCAAAGGCCGATACATCTGGGGGGCATTGACCACATTGGTGTTCACGGGGCTGCATATCATGTATTCCCATCAGCAGATAACCTACTACCTGTTGATGATACTGGTTATCGTGGCGATCGCCTATGCGGTGGACGCTTTCCGCAACAAGCGTATGAAAACTTACCTTAAAGGCGGGGTGGTGGCGGTGGCCATGGCTTTGATTTCACTTCTTCCCTCTTTGGGGGCTTGGTGGGTAACATACGATTACAGCAAAGACACCATGCGCGGGGGCAGCGTACTGCAGCAAAACGCCGAAGGAAAATCCGAAAGCGCAGGCTTGGAAAGGGACTATGCCTTTCAGTGGAGTTACGGTAAAATGGAAAGTTTTACCTTGTTGATTCCCGGTTTTTATGGCGGCAGCAGCCATTATCGCCTGGGCGAGGATTCGGAGTTGTATCAGCTGTTGCGTCCGAGCGGACAGACGGCTTTCGCCCAGAATGCACCCATGTATTGGGGCGACCAACCTTTTACGGCGGGCCCGGTTTACATGGGGGCCGTTATCTGCTTTCTGTTTCTGTTGGGACTTTTTGTGGTGAAAGGGCCTGAAAAATGGTGGCTTCTGGCAGTTACGGCGCTTTCGCTCCTGCTCTCCTGGGGGCGTAATCTGCCAGGTTTCAATAATTTTCTTTTTGACCATCTGCCTCTCTACAACCGTTTCCGTACGCCTTCCATGGCCTTGGTGATGGCCGAGCTTTCGATGGTGGTGCTGGCGGTGCTGGCGGTAAAGACATTGCTCGACAACCCGCAGGAAAAACAACGGTACACCCGTGATCTGCTCTATGCGGCCGGCATTACGGGCGGCATTTGTCTTTTCTTTGCCTTGTTCGGCAAAAGCATCTTTGATTTTTCGGGGGCAACAGATGCCGCCTACCAGCTTCCCGATTGGATTATGCAGGCTGTATATGCGGACAGGGCCGCACTTCTTACGGGCAGCGCGCTCCGTTCATTGCTCTTTATCGCCTTGGCGGCGGGAACGCTTTGGCTTTATCTCAAACGCGGTTTCGCGCCCGGTCGGATCATCGCCCTTCTCTTGATATTCGTATTGGTGGATTTGTGGCAGCTTGACCGCAAGTATGTGGGCGATCATAGCTTTCTTTCCGCCCGTTCGGTAAATACGGTGCTGCCCACGGCATTGGACAATATGATTCTGGCCGATACGGATCCCGATTACAGGGTGTTCAACGTAACGGTGAACACCTTTAACGATGCCTCCACCTCCCGTTTCCACAAATCCGTGGGGGGGTACAGTCCCATCAAGATGCGGCGCTATCAGGATATCATCGATTATCATCTTTCGCACAATCTGAATGTGAAAGTGCTCAATATGCTCAATACCCGTTATTTCATCGCGCCCGACGCTTCCGGTCAGCCTACCGTGCAGCGTAATGTGGCGGCATTGGGAAATGCATGGTTTGTGGAAAAAATCCGTTGGGTCAACAGTCCCGATGAGGAGATCAGGGCCCTTTATGACTTCGATCCCGCCAAGGATGCGGTTATCGATACAGTGTGGAGAAGTGCGGTAGGTCAGGTTGTTTTTCCCGGCGGCGATTCAGTCGCGGATAATATCCGTCTGGTGGAATATTATCCCAATGCGCTCAAATACGAATACACCGCCTCGACACAGCGTCCGGCCGTATTCTCGGAAGTGTATTACAAAACATGGAAGGCGTTTGTGGATGGCCGGGAAGTGCCGCTTTACAGGGTCGATTATATCCTGCGCGGTGTAACCCTGCCCGAAGGCAACCATGTGCTGGAATTAAAATGCCGCAATCCGATCAAGGCCGCCAGCGGTCCGATTACCAATGCGGGTTCGGTGATCAATGTGCTGTTGATATTGGGATTGACCGCATGGGGTACGTTGCGGAGAAAGAATGCCGGTGCGCCCACGGTGGAATCCCGATGAGACGAATGGCCTGATGGAATGCATAAGTGGAGGAATGTGCAATGCTGTATTCTTTTATCATACCGGTTTATAACCGCCCTGAGGAGGTGGAGGAGCTGCTGGAGAGCCTGAGCGGACAAAGCCTGAAGAACTTTGAGGTGGTGGTGGTGGAAGACGGTTCCACGCGACCCTGCAAGGATGTATGCGACCGTTATTCTTCCCGGATGGAGGTGCGCTATTACGAAAAGTCCAATTCAGGGCCGGGGCAGACCCGCAATTACGGGGCCGAGCGCAGCAAGGGCGAATACCTGATTGTATTGGATTCCGATTGTATCCTGCCAGAGAATTATCTCCGTGCCGTTGAGGCGGAACTGGCGCGGGAACCTGCCGACGCTTTCGGCGGACCCGACAGGGCGCATCCGTCTTTCACCCCGGTTCAGAAGGCCATCAACTATGCCATGACCTCTTTCTTCACCACCGGCGGGATTCGCGGCGGAAAAAAGAAGTTGGACAAATTTTATCCGCGAAGTTTCAATATGGGCATCCGCGCGGAGGTTTACCGCACTTTGGGCGGATTTTCAAAAATGCGCTTCGGCGAGGATATCGATTTCAGTATCCGGATTTTCAAGGGCGGATATTCCTGCCGTCTGTTTCCGGAAGCATGGGTGTGGCATAAACGGCGCACGGATCTGAAGAAATTCTTCAGACAAGTGCATAACTCGGGTATCGCCCGGATCAATCTGTATAAAAAATATCCGGAATCCTTAAAGTTGGTGCATCTGCTTCCGGCCGTATTTACCGTTGGAGTGGTTTTGGTGATAGCGGGCGCCGTTTATTCAAGATGGATTCTTTCGCTTTTGCTGCTGTTCGCTTTGGCGGTGGGTATAGATGCCTCCGTCAAGAACAAAAGCCTGAAGATAGGCCTGCTTTCCATCGCCGCTTCTTTTATCCAGCTTGTCGGTTATGGAACGGGCTTCCTGCGGGCATGGTGGAAGCGCTGTGTACGGGGTAAAGACGAGTTCTCCGCCTTTCGGAAAAATTTTTACAAGTAGTTGCCTGCCGGAAGGTAAAAGGCTTACATCCACCGCCGCTTTTTGGCAAAGAAGATGAAGAAGCCTGCCACGAGGGCCATGAATCCCACGATGCACCAGAAGACATAGATACGGGACATGAAGGGCAGTTCCACATTCATTCCGTAAACCCCGGTGATAAAAGTGAGCGGCAGGAAGATGGTGGAGATGAGGGTCATGATTTTCATCACTTCGTTGATGCGGTTGGTCTGCATCGAATCGAATGTTTTCGACAGACCTTCGATAAGCTCGCCGTTGTCTTCCACCATATCCCACATTTTCTGATAGTAGTCGACGATGTTGCCCCAGTAAACTTCCATGAAGTCGCTGTTTTCGGTAAAGCCTGCGATGGAGCCGGATTCGAGCCGCTGGAAAAGCCGCAGCTGGGGTTTGAAGATTGTATTGAGCAGGATGATGTTTCTGCGGGTGATAGACATCCGTTCGATGGTGAGATCGGCTTGTTTTTTATTGAACAGTTCCCGGTTGATGCTCTCTATGTTGGCCCCTACGCGCAACAGGAGAGAGTAGGAATCTACCAGCAGTCTGTCGATGATGGTATAGAGCAGGTTGTCGGAATTGGCCTGTTTGAAGTCGTCCCCCAGTTTTTCAGGCAACTTTTCGGTCTGCTCGAAAATATTCTTGAGCATCCATTGGGAACGGGTAAGGGTGATGATGTAGGATTTTCCCCAGAATATCTTTACTTCGCGAACTTTGAGTATTTTGCCCAATCTGTCGAAACCGGGAAAGTGGAGGATAAGGAAGTTGTAGTCGTCGTAGGTGTCTATCTTGGGACGCTGCGCCATACTCCGGCAGTCTTCGATATCGAGGGGGTGAAAATGGAAATTCTCTTCCAGAAATGTTAAATCTTCCTCCGTGGGATTCTGTATATAGTGCCATTTCAAGGCACCCAAGTCAAGGCTTTCAATCATGACGTTACCCCCCTTTGCGAAAACGTTTTTCCTGCATGCGACACGGTGTGGTCAAGATGCGGAGAAAGGTTTTCTTTGTTGAAAATCGACTACATGCCGGTATATGATTTGGTTATTCGTGCACTTCTGCACACGTGTGCAAAGGTAGGAAAAAAATCAAAAAGTATTACCTTTGCCCCGCGAGGAGCGTTGCCTTTGCAACGGTTTTCCGAAGCCCGAAATAAAGACCCGATGAAAATACAATTGGATCGCGTGGAAGACGCAATTAAAGATTTTAAGGAAGGTAAGTTCCTGATAGTGGTGGATGACGAGGATCGCGAGAACGAGGGCGATCTGGTGATTGCCGCCGAAAAGGTTACGCCTGAAAAAATCAATTTCATGCTCAAGCATGCCAGGGGAGTGCTTTGTGCGCCCGTCACGCTGTCGCGTTGCGCCGAACTCAACCTTCCCCATCAGGTAGAAAACAATACCTCGGTATTGGGTACGCCCTTTACAGTAACGATAGACAAACTGAAAGGCTGCTCCACCGGTGTTTCGGCCTCCGACAGGGCGGCCACCATTTTGGCATTGGCCGACCCCGATGCCAGACCCGAGGATTTTGGTCGTCCGGGGCATATCAATCCGCTTTATGCGCAGGATATGGGTGTTTTGAGGAGAGCCGGCCATACCGAAGCTTGCGTGGATTTGGCCCGTCTGGCAGGGCTTTATCCGGCCGCCGCACTGATGGAGATCATGAGTGAAGACGGAACCATGGCCCGTCTGCCCGAATTGCGGGAGTTCGCCGACAAGTATGGCATCAAGCTGATATCGATTGCGGATTTGATTGCCTACCGCATCAAGACCGAAAGTCTGGTAAAGGAAGAGGTGGTGGTGAAACTGCCCACGCATCACGGCAATTTCCAGCTCTATGCCTTTACTGAAAACAATAGCGGTACATTGCATCTGGCCTTGGTGAAAGGAGAATGGAAAGAAAACGAACCGATTTTGGTTCGGGTGCATTCCTGTTGCCTCACCGGCGACGTGCTTTCTTCCTGCCGTTGCGACTGTGGCGAACAATTGCACGATGCGATGGATATGGTGGAGAAAGCAGGCAAGGGTATCGTGTTGTACATGAATCAGGAAGGCCGCGGCATCGGTTTGCTCAACAAACTGAAGGCGTATAAGCTGCAAGATGAGGGAAAGGATACGGTGGAAGCCAACGTATTGTTGGGATTCAAGCCCGATGAACGTGATTACGGTATCGGCGCCCAGATTCTGCGCGCCCTCGAAGCGCACAAGATTCGCCTTATCACCAATAATCCGGCCAAGAGAGTGGGGTTGGAAAGCTACGGTATCGAGATTGTGGAGACCGTGCCCATTATCGAACAGCCCAACCAGTACGACGAGGCTTATCTGCGCACCAAGCAAGATAAGATGGGGCATAAGCTCAAGTTCTAGTTCCGGGTAGGGTGGAGATGTTGCCTGTATAAAGAAAAATCCGGCATCGATTCTTATCGGTGCCGGATTTTTTTTACGGATGAAATCCGATATTTCAACGCATGTCGTTGATCTGCACCTGTGGGTATTTCTTGCTGTCGAATACGAAATCGGATTCCGAAACGGATACATTCTCCTGAATGGAAAGGATTTTGTAATCGAAACGGTGGTTTTGGGGCAGGTACATTTCCATCTTGAAGATACGGTTGTCGCTGTTGTTGAGGTAAATCCTGATTTTGAGCACTTCGGCCTTTTCTATGGGGGTGAGGTCGATGATATTGCGCGCGCTGCCGTCAATGGTTTGCTGGCGGATGTATTTGGCCCGGTAATGCTTTTCATAGTCTTGCAGCAGTACGGCCGGGTTCATGTCCGAAAGCGATTCGTTGCAGTCGTAGACCGCAACTTCTTTCAAGGCCGGAGAATAGGCCCAGAGTTCCTTGCCATTGCAATAATATTCGTCGGCGCCGGTAATCAGGCGATAACGGTTACCTTGTATCAGGATAGAACCCCGCCGGCTGTCGGACGGCTTGTCGCTGCCGTTTTCCAGCATGGCGGCCGAAAAGCGGAACTCTATGCTTTTGCAGGCATTGAGCCATTTGCGGGTTTTGGAAAGATAGGCGTGCGCCTGGGGATCATTGGCCCCCTCCGGCGTTTTCACCGTGGCCTGCGGCATGGCTGTCTGGGCTGTCAGGCTGGCGCTTGAAAACAGCAGTCCCAAGGCGAATGTGCAGGATAAAACGAGTCTTTTCATGATATATCAATCGGGTAAGAGAGCATTCAGCATCTGTTCTAACGTGGCGGTGTCTTTTATTTTCACCTCGCGGTTCTTTCTGCCGTCGAATCCGCCCACGATGCCGCTGTTTTCCAGTTGGTCCATGATACGTCCTGCCCGGTTGTAGCCCAGTTTGAACTTGCGTTGCAGCATGGAGGTGGAACCCTGTTGGGAACTTACCACCAACTGCGCCGCTTCCCGGAACAAGGGATCATATTCATCGGAACCGATATCGCCTTTTCCGCCTTCTTCGTTTTCGTCCGGACATTCGGGCAGGAGATAAGCGTTTCCGAAACCGTGTTGGTTGCTGATGAAATCGGTAATCTTTTCAATTTCGGGGGTGTCGATGAACGGACATTGCAGGCGGGTAAGGCCATCGCCTACCGAAATCAGCATATCGCCGCGTCCGATCAATTGGTCGGCGCCGCCTGCGTCGAGAATGGTGCGGGAGTCGATTTTTTGGCTCACCTTGAAAGCGATCCGTGCCGGGAAATTGGCTTTGATAAGCCCTGTGATGATATTGACCGAGGGCCGTTGGGTGGCGATGACCAGATGGATGCCGATGGCACGGGCCAACTGCGCCAGACGGGCGATAGGCTGTTCCACTTCACGGCCGGCGGTCATGATGAGGTCGGCGAATTCATCGATAATCAGCACGATATAGGGCAGGAACTTATGTCCGTTTTCGGGATTGAGCTGGCGGTTGATGAATTTCTGATTGTATTCCTTGATATTGCGCGCGCCCGCTTCTTTAAGCAGATCATAACGGTTGTCCATTTCGATACAGAGCGAATTGAGGGTGCGCACAACCTTGCGGGTATCGGTGATGACGGGAGATTCGTCTTCGCAATCGGCGAGTTTGGCCAGAAAATGGTTCTCTATCTTGTTGAAGAGGCTTAATTCCACCTTTTTGGGATCCACCATCACGAATTTGAGTTCGGAGGGATGCTTGGAGTAGAGCAGGGAGGCGATGATGGCGTTCAGCCCCACCGATTTACCTTGTCCGGTGGCGCCGGCCACCAGAAGATGCGGCATTTTGGCAAGGTCGGTTACATACTCTTCGTTGGAAATGGTTTTTCCCAGGGCGATAGGCAGGGCGAAGTCTTTGTTGCGGAATTTTCCGCAGGTAATCATGTCGCGCATCGGCACGATCTGCTTTTTGCTGTTGGGCACTTCGATACCGATGGTGCCTTTGCCCGGAATCGGGGCGATGATACGGATGCCGAGCGCGGAGAGGCTGAGCGCGATATCGTCTTCGAGGTTCTTGATCTTACTGATGCGGATACCCGGAGCCGGCACTATTTCGTAGAGCGTAACCGTCGGACCGATGGTGGCTGAAATCTGACTGATGCCGATGCCGTAGTTCTGCAGGGTGTCCACAATCCGCTTCTTATTGGCCAGCAGTTCCTCGTTCATGTCCTGTATCTTCTGCGACTGGTCGCCGAAGTCGGCCAGCAGGTCGATGCCGGGCATCCGGTATTGGGAAAGTTCCAAACGCGGATCAAACGGCGTATCGATGCCCAAATGCGTGGGCGGCGGAACGGTAGGTCTGTTTTCAGGCAGGGTACGGGTATCTACGATTTTCATTTCCGCCACATCCTGTTCCGCCGGCGTTTGCGGGTCTTCGGACACAGGAAGGGCGGTTTCAGCTGAAGCGGCGGCCGCTTCAGATACTGTTGTTGCTACAGGAATTGCTGAGACAGAGGGCGCGGCGAAGGCGGTTTCTTCAGGCGAGTCGGCAATGTCCAAGGTGAAAATCTGTCTCTCAGGTGATGCTCCGTCCGGTTTTTCGGGCGGAGTTTCTTCGTTTTCCTGCAATTTGACCCGGAGGCTGACTGTCATGCCCTCCCCGCCGGGTATTTCGTTTTCATTGTTTGCCTCGTTGTCGGGCAGAGGTGAAGCCGATTGGGCGGCGTGTGCGTCGGAAGCCGTTTCCGGTTTGCCGGCCTTGTTCTGCGCAAAGGGCGCCGGCATGGGTTTGCGCAACGAAAAATGAAGGTGGCGGAAATTGTAGTTGAGGATCAGATAGCAGATCAAGGTGCATAAAAGCAGCCCCCAAAGCCCCAATATGCCTAAAAGTCCCTCCATATAGCGGCTTGCGTGAAATCCGGCTGAACCGCCGATAATGCAGGCGCGGCCGCTTCTGAAAAGACATCCGGAGAGGATGGAAACCCATACGAGGAAGAAAAGCGAGCGGAGCGACATTCCTAACCAATTGAATTTCTTAAGGTTGAGAAGTTGCAGGGAGAGCGCGATGAGAAGAAAGGGAAAAAGGAGGGAGGCGATGCCGAAACCCCGGTTGATGAACTGGAATGCCAGCCATGCCCCTAAGCTGCCGCCGCGGTTGTAGAGTTGCAAATCCGCGTTGCGGAAAGGACCGTCGGCAAGCATGGGTAGGAGCTTGTCGTAATCTTTCCACCATACGAGCAGGTGGGAGATAAAGGCTATGGCGCAGAAAAGGCCGGCAAACAGGCATAAAAATCCTGTTATACGGCGGGTTTTGTCGGAAGGAAGCGCTGATACCGCGCTTTTGATGCGTCCCGCAAGTGAGGACTCTTCCCGAAAAAACGGATCTTCCGAATCGGTATCGGGTTCCGTATTCCCGGAGGTTTCCTCTTGGGCAAGTCCGGCCGGCGTTGTTTCCGGTTCCGGCTCGGGGGGCGGGAGTCTTCTTTTGTTTTTCGACATTGTAGGCGACAATGGAATGGTTAAAGGCCAAACTACAAAGATACAAAAGATAAGTTAAAGCTTGAAGGAAAGCCGGGCTTTTTGCCGTTTGACAGAAAATAAGGCGCTGAAAATGCCGTGTGTAGGGCGGCAGATATGCTTTTGTGGGGCCTTGGGGTTGCATATATGGGGATAATCCGTTACATTTGTTGGATTTTTTTGCAAAAGAAGGCATGTACGCATATATAGAAGGGAAGCTGACGGAGCAAAATCCGGCATGTGTAACGGTGGATTGCGGAGGGGTCGGGTACGAGATACACATATCGCTTCACACTTACACCCAGATCAAAGACAAGCAGACGGTAAGGCTTTGGGTGTATCAGGCGGTGCGCGAAGACGCGCTGCTCTTGTTTGGTTTTGCCGACAAAACGGAAAAGGAACTTTTCCTGCAACTTATTTCCGTTTCGGGTGTGGGGGCGAATACGGCCCGTATGATTATCTCCACGCTCGGTCCGGAAATTGCCGTCCGTTCCATTCTCGACGGCGATGTAAAGAAAGTGCAGTCGGTAAAGGGAATAGGCCTTAAGACAGCGCAACGTATCATTGTGGATTTGCGCGACAGAATAGCCAAAATGGAAGTGGTTTCGGCTTCTTCCTCTCTCTTGCCCCAGCTCCGTCCCGAACGGGATGAAGCCGTATCGGCGCTTGTGACGCTGGGTTTTGCCAAGAATGCCGCGGAAAAGACCGTGGATGGCCTTTTGGCGAAATTACCCGATTTGAGCACGGAGGATTTAATCAAACAAGCTTTGCGGATGCTGTAAAACCGACTTTTTGAAATTGCGGTTATGTGGAAGTATTGGTTTTGTAGCATATTGACCGTACTCGGAGCGTGGATTCTCGCTGCGGGGGTGAGTTTGTCGTATGCAAGCGTACCGGTTTGCCGGACAGGGATTCCCATGCCGCCGAGTTGGGAGGATATGCCCGGTGTGGCGGGAATGCTTTACAAGGCTTATTACGGTGCGGCGGCATCCCGGAACAGCCTGGAAGTGCCGTATGCGGTTGATCTTGAAACGGCCGATAACGATTCCTTGCGCTATCCCATCCCGCAGACCGCTCCCCATGAAGACTTGCCTGCCGACAAGAGCCTTTACATCAAAGACAACATCGTGGAGGAGGCTGCGTTCGATCCTGTCACGGGCGAATATGTTCTGACCCGCAGACTGGGCGAACTGGTGCTGTCCTCGCGCACCATGACCATGGCCGAGTATCTCAGGTACAACAACGAAAAGGCCATTCGGGACTACTGGAAAACCAAAGCCGACTACACCCCCACCACCTCTTCGGGTCTGGGTGGCCTGATTCCCGGATTGAACCTCAATCTGGATTTTTTGGACGACAAACTGGGCAAGGACCTTATCAAGTTCGATCTCAACGGTTCCATCGGGCTTGATTTCGCCTTGGTGGGAACCCGGCGCGACGATCCCTCTCTGGATATCAAGCACCGCAAAACCTTCAACTTCGACTTTTCTTCCGATATCAACATCAACCTTACGGCCACCATCGCCGACCGCCTCAAATTCAACATCAGCCATAATACCGAGGCTTTGTTTCAGTTCGACAACAAATTCAAGCTCGAATACGAAGGCAAGGAAGATGAGATTGTAAAGACCATCAGCGCGGGCAATATCGATTTTCCGCTCAACACCACCTTGATCAGCGGGGTGCAGGAACTTTTTGGTTTGAAGGCCCGCTTGCAATTCGGCAAAACCTTTATCACCGGTGTTTTCTCCGAACAACGTTCCGAAAGCACCAGCATCCGCATCGAAGGCGGGGCGCAGAGCACCGATTTCGATATTCACGCAGACGATTACGAAGAGAATCGTCACTTTTTCATCGCCCAGTATTTCCGCGAGCATTATCATGAAGCCTTGGCTGAACTGCCTTTGGTGAACAGCCGTCTGAATATCACCAAAATAGAAGTTTGGGTTACCAACATCGGCTCTCCGGTGCAGAACAACAGGAATATCGTGGCCTTTACCGATTTGGGCGAAAGTAAGCCGATGGATAAGAATCTGACCGCTTACCCTACGGTGCGTTATCCCGATCAAAACAGATCGAACAACCTTTTGCAGGTTTATCCGAAGGGAAGTTTGCGGAATCTCAATTCGGTGGGGCAGTATCTGACAGGAAGGGGCATCACCAACGGACAGGAGTTCGAGAAAGTGGAAAGCGCCCGTAGATTGGACGCCTCCGAGTATACGTACAACCCGCGTCTGGGTTTCATCACGCTCAATCAGTCCTTAAGCAGCGATCAGGTGTTGGCCGTGGCCTTCCAGTACCAGATAGTGGGCGATACGGCGGTGTATCAGGTGGGGGAATTTTCCGACCAGGGTATCAACGACCCGCAGGTGTTGATAGTGAAATTGCTTAAATCTTCGGTTCTCAATACCGAGCTTCCGCTCTGGGACCTGATGATGAAGAACGTGTATTCGCTCAACACCTACCAGTTGAGCGGCGACAAATTCCGTTTCAATATCATGTATTCGGGCAATGAACGCGGGGTGCCCAGCGGCTATTTTACCGACGGTCCGAGAAGCGGTGTTCCGCTGATACAGGTTTTTGGCGTGGATAATCTCGATACCCGGCAGAACCGGAATCCGGACGGACTTTTCGACTATCTGGACGGGGCGGCCACGGGTGCGGGCTACATACAGGCCGACAAGGGACTGGTGTATCTGCCATGGCCGGAACCTTTCGGGAAGGACTTGGTGGAAATGTTCGGCGGAGACAGCGTGCAGGCGGCCAAGTACCGCTTCGACGAACTCTACCGCAAGACCAAAACGGAAGCGCAGCAATACAGCGAAAAGAACAAGTATTCGTTTGTGGGCAGCTACCAGTCTTCGGGCGGTAGCGAGATCAGCTTGGGCGCTTACAATCTGCCCGAAGGTTCGGTAAAGGTGATGGCCGGCAACACCCCGTTGGTGGAGAATCAGGACTATACGGTGAACTATGCTTCCGGTATCGTGCAGATCATCAATCAGGGGGTGTTGAATTCAGGCGTGCCTATCGACATCAAGACTGAAAGCATGTCGAACAGTCTGCTCACCAAACGGATGATGGGCTTGCGGGTGGAACATTTCTTCGATGAGCATTTCTATGTGGGCGGTACGTTGATGAACCTCCGCCAAAGTTCGCTTACGCAAAAGGTAAATTACGGCGAAGAGCCTATATCCAATACCATATACGGTTTCGATGCCTCATACGACCGCGAAAGCCGTTGGCTTACCAAGGCGGTGGACGCCATACTGCCTTTTGAAGACAGCAAGGCCGCTTCCCGTATCAGCCTGTACGGGGAATTCGCCCATTTCCTGCCGGGACATTCCCGCGCCATCGGTAAATCGGGTACAACCTATATCGATGATTTCGAGAGCAGCAAGAGCACGATCAATCTCAAGGAACCTTATTCGTGGTATCTGGCCAGCACGCCGCAGAAGCAAAATGATTTGTTCCCCGAGTCGGCCGACGGATACGCCTCTACCACCATCACGGGGCGGAACCGCGCCAAGCTGGCCTGGTACACCATCGATCCCATCTTTTACAGCAGTGCCCGTCCGGGTAACATTACCAAGGAAGATCTGTCCAACCATTATTCCCGCCGGGTGCTGGTAAACGAGGTTTTTCCCGGACGTCAGCTTTCTTCCAGCGAAGCCCAGGCCTTGACGGTGCTCAATCTTGCTTTCTATCCATCCGAACGCGGACCGTACAACTACGATGCTTTACCCACCGCGGTAACGGCCGGTGCCAATCCGGACGGAAGCCTGAAGGAGCCCGAAAGCCGTTGGGGCGGGGTCATGCGTAAGATGAGCAACACCGATTTTGAAGCCGCCAATGTGGAATACATAGAGTTCTGGGTGATGGATCCCTTTATCGATATGGACGGCACAAACGGCAATCCGATGCATTCGGGCGGTAAGCTGTATTTCAATCTGGGCGATATATCCGAAGATGTATTGCGCGACGGACGTAAGTCTTTCGAGAACGGTCTGCCCACATCGGCTGTGGTGGAGAATGTGGATGAGACCCAATGGGGACGCGTGCCTTCCATTCAGGCAATCGTAAACAGTTTCGACAACGACCCCGCCTCGCGGAAATATCAGGACGTGGGGCTTGACGGGCTTTCGAGTACGGACGAAAGGGCGTTCTTCGCCACTTTCCTCAACGAAATGGGGCAGATCGCGGGGCAGAATTCGGAGGCTTACCGCAAACTCTACAACGACCCGGCTTCCGACGACTATTTTTACTTCCGCCGGGGTTTCTGGGATACCGTGCAGCATTCGTCCAACAAAATCGCCGACCGCTACAAATACTACAACAATCCCGAGGGCAACTCTCCCTCCAATGCCGACAATCCCGAAAGTTATCCTACCCAGCAGAGCAATTATCCCAATACCGAAGACATCAGCGAAGACAATACGCTCAACGAAGCCGAAAACTACTACCAATACGAGATACAGCTCGATCCCGAGCATATGAGGGTGGGGGAAAACTTTATCACCGATATGTATGAGGCCAGCGTGAAGCTGAGCAACAACAATACCGAGCGGGTGAAATGGTATCAGTTTAAAGTGCCGGTAAAGGAGCCGAGCCGGGTGGTGGGGCAGATGCAGAACCTGCAATCTGTGCGTTTTCTGCGTATGTTCCTCAAGGGATTTAAGGAACCGGTGATTCTGCGTTTCGCTTCGCTCGATTTGGTGCGTTCCGATTGGCGTAAGTACGAGAATTCGCTTCTGGAGGATGGTGAATACGTGTCAGGATCGGGTGAAACCACATTTGAGGTATCTACGGTCAATGTGGAGGAAAACGGCCAGCGCACGCCTATCCGCTATGTATTGCCTCCGGGTATCGAACGTATGCTCGATCCTTCGGCGCAGAATAATGTGGAGATGAACGAACAGTCGTTGAGTCTGCGGGTAACCAATCTGGCCGACGGCGATGCCCGCGGAATCTATAAGAACACCTCTTACGACATGCGGCAGTTCAAGAAGGTGGAGATGTTCGTGCACATGGAAAAGGTGAACGAATTGGACAATGCCGTGGATGGAGACGTTACCCTTTTCGTTCGTCTGGGGGCCGACAACATCACCAATTTTTACGAATATGAGATACCGCTCAGTTATACCGAATGGGGGCAGAGCGCGAGGGAGTTGGTGTGGCCGGAAGCCAACAAGGTCGAAATAGACTTGAGCCAGTTGGTGGGCGTGAAGGAAAGGCGGAACCAGTTGATGCGCGAACAGGGTACCACGTCTTATACTGCCGTGTATTCCGAGCAGATAGGCAAGGCTGTGTACTCCATCAAAGGTACGCCCTCCATCAGCGCGGTGAAATGTATCACGATAGGTCTGCGCAATCCAAA
This sequence comes from uncultured Bacteroidales bacterium, assembly GCA_947175635.1. Lineage (GTDB taxonomy): Bacteria > Bacteroidota > Bacteroidia > Bacteroidales > P3 > Pullibacteroides. The sequence goes on along the minus strand of CAMWNM010000004.1, from coordinate 46,028 downwards.
GAAACGGCAAGGCGACTCGGATGACGGACGGGCCAAGAACGTGGAAGTCTGGATAAACGAATTCAGTCTCAATGAGTTTAAGAAAGAGGGCGGGGTGGCGGCCATGGCACGTGCACGGCTTACCTTGGGCGATGTAGGCTCCATTTCGGTAGCCGGTTCCTATACGCAGGCCAATTTCGGACAGTTGGAGCAGAAGCTTACCGAACTTTCCCAAAGCAATACCGGCTCTTACGATATAGCCGTGGATTTGGAAATGGGACGTTTCCTGCCCGAGAAAGCCGGTGTTAAATTGCCCGTACACTACGATTTGTCCACTACCGTGAGTGATCCCAAATACAATCCGCTCGATCCGGACGTAAAGACCAAGCACGAATTGCAGAACCTGCAGACCAAGGAAGAGAAAAAAGCGTTCAAGAAACAGATTCAGGATTACACCATCCGTCAGAACGTGAACTTGATGAACGTGCGCAAGGAACGTACCAATGCCGAGAAGATGCCGCAGTTCTGGGATATCGAGAACTTCAATTTCTCCTATGCCTACTCCAGCGTGAAACATCGCGACGAGGATATGGAATACGATGATCAGGTAACGCACCGGGGCGGTTTCGGATACGATTATTCCACGGCATCCAAGTTCTTTGTACCGTTGGAAAAAACCAAAATGGCCTCCAGTCCGTGGGCGGCGATCATCACGGATTTCAATGTGAACTATATACCCAATATGTTCTCGTTCAACATGGATCTGGAACGCGAATATTCGGAAAGCAAGATGCGCAACAAAAACGCCGATTGGGATATCGTGATGCCGGCCACAAGCTACAAGCGTTTCGATTGGAACCGCAATTACAATTTCCGCTACGATATTACCAAATCGCTCAGCTTCAATTATTCGGCCAACGCCAATTCCTATCTGAACGAACCTCCGGGCCGCATCAATACCGCCGACAAACGGGATTCGGTATGGCGGAGTTTCATCCAAGGCGGCCGGAAAACCAACTACGACCAGAATGTGGGGGCTACCTACACATTGCCCATCAACAAGATACCCATTTTCGACTGGATTGAGGGAAGTGCGGCCTACAATGCCCTGTACCGTTGGGAGGGTGGCGCTTTGGCCACGCAGGCGCGGCTGGGAAACACGATTTCGAACTCGATGGACATTTCGGCCAACGGTTCGGCGAATCTGGTGGGTCTGTACAACAAGGTGCCGTTCCTGAAGAAGATAAACGAAGCCAACCGGCGCAAGGGCCGTAACACGCGGAGCAATACGGTGATGGGACGGCAGACGCAGGAGGAAGAAAAAGAGAAAGGCCGGGGCTGGCAGACTTTCTATAAGGGAGCCTTGCGTTTCTTGATGATGGTGCGCGATGCCAATATCAGCTGGACCCGTAATCAGGGTACCTCGCTGCCCGGTTTTATGCCGGAGCCGGATCTTTTCGGGATAAACTTTTCCCATGATGCGCCCGGAGCGGGATTCGCCTTGTTCGGTTCGCAAGCCGACATCCGTCGGCGGGCGGCCCTGAACGGCTGGCTTTCTACCGACAGTCTGCTTACGCAGCCGTATTACAAGATGTTTACCGAAAATGTTACCGCCCAAGTATCGCTTGAACCATTCAACGATTTCCGCGTCACGGTGAATTTCGGCTACAGCAAGGTGGAAAACAATTCTTCCTACTATACCTACAACAGCCAATACGGAGATTTCTTCGAGACCAACCCGATCATGACCGGAAGCTATACGGTTACCAACGTGATGATAGGAACCGCTTTCCGGCAGTACGACAAGGATTATTTCGACAAAACCTATCAGGCCTTTCTCGACAACCGTATCGTGATAGCCGAACGTCTGGCGCAAGACAACAAGACGCCCGGTTATGATCCTTCCGTATATGTGTACGATACGGTGGCCGGCGGCTATTTCCCGCAAGGTTACAATTCTTCCAATCCGGATGTGCTGCTTCCCGCTTTGATTGCCGCTTACACGGGGCGGGATCCGCAGAAGGTTTCGCTTTCGGCCTTCGATAAGTTCCCGATGCCCAACTGGTCGGTAACCTATTCGGGGCTTACCAAGATCAAAGCCATGCGGAAGGTGTTCAAGAATTTTTCCATCTCTCATGCCTACACATCCTCTTATAGCGTGGGGTCCTATAGCAACAACCTGCTTTACAAAGATGTGGCGGACTTTCTGCAGAATCTGGACGAGAACGAAAACTTCCGTTCCCGTTATGTGATGGACGGGATTATGTTGAGCGAACAGTTCTCCCCCCTTATCAAACTCAGCATGACCTTTGTCAACGACCTTTCCTTTAACTTCGAATACCGGCAAAGCCGTCAGATAGGACTGAGTTTCGTGAACAACCAGATCACCGAGTTGCGTACCCGCGAATGGATCGTGGGGGCCGGTTACCGTATCAAGAACGTGGGCTTCAAGGTCAATTCAGGCGGCGGATCGGGCAAACGCCGTATCAGCAGCGATATCGTGCTCAGAGGCGATTTCAGCATCCGGGACAATATCCGGCTCTTGCGCAAGATCGATCAAAGGTACAACACGCCTTCCGAGGGCGCTCTGATTACATCCATCAACGTGTATGCCGAATATGAAATCACGCAGCAGCTTTCGGTCCGGCTGTTTTACGATATGACGCTCAACAAGCCCTATATCGCCAATCAATACTACAACAGCAATGGCCGGGGCGGGATCAATGTTACCTACAAGTTTACGCAATGAGCGGGGTAACGGGATTTGGCAAAAAAAACTTACCTTTGCATATTGTGGTCTGAGACAGGCCGCGGCCTATGAAGAGATTTGAAAACAACTAAACAACAGTACGTATATGAACTTTCCTGAAAATCTGAAGTACACCGAAGATCACGAATGGATCAAGGTGGAAGGTGAGACCGCTCTGATCGGCATTACCGATTATGCACAGAAAGAATTGGGCGACATTGTATTTGTAGATGTTACCTCTGAAGGTGAAACGCTCGGTGCGGGCGAAGTTTTCGGTAATATCGAAGCGGTGAAAACGGTATCCGAACTGCTGTTGCCGGCCGGTGGCGAAGTGTTGGAACTCAACCCCGCTTTGGCCGACAATCCGGCATTGGTGAACACCGATCCTTACGGTGAAGGCTGGATCATCAAAATCAAGCTCAGCGATGCTTCACAAGTGGCATCTTTGCTTTCGGCCGCCGACTACAAATCCAAAATCGGTGCCTGATTTTTGTTGAAAAACAGTTTTTTGAGCCTTTCTATGCAAATAGGGAGGCTCAAATTTTATAGATGGGATACATCGTTTTTTTTTGTTTTAAAATCGAAAAGATATGTCTTTGAACTGCGGTATCGTGGGATTGCCCAATGTGGGAAAGTCAACTTTGTTTAATTGTTTGAGCAATGCCAAGGCACAGGCGGCCAATTTTCCTTTCTGCACGATAGAGCCCAATGTGGGGGTGATTACCGTGCCGGACGAACGGCTCAACGAACTGGTGGAGATAGACCATCCCCAACGCGTGGTGCCGGCCACGATGGAAATAGTGGATATCGCCGGTTTGGTAAAGGGGGCCAGCAAGGGCGAAGGATTGGGCAACAAGTTCTTGGCCAATATACGGGAAACGGATGCCATCATTCATGTGTTGCGGTGTTTTGAAGACGACAACGTAACGCATGTGGATGGCAGTGTGGATCCGGTGCGCGACAAGTAAATTATCGATACCGAACTTCAGCTCAAGGATTTGGAAACCATCGAAAGCCGTATCGGCAAGGTGGAGAAACAGGCGCAGAGCGGTGGCGACAAGGTGGCCAAACGGATGTTGGGGATCCTGCAAAGGTACAGGGAAGTGCTGAACCAGGGCCTGAGTGCCCGCACGGTGGAGTGGGACAACAAGGATGATATGAAATTGGCCCGAGAGCTGTTTCTTCTGACAAACAAGCCGGTGCTGTATGTGTGCAATGTGGACGAGGCCTCGGCCAAAGACGGCAACGCGCACGTGGAAGCGGTCCGCAAGGCTATTGCCGCCGAGAATGCGCAGCTGTTGGTGGTGGCGGCCAAAACCGAAAGCGAAATCGCCGAATTGGAAACCTACGAGGAGCGGCAGATGTTCTTGCAGGAAATCGGGTTGGAGGAATCGGGCGTGAACCGTTTGATAAAGTCCTCTTACGCCTTGTTGAACCTACAGACGTATTTTACCACGGGACCCGATGAAAGCCGGGCCTGGACCTTTGTGAAAGGGACAAAAGCCCCTCAGGCGGCCGGCATCATCCATACCGACTTTGAAAAAGGTTTTATCAGGGCGGAAGTGATCAAGTATGAGGATTATATCCGTTACAGAACCGATGCGGCCTGCAAAGAGGCGGGTAAACTGTCGGTAGAGGGAAAAGACTATGTGGTGCAAGATGGTGATATCCTGCATTTCAGATTCAATGTGTAGCGGGTGGCTATTGCTGTCCCACTGTTTTCTCGGAAAAGAATTCCTCTATTTTAGCTCGTAATTGGGCCAGGGAGACGTTGTAGGTAACGTTGCCGAACATGCAATAGGAGATGGCTCCGGTTTCTTCCGAACATACGATGGCCAGTGCGTCTGATTGCTCGGTAACGCCGATGGCCGAGCGATGCCGCAATCCCAGGGAGGCCGAAACCTTTTTATTGGAAGTTACGGGAAGGATGCAGCGGGCGGCGATGATCTTGTTGCGTTCTATGATCACGGCCCCGTCGTGCAACGGGCTGTTCTTGAAAAATATATTTTCTATAAGCGCGGCCGACACCACCGCATCGATTCTTTCGCCGGTAGCCACCGTACCCGGCAACCGGTTCAGTTGGGTAAGGATAATCAAGGCCCCTGTCTTTTCCTGACTCATGTGCATACAGGCCTGGATAAGCGGGGTTATATTGAGTTCCCGGCCTTGGGTGCCGCGGCCTCTGAATATGCCGAACCACCAATTCTTTTTCCGGTTCTTGATGGCGGAGGGGGTGCTGAGCATGAAAAGGGCGCGTCGGATTTCGGGTTGGAAAACAACCACCAGCGCCAAAACCCCCACGCTGATAACACGGTCCAGAATTTCAGTGGTAAAGGGCATGGCGAACTGCTGGGCTATTTTCCAGAGGATGTAGATGCCGATGATGCTCAACACGATGTTGAGCGCGGAAGTGCCTTTTACCAGTTTGTAGAACTGATAGGCCAAAAAGGCCACGATAAGGATATCCAGTATCTGAGGTATGGTGATGTTCTCGGTCCAGCGGAGCAGTGTTTCCATGTGGGCTTGTTTAGGCTCCCGTATCCACGGCATCGGGATTGAGGTCGTGGTAATGACGGTAGTGGCAAAAAATCTTGACGCATTGGACAGCTTCCTTTACGTCGTGTACGCGTAGGATCTGCGCCCCGTTCTCCAATGCCAGCATATTGGCCGCGGTGGTGGCGTTAAGCGCTTCTTGAGGCGTGCAGTCCAAAAGTTTATACAGCATCGATTTGCGCGACATGCCCGCCAGTATCGGCACGTCCAGCGCCACGGCGAAATCGCGCAGGTGCGCCAGCAGGCGGTAGTTGTGTTCCAAAGTTTTGGCAAAGCCGAAACCGGGATCGATGATGATGTCGTGGATGCCTGCCATGCGGGCTTGGTGCAGTTTCCCGGAAAAATAGGTCAGGAGATCGGCCACCACATCCCCGTAATGGGGATTTTGTTGCATGTTGACCGGTTTTTCCTTGAGGTGCATCAGAATATAGGGCAGTTGCAGTTTGCCTACGGTAGGGAACATCCCGCTGTCGTAGCTGCCGCCCGATATGTCGTTGATGATGCTTGCCCCGCAGTCGGCGCAACGGCGCGCTATTTCGGCCCGGAAAGTATCGACAGAGACAGGCAGTTGCGGAAATTCCTTAACGATGGCTTTCAGCGGGTTCTCCAATCTTCTCCATTCTTCTTCGGCATCGGGCAATTCGGCGCCGGGACGTGAAGAAACGGCACCCAGATCCAAAATATCCATGCCGTCGGAAAGCATCTTCCGCGTTTTTTCAACGGCATCTTCCGGATCGGGAACACGGCTTTGCTCAAAAAAGGAGTCGGGCGTGAGGTTGAGTATTCCCATCACTTTCGGCTCGTCGAGCGAATAAAAAGAACCACCGAGATTGAGAGAATACGCCATTTTCAAATGGAATTACCAAGTTGCAAAAGTACCTAAACATGCTTACTTTTGCAAGACAGCGTAAGCAAACACGATATGCAGGACAACCAGACCAATTTGGAATTTGAACAGGTAATATCTTTATGTCGCCGCTTATATATGGCAAAATTGCAGGATTACGGCGCGGCGTGGCATATCCTCCGCTCTCCCTCCCTTACCGACCAAATCTTTATCAAGGCCAAACGGATCCGCACGTTCCAGATTACGGGCGAACAGAAGGTGGAGGAAGATATCCGCGATGCTTTCGCGGCCATCGTCAACTATTCGATCATGGCGTTGATTCAGCTTGAGCTCGGCTTTGAGGATACCGTATTGCCTGCATCCACGGCGGCCCGGAAATATGATGAATACGCCAAGAAGGCTTTCGATTTGATGGTGCGTAAAAATCACGATTACGGGGAGGCCTGGCGCAGCATGCGTATCAGTTCCCTTGTGGATATCATCCTGATGAAGATATTGCGGACCAAACAGATTGAAGATGCCGGCGGAAAAACCTTGGTGTCGGAAGGTTTGGATGCCAACTATTACGACATGCTCAATTACGCGGTGTTCGCCCTTATTCAACTGGGGGGAGGTATCGGCACGGACGCCCTGCCCGACAAAACAAATCCGTTTAAGACCAAGAAAGCAAGCCGGGATTGTCTATCCGCCGGCAAAAGAAAAAATAAATCTCGATAATGAACCGCACATCCCTTCCTGCCTGGATTCCCTCTTACGGCATCCTGCTTTTGACCCTTGCGGCCGCGGCCGCCATTCCGTTCGTTCCTGAGAAAAGCCTGCTCTTTTTAGGCGTGTTGGTGCTTGATCTGCTCTTCTGTATCGTGAACCGCAAATATTTTTCCTATTCGGTCGTGGTGATAGTCCGCACGCTGGTGGGGGCGGTCTTCGTATTCTCGGGTTTTTCCAAAGGCGTGGATCCGCTGGGTACCGCCTACCAGATTCATGATTATCTGGAAGCATACAATATGCCCTGGCTTACGGGGCTTTCCCTCTTGGGTTCATTCGCGCTCAATCTGGTGGAATTCACGGTAGGGGTGCTGTTGATTTGCAATGTGCGTTTTAAGTTTATGGTGCGTTTGGCGGCATTGATGATGCTTTTCTTTACATGCGTTACCTGGTACGATGTCGTTGCCGAACCTGTGCCCGATTGCGGTTGTTTCGGCAAGGCATGGGTGATTACCAACTGGCAGACGTTCTACAAGAATCTGGTGCTGGATGCCTGCGTGCTGGTGTTGCTGTTCGCGCAGAATAGGGTGAAAAGTCATAAGCCCCCGCGGGTGGATCTGGGTATTGCCGTGGCTACGGTAGTGCTGTTTCTCGGCTTTGAGTCATACAACTACCGATACCTGCCGGTTGTCAATTTTCTCGATTGGAAAGAAGGCGAGCGGCTTTTTCCTGAAAATCCGCTTCCGGTGGCGCATTATCTAACCTACCGCAACCAAGCCACAGGAGAGGAGAAAGAATATCTGATGGAGGATTGTCCGTTTTCGGATGCCGGATGGTTGGCGGAATGGACATTCGTTTCGCGCCGGGATTTCGACCCCAATCCCAAGAAGGCCAACATCAATATTCTGGAAAAATCCGAAGAGGAAGATCCGGGCTATGACATCACCCGCGATTTATTGGAACGCGAGGGCTTCCTGTTTCTGATAGCCGTATATGATTTGGATGCCGCCGATAAAAAGGGGCTGGAAAAAACGGCGGCTTTCGTGCGCCGTATGAGGGAAGCCGGCTATGAAAGCTGTTTTCTGACCGCCTCTCCTGTGGAAAAGGCCGAAAGCATCAGGAAGGAATATGACTTGACGGATTTTCCGTTTTATTATGCGGACAATACCGCGATAAAGGCCATTATAAGGTCTAATCCGGGCATAGTGTTGCTTAAAAGCGCCCGTGTGCTGAAACTGTGGGATTGGAGACGGCTTCCCGCTCCGGAATGCGTGGATTTCGCCGCATTCTGAAAACCGAAAAATCGCTAAAACCGAAAGCTATGAGAAGAAAAATGGTGGCCGGCAACTGGAAAATGAACATGAACTTCCAGGAGGCCGAGGAATTGCTGGACGAGCTGGTGGATCGCCTCGATAAGGAGCTGGAGGGGCATGATGTGGACGTGGTTGTGTGTCCGCCCGCGCCTTATCTGGAGATGGCCTACGATTTGGGTACATCGGAAGAAGATGAGAATCAGGTGTATTTCAGTGTGGGCGCCCAGAATGTGAACGAACACGACAAAGGCGCCTATACGGGAGAGATATCGGCCTCCATGCTGGCTTCGATGAATGTTGAATACTGTATCGTGGGGCATTCGGAGCGCCGCAAGTATTATGCCGAATCCAACCAGCAGGTGGCGCGCAAGGTGGAGATCCTCCTGCAAAACGAAATCGTGCCTATCGTGTGCTGTGGCGAATCTTTGGAAGAAAGGGAATCGGGCAATCATTTCAAGGTGATAGAAAAACAGCTTGCCGAGAGTCTGTTTCAACTCAAACCGCTTGATTTTGCCCGTTTGGTGATAGCGTATGAACCTGTATGGGCCATCGGTACGGGCAAGACGGCCACGCCTGCCGAAGCGCAGGAAGTACATGCGTTTATCCGCAACCTGATACAGGAGAAATACGGCAAGGAAATGGCACGCCAGACTACCTTGCTCTATGGTGGCAGCTGTAATGCGGCTACGGCACCGGAGTTGTTTGCCTGTCCCGATATCGACGGCGGTCTGATTGGAGGCGCTTCCTTGAAAGCCGATGATTTTATCCGCATCATCAACGCTTTTGAATAGGCCGGTATGAACTACATCGCCCTTAAACTCCGCCATGCCATGAGTGAAATCGACACCGATCTATGTGTGGATGCCTTGGCCGGCGCGGGCTTTGAAAGTTTTGAAACAGAAGGGAACCTATTGACGGCCTATATTCCGCAGCCGGAATATGAAAGACGGCGGGGGGAAATCGATGCGGTTCTGGCTGGGTATGCACCCATAGAAGAACGCAAGGATGAGTTGATTCCCGACCGGGATTGGAACGCGGTGTGGGAAAGTTCTTACGAGCCGGTGCGTTTCGGGAATTTCTGCTTTGTGCATGCGCCCTTCCATACGCCGCTGGCGGAAGTGAAATACAACATCGAGATAGAGCCCAAAATGTCGTTCGGTACGGCGCATCATCCCACCACTTCGCTTATGATACGCTTTTTGGAGGAAGAACCTCCGGTGGGTAAGGCAGTGCTGGACATGGGGTGTGGAACGGGGGTTTTGGGGATTCTGGCCGCCATGCAGGGAGCGGAGCGTGTGTTGGGAATCGATGTGGACGAATGGGCTTATCGCAATGCGCTGGAAAATGTGAACCGCAATAGGGAGGCTATCGACCGGAACAAGGTTGTTCGGCCGCAGGTGGAAATCAAGTTGGGGGATGCCGCCCTTTTGGAGAATATGCGTTTCGATTGTGTACTGGCCAATATAAACCGCAATATTTTGGTAAGGGATATGGCTTCTTACGCAGCGGTGCTGCCGGTGGGCGGCACGCTCTATCTAAGCGGATTCTACGAAGAGGATATGGAGATTGTCGAGCGTGCGTGCAACGCTTGCCGCCTGTTTTACCGCCGGCATGTGGCGCATGAGCGCTGGACAGCGGCAAAATTCTGCAAGAAATAGTCGGTGTCCATCCGCCTTGGTTTGCGGTGTGGCGTAAGCAAAACGCTTTTTCGTGGTGCTTTATGGAAACGGAGGCTTCTACAAGAAACGCAGTATCTCGTTTTCCAGCTTTATCGAATCGATAGGCTTGGAAATATAACTGTTGAACCCGATCTCCATAATGCGTTCCCTGTCGGAGGCAAAGGCGTATGCCGTTACGGCGATGATGGGCACGCTATCCGACACTTTCCTGATTTCTTTAGTGGCTTCATATCCGTCCATTCTCGGCATACTGATATCCATCAGAATCAGGCGGGGTTGGTGTTCTTTGAACAGTTCCACCGCTTCCACCCCATCCCATGCGTGAATAAGTTGATAGTTGTCTTCCAGGAGGGCCTGCAGGAGGAGATAGTTGTTTTCGTTGTCTTCGGCAATCAGAAGGGTGGGGCGGTCACCGGGTTCTTTCCGGATCATTTCCTTTTTGGGTTCTGCCGGTGCAGGGGGCGGAACGGGTGCAGGTTGGCTTACGGCCTGCACGCTTGCAGCCGGAGCGGGTGCCGGATCCGACGGCTGTTCGTTGTCGAGCGTTTTCAGGAGTTGTTGCAGCAGTGTGCTGTTGGTCTCTATGATGCCGGCATAGAGCCGTCGGGTCTCTCCGTTATCCGTTTCGGCAATCTGTCTGGCGTACTCCAGAATCATGTTCAGCGGTGTGCGTATATTCTTCAAAAAAGCCTCAAGCTGTTCTTTTGTCATGGCGATAGGATTTTCCGGTTAAAAGTTATAGGAGGATAAAGCTTTTTCCGATAATGGATCTGAGCTCACCCAAAAGTCTGTCTGCTTCGATAGGCTTGGGCATGAAACCGTTGAATCCGTTTTCAAGCACCCGTTTCTGATCGGAGGCGAAAGCGTATGCCGTAATGGCGATGATGGGAACGCTGGCCGAGATTTTGCGGATTTCCCGGGTGGCCTCGTATCCGTCCATTTTCGGCATGTTGATGTCCATCAGGATAAGTTGCGGATTCTGCTCTTTGAACATTTCCACGGCTTCTTTTCCATCCCATGCGTGGATCAGTTTGTACTCGGGCTCGAGAATGGATTGGAAGAGCATGTAATTGTTTTCGTTGTCTTCGGCAACAAGAATGGTTATATTCTTTTTCTTCACCGTTTTGACGGGTTGCTGTTCCGTTGCCGCTTCCGTTGTCTCGTCTTTGACGGGCAGGTAGGGAATGGTGAACCAGAATTTACTTCCGCAACCCTCGCCTTCGGATTCCATACCGATATGGCCTTCCATCTTTTCGATGATTCCCTTGCAGATGGAAAGACCCAATCCAGTGCCTTGGGCAAAATTATTGAGCTTTGAAAACCGTTGGAACAGTTTTGCCTGATTCTCTTTGGATATACCCAGTCCGGTGTCTTTTACAAAGAAATAGATTTCCTTGCCTTTCAGTGCATATCCGAAGTCGATACGGCCTTGTGTGGTAAATTTATTCGCGTTGGTAAGCAGGTTTATCAAAACCTGCGAGAGACGGTTGGGTTCCCCCTGTATAATACATTTCTCGGCCCCGAGAATGCAGGTGAGTTTCACTTCGGGTTTGACACGCAGACTTACCGATTTTTCGATGGTTTGCAAAAGTTCGTTCAAATCCACCGGCTGATAGTAGAAATCAAGCGTATTGGCTTCCACCTTGGCAAGATCCAACACATCGCTGATGAGTTGGAGAAGCAGTTGGTTGTTGGTTTTGATGATGTTCATGAACTTTTGTTTCTTGGCTTCATCATCGGTGCGGCCGATCAAATCCGAAAAGCCCACGATGGCATTGAGCGGGGTACGTATTTCGTGGCTCATGTTGGCCAGAAACACCGATTTCATGCGATCGGATTCGGCCGCCTTTTCACGGGCCGTTATCAAAGCCTGCTCCTTTTTTTTGCGTTCGGTGATAAGCAAGAGGGAACCCGACAGAGCGGAGGGATGATGCTGCTCATCGTAAGCGGTAACGGAAGCGTTGATTTCCAGCCAATAGATATGTGCGTTTTCTTTGGAAGAGAGCAATCGGAATTCGGTTTTGGCATAGGAGGCGCGGCCTTCGTAAATATTGTGGAAGATAGTGTTGATCCGCTCGATGTCGTCGGGATGAATTCTGTCCAGATAGTCGGTTTCATCGATTACATAGGCGGCATGCCGTTTGGAGTAATGTGCCTTTACATCGATATGTTTGAGGATCCGTTGCGCCTCGCAGTAGATTTTGTGTTCCTTTATGTCCCAACGCCAGGGAATGATATGGGCCAGATTCAAGGTCAGATCCAATTTCTGGGTAAGTTGCCGAAGATCGTTTTCGGCTTTGCTGCGTGTGGTGACGTTGATGCAGAAAAGCTCGATGTCGATCTTGCCCTCGTTGGGTTTTTCTCCTTTTGGCGGATATAGGCGGAACTCGTAATAGGAATCGGTTTGGTTGAAGTAATAGGTGTAGCTTACAGGCATTTGCGTCTTCAGCATAGTCTGCGTGAAGCCTGATATATATTCGGCGGGGAAAAGCTTGTCGGGTTTGCCGGGAATGGCATTCTCTTTCAACAGCGTCTTGAAGGAGTTGTTGCCCGAGTGATACTGTATGTCGGTAACATCGCCTTCTTCGGAAAACAAAACTTCGGCCTGGGTATAACCGATAGGCATGTTGTCGATGAGGTTTTGATGCAGTTTCAGATAATTGATCTGCCTGTGTTGGTAGTATAGCCAGATCCATGCAAGCAGAATCAAGGCGATGAGTATGAAAAACACCAATACAATCTGCCATTTGTAACGTTGCCAAAAAGAAACCGGTTTGTTGATGAACTTCGTGTTGTACGGACAAAGCGAGGCAGGGATTTGTTTTTGTTGCAGTTGTGTGTAATCGACAATTGGGCTTGCGTTCAGGTCTTTGCTGGTGATGAAAGGAATGGTGCGCATGGAGGCGCCTTTCAACATGCTGTCGATGATGTTGTTGACCGAGTTGCGGATTTGTTCGAAGTCGGGAAAGTAGCCGGCGAGGGCTCCGTCTTTCAGATAGGATTCCCGCAAGGTGAAAACGGGTTGGTTGACAACGGGCATCAGGGAAACGCCTCCGGAGAGAACTTCTTGGGCTCCGAGAGTGCCGGTGCGGCTGTAGAACCAGGAGCATAGCAATAATCCCACTTCGGGATTGAATTTGGTGAGATAGGATTGGAGGCGCGTAACGTTTTCGTTGTTACTGATAAGCCATTCGCTCGTTATCTCGGGATGGTTGATGGCCAGATACTTCTGAATATTCGTGGCCATGTGCCGGTTTTGGTAACTGGGGTCGGAGAGGATAACCAGTTTCCGCATCTGAGGCTGCATTCGCAGCATCATTTCCGTAGTGGCCGTGTCCAGATCGGGAAATTGAACAAGGGTAAGGTTGTACCGGCCCTGCAGGTCGGCCATCGGGCGAAGCATTTGATCCGAAATGAATGCGGTATCGTTGGTGATATAATAGTTGCGGGGGCCGTATTTGTCTGATTTGGAAATCATCGCCATCGGAATATCGCCCCATTCCTCCACGATGCGGTCGCGTAGGGTGATGGTCATACCGCCGATTAGAAGCAAGTAGTCGGGTTTGTTGTTTTTGAAATGTTGGAATACGCCGTCGATGGTACGGTTGAGATAGTTCTCGTCGGTAATGAGCGAGGCGTTCATGTAAACGGGATCGATAATGATATCGGACCGATCGGCTAAATTTAAACTGACTGCTGTGAAAAGATCCTTGGGCCAAGGTGCGGATTCATGATAGGCACTGATGACGCCTAATCTTTTTTGTTGTCCGGAAGCCGTTCCGGGAAAGAAAAACGGCAAAATCAAAATGCAGGCCAGAAGCAAGCGCTTCCGGTTCAGGCAGGAAGGGAGGTATTTGAAAACGGGTGTGGAAAATTTGTGTAGCATGGGATAGTTCTGTTGCTTCTTCCGATATAAACAAAGGCCGCCCTTTCATAATGAGCGGCCTTTGCTCTCAAGGGATTTTAGTGTCTTGACCGCACGGCCAAGAGGAAATGAACCGCTTATTTGTCTTTTACGGGACGAATTTTCATGCCGTAGCAACGGTCAAAGCCGTTCAGTTCGTTTCCCTGTTTTTGAATATACAGATTGCCGTAGGCAAAATAAGCAATGAACACGGTGGCCAGAGATTCATCGCACCAGCTTCTGGCAATGTCTCCTCCGGTGATGAACCCGCCGGGAAGATTTTCACGCGTATCGCTGTTACGGTTTATCTGTGTGCTCAAAGAGGAAGTCCAATAATAGTAGTCGGTGGTGTTTTTCAATTCACCGGAGTAATTGTAATAGCCGGTTTGCGGCAGGAAGATCGTGTTGCCGTTTGCAGCGGTGAAGAGCAGACCTTTAACCCCGTCCTGCGTTGTTTCTTCGATGCTGCCTTCATTTTGGCATTCGTTGATCAGGGCAACCCATTCTTCTGCAGTAGGCATACGCCAGCCGTCTCCTTTACGTACTACGGCTGCATCGTCCTGGGGTTCCAATACCGTAAGACCGTCTTCCGACAACGCCGCGTTGGTGTGGCGCCAGGTGTATTTGGTCAGTTTGGCCGTATTGTCGAAGAATTTGTAGTTGGTATAGTCCGTATAGGAAGTTTTGTTGGTGCCGGAAAAGGTGTAGTAACTGCCGTCGTTGGTATAGGTTGTTCCGTTGTATGTGAAGCTTGTGCCGGCTTGATCCTGCGCGGTGAAGATTTCTCCCCAGGCGTAGTAGCCTTCGAGGTCTTCGGTAGCCCAGAGGATGTCGCCGCCCATATCTACGCCACCGTCCGTAACGGGGGCATCGGGGGTATCGTCCGTTCTGAACTTGTACACACGTACCCCGGTCTGTCCGTAAGCTACATAGATGTAGCCCGTGGCCGGATCGTAGGCAACGAAGTTGGGTGAGTGGCGCAGGCTGGTTTCGATGCTGGCAGGAATATCGGAAGTGGGCATACCGGTGGTTTCATCGTAGGATTCCACTTCGAACGCATAGAGGTTGAGGGCACCGTTGTCTTGGATTTCGTAGATGCGCAAACCACTGGCGGTGGCGGTGAAGAGATAGTCTTCATATGCGCACAGACCGATGGTCATCAGGTTGTTGTTTACAACTTGTTCGCCGGTGGAGAGGTTCACGCCCACCAAGCCGTTGTAGCCGCAGGCCACGTAAGCATAATCGCCTTTGATGGCCATGGTGTGTTTGCCGTAGTGGTTGCTCGTTTCGCCTGTAAGCACCCATTCACCGGTGGTTTCATTATAAACTTCCCTGTCTTTCATGGCGGAGGTGAGTTTCACACCGATCTCGGTTTTGTTGCCGTTCATGTCTTCGATGATGGCCCCTTCGCCGGAATCATACAGCACGTAGGCGGTACCGTTGGCCGAGAGCACGTATTTTCCACCAAAACCAGACATATCTTCGGTCATGGGCTCGATTTCGTTCTTTTCGGGGGAGATGTAATTGTAAGGCATCGGTTCCATATTGGCGTTAAAGGTGGCATAGGTGCCACGATAGCCCGATACGGCCAACATCTGGCCATTGTATTCGGCCGTGGCATTTACCGAAGCACCCGGAAAACCGATGCGGTCGATATGGCTCTCTCCGATAATTTCCGTTCCGTCCGCGTTCAGTTCCGCGCGGCCGATGGCCCCGCCGCATTCGGAGCTGGTAACCGAAAGGAACAATCTATTGCCGGAATAAAGAACATGATTGAACTTCAGGCCCTTTCCGGAATTGATGTAGGAGGTGAGCGTGGGTTCGGCGGCATTCATGTTTACGATATCGATAGCGCCGCCCCACTGTGTTGCGGGATTCTGTGCCTGATAGTTGGAATGCCATGTTACGTAAACGATGTTGTTTTCGGCCGTATTGTTGGGATTGACGGCAACCGAGGTGGCCGACCACATCAGATCCTGCCGATCCTGGGGCGCGGAAATAGAGGCGACGAAAGCCAACCGATGTCTTTTGGGCAGTCTTTTGCTCTGTTTTACAATCTGCAATCTACCTTTGTTGCCAGAGCTCCTTTTCAAGACAATCGAGTTGGCGGCAGATTCGTTGGGATCTTTCTTGCTGCCTTCTTTTTCACAACCGGTCAGTAAACCGGCGGAAATCAGAAGCACAGGAACGAAAGCCGCTTTCATGATAAAGTGTAATCGTTTCATGATGTTTTGATTTTGATGGTTTTTATTTGTTTCTATCATTTGCTTTTTTGTCTTTTACAGGGCGGATTGCCATGCCGCAGCAACGGTCGTGCTGATGCAGATAGGGTTTTTTATTTCCTACCAACGGTATCACGATGCAGGAGGCCTTGGCTTCATCGCACCAAGGATTGATATTGGTGGCAACGGAAGGGAACTGGGCCTGACCGCCTGGCCGCCACTGATGAGTTTCTTCATCGAAGTTGGGCTTCTTACTGAGGGAAGCCGTCCAGTAGAAGCAGGAATCGATAAAAGAATGCGCGTTGCGCCATCCGTAATAACCGGTTTGCGGCAGGAAGAGTTCATTGCCGTTTGCTGCCTTGAAAACGATGCCGGTGGTATCTCCCACAGTCCGGATTTCGTAGCCCAGTGCAAGCAGTTCCATCCATTCTTCTTCGGTCGGCATGCGCCAGCCTTCGCCCAAACGTACGGTCGCCACGTCATCCATCGGTTCCAGAACGCTTTTTCCGTCTTGGGAAATGGGAAAACCGTTGCTGTTCAGTTTGCTCTGATTTGTGTACTTGGAAAGCTTTGTCGAATTTTTTTGGGTAAAGTGGTAGCCGTTGAAGTTCTTATGGTCGGCTATCGTTTTGTTGCTCCCGGAAACAGGGTAGTAAGAACGATTGTTGTAATAGGTTACCCCATCGTAGGTAAGCGCGAAATCTTGGGGATCCTCGAAACTGAATATTTCACCCCAGGCATAGTACCCATCTATATTTTCGGGATACCAGAGCACATCTCCGCCCATGTCGATGCCTTTTTCGGGTTCTTCGTACGTCCATTTGTACACACGGACCCCGCTTTGTCCGTAGGCTACATAGATATAACCCGAGGTGGGATCGTAGGTCACGAAATTGGGCGAGTGGCGCAGTTCGGTACCGATGGCGGCCGTTTCTACGGAAGTCGGCATGCCGGTTTCTTCATCGTAGCTTTCCACTTCGTAGGCATAGAGTTCCAAAGAACCGTCTTCCCCGATCTGATAAATCCTCAGCCCCATGGAGGTGGCGGCGAAGAGCAGACTGTCGCAGACACAGAGACCTACGGTCATCAGGTTCTGGCGGTGGAAGATGGCACCGGAGGAAAGATTCACGCCGATAAGGCCGCTGTATCCGCATGCGATGTAGGCATAGTCGTCCTTGACCGCCATGGTATGCTTGCCGTAAGCGGCGGACTGTTCTCCGGAGAGTTCCCATTCGCCGGTCTTGTCGTTGTATATTTCCTTGTATTTCGGCGCTGATTTGAGGGGAACATCGGTTTTGATGTCCCGGCCGTTCATGTCGGTGATAACCGCGCCCTCTCCGCCATCGTGCAGAATATAGGCGTTCCCGTTCATGGAAACGACGTATTTTCCGCCGAAATCGACCATGCTTTCGGTCAGGGGCGTGATTACGTTCTTGGCGGGATTGATGTAGTTGTAGGCTTGAGGAACCATATTGGCCTCAAAGGTGGCATAGGTGCCGTTGAAACCTGAAACGGCCAGCAGTTTGCCGTCATATTCGGCAATGGCGTTCACCGAAGAGCCGGGGAAGCCGATCAGATCCGCCTCGTTTGCGCCCACCAAGTCGCCGTTGATTGTCAATGCGGTGCGGGCAACGGCTCCCCCGCTATAGGAAGTGGAGGACGCCAAGAACAAGGTTTGTCCGCCGCCGGCTATCCAGGCATGGTTGAATTTGGCCTGTGAACTGGTATAGGTATTCACCAAGGTCGGCGTACCCGACATATCCACGATATCGAGGGCTCCGCCCCAGGCCGTAGCCGGTTTGGTGGCCTGGCGGTTGGAATGCCAGGTAATGTAAACCCGGTTGTGTTCGGCATCGTTGGATGGATGAATAGCCACCGAGGTGGCGGACCAAAGCAGATCCTGGCGGTCTGTGGGCGCCGTGATATTGGCCACCCATGTGAGTCTTTCCTTCTTCTTCAGCGCTTTGGATTTCATGTTTACGCTCTTCACACGACCTTGCTGAGCACCGCCGATGCGGGTCATCGAGATCGTTTCGGTGTTGGACTTGTTGCGTTTGAGGTCTTCACGTTCGCAACTCGTCAACAGCCCGACTGTGCATATCGCCATAAAAGCGAGCTTCCATCTGGTTTTGAAAGTGAATTTTGTTTTCATATTGATGTTAAACATTTTGGATTTTGCTTTTTCGGTTCTACAATCCTTCCATGCGCGCCACGGTGGAAACCTTTTTCGGATTCCAGCTGTCTTTGTAGGAAGAGAAGAAGAAAAGTTCTTCGGTATGTCCCACCAGACGGGTCAGACGTAGGAAATAGCCCATATAGAACGTGTGCAGGACAAGGTATCCACCCAGGAAACGTTCTTCTCTGGAACGTTCCGACACACATTGGATAACGATAAAGGCCACGATGGAAAACGCCACACGGATAAGCCAGCCCATGAGGATGATTTCCGGCAATCTGTCCCCGTTGCCGAACAGAAGCCCCAGAATGTAGAAAAACCATACATAGTTGAGGATAAAGTCGTAAACAATGTTTTCGGCATTGGAGAGCATATTGCTGAACGAGAAATTCCGGTTGGACCAAAGAATGTCTCTGTGTTTGCGGATGCGGAAACGGACCAGCGATTTGGACCAACGTTTCCGTTGGCGGAAAAGCGCGCTCCAGGTTTCGGGAACATTGGTCATGCAGATGGCGTTTTCCGCAAAATGCACTTTGTATCCCGCCTTGCGTAATTTCTGGGTAATGTCCCCGTCCAGGCCGGGCCCTATGTCCCAACCGCCTACCTGTCGGATGGTTTCTGTCTCAAACGCGCCGAAGGCACCCGATATGATATGGTAGATACCCAACATGTCGGTAACCATTCTGCCGACCTGGATGGTTCTCAAGTATTCCTGCGCCTGCATGGCCGTGCAGAGCGAGGCGTCGGCATTGCGCACTTTCACGCAACCGCCCACGCCTTTTATGTTGCGGTCATAGTAGAAAGGCAGCAATATCTTTTCTATCGCATCGCGGTCAAGGGAACTGTCGGCGTCTAAGTGCACGATGTATTTCCCTTGGGCATGCATCACCCCGAAGTTGGCCGCCGCGGCTTTGCCGCAACGTTCCCGCATGCGGAAGAACTTCGTGATGAAACCGGCCTGTTTGAGGTCTTCGCAGATTTGAGGCGAGCAATTGTCCGAGCCGTCATCGATAATGATGATCTCGAAATTCTGGTAGGTCTGTTCCTTGAGGGAGCACACCAACTTGTAGATATGTTCGCCTTCGTTCTTTCCCGGAGCCAGCACGGTAATGAGCGGCTTTTCTATGTAGAGCATCCGCCGGGCGATGGCTTCGCGGTTTTTGCGTTTGCGCCAGGTGGCCCCGTACCGGATGGCGGCGATAACATCGAGCATATAGTAGCGGGGAAACTCTATGAAGAAGAGAAACCAATAGATAGACAGCACTATGTCCCACGACAGATTAGTGGTGAAACAGGCCGCGATGCCGTCGATGATTCTGAATGCTATGTCTATCATGGCCTTGGGGCGGTTAATTCCGGTCTTCTTCTATGCGGTGGATGAACTGTTCCATATCTTCTCCTTGGTGGTACACGTAGGTGTCCACCAGTTCGAATTCGAATCCTTCGTGGCGTTGCTGGAAATCTTTCAGCTCGTTTTTGAGCTCGTATTCCATCCTGCTCTGCACTTGCGCCAATTCTCCGTTGGATGCGCGGCAGAGGAAATAATAGTTGTTGCCCCAGAGTGCGCTCTTGTAGTTGAAGAAACGGCTCATGGCCTTTACCACGGGCGGGGTGGTTTCCTGGGCAACGATGTTGTCCATGGCAGGATCGAACACGTAAAACCGCGCAACAACGAAAAGATCCGCCTGTTTGGCTTCCGCTTTGGAAACCATGCGCAGGTAAGCCAGGAAATCGCGCATGGAGGAGTAGCCGTAGAAGCCTGCCTGACTGAGGGTATAGCGGATATCGTAGTTGGCGAAAACACGGATGCCTTCAGGGGTGAATTCGTATTCGGTAACATCGATGGGCAGCAGGTCGTCGGTCGTCCATGTTCTTCTGTCTTCGGGGCAGATTACCCGCATGTCGGGGTACATGAACGATTCGTCGCATTGTCTGCACGTGAAGATGGACGACGGTTTATCGTAGTCCACACCGATATGCCGCAGGGTGTGGTGGCACTTGGGGCAACGCAGCTCTCCGTCCCACTGATAGGTGGACTCGGGCGATACGTTGGCGCAACGGAAATGGTGCAGGACAGGTTCTTCCCGTATATCCGAACTGCCGCATTTCGGGCAGCATTCGAAAAACAGCAAGTGGCTCTGGCGGCAGACAGGACATACGTGAATCTTGTCGATAAAGCGGGTGGGACGGATATAGCCCAGTTTCAAAAGCTGGGCATGGAAAAAGTCGCGTTCCTCCAACTGCTGGTTTTCCTGTCCTTCGAACCAAAGGGTGTAGTAATAGAGCGACATATAGCCTGAGCTGAGCCCCGGTGTGGGGTGGGAAGAAAAAGTGTACTGTCCGCGCGAGATGGCGTAGCGGCACAGCCGGAAAATTTCCTCGGCGTGGCTCACTACAGGTTCGGTTCCAAGCAAGAAATTGATTCGCCGCATATTGGCGTAAATCTCCTCAATGCCTTGGGCCATATTGCTGTCGGTAGGCTGGGAGGCGTATCCGTCCACAATCACTTCGGCTTTACCCAACCATCCCGTCAAACGTTTGGTAACGTAGCAAGGCTTGAACCGGCATTTCTCCGAGAGCAAGGGAGAAGCCAGACGTATGGCAAGCATGATGCGGTCCATCAGGTTGTCGATAACGTTGATGAAAACGGCATCGAAGTCTTCGAAAGCCAGATCCGCCTTCCGGTCCACATCCACCACATCGTTTATGACCAGAATCCTGCGGCGATTGTTGTTCGTTATGATCTGGTATCTGTTTTCGGTCTTCTGGTTCATCGGGATGCTTCGGTTTGAGGTTGGCGGCTATGGGTACGTATTCCTTCTCCGGTGGTAAACCACAGGTAATCTTCCTCTTCAAGTCTTTTCTTCCGGAAAGGATGATTTTTTACGCGAACCGTTACGGGAAGTCCGGAGGTTACGCTCCAAAAAGGTGCGGTCTGTCCTTTTTCCAGATTGAAAACGGCAATCAGGGCCGTGGTGCGTTTGGTGAAATAGCTTTGCAGATTGGCCGGAATCTCATCCGTGCTCAGTCCCAAAACGGAAACGTGCGCGTTGAACGACACCTTGTCCGTAACCACCACCTCGGCTTTGGAATGTTGCGTGAGTTTGTGTATCTTTTCCACCGGTACGTACGCTACAACCTGGAGGTTGTTGGCATCCAGGTTCAAGTGTTGGGTGGTGAGGATTTCTTCCTTGGTGAAGAAAATCATCCTCTTGGGGGCGTTCACCTTGGTTACGATGGACGAATCGCCGGCCAGACGGTAGTTGATGGCCCCCTTTAAGGAAGAGGAACCGATATTGTCGTAAATCTGCCCTTGGTTTTCCTCGGGGTTTTTCTTGCTTTTCTTGTTGAAGCGGGGGCTGGTTTCCCGTTTCATGCGGTACAAAACGTTTTGTTCGTGCCGCAAGGCTTTCATCTTGGCTTCATCTTCTTTCAGGGCCCGTTCCAAATCGAGTTTATGCGTGTTGTTGTTCAGACCGAAACTGATATTGTGTTCATCGATGGCGATTTGCCGTTGGATTTCTTCCATGCGCACCTTCAGCACATTGATTTGCTGCTTGGTGTTTTCGTAGCGCAAGGAGATTTCCCGATTGCGGGCCGCCAGATTCGATTCTTCGTCGGGATTGGCCTGCTTTACCAACAAATCAAGCATGTAGTAGGAATAAAGCGTATCTCCGGGCGCTACGATATCGCCTGTCTTTACGTAAACGCTGTCCAAGTAGATGTCGAACGGTGTGCGGACACGGTTCGCATCCACATGGACGTAGCCGTCGTATTCGGTATAGTAGGTGTGATAACCGAAATAGAGCACCACCCCGAGTATGATCAAACCGAGAATGCTTCCGGCAATGAGCTGTTGCCGGTTCATTTTCCGCCTGCGTTGCCGGAGGATGGCTTCTATGTTTTCCTTCTCTTCGGAGGAACGGTAAGTGAAATTTTTCATCGGCTTGGGCGGTTGGCGGCTTGCGACAAAGGCTGTGTGCGGCAGTAGCGCAAAATGGTATCATCGGCTAGGAGCCCTTGAAGGTCTGTTATCAGACAATTTCTTCGGTATTGAAATTCAAGCAGTTTTTCAATGCTCTGGAGATAAATATTGTATTCCTTGATGCGGGAAAGACGGCTGTATTCGCCGATTCTGTTCGCATAGGCCTGTTGACGGAGTTTCAGATAGTCTTTCAGCTCCTGGAGGCGTCGGTATTCCCCTTCCATGGACCGGTTCATCTGCTCGATTTCCATATATCGGAGACGTATCTGATCCATTGCGCGCCTTGCGATGGTTTCTCTTTCAACGGACAATACATCCTGTTCGGCCCGAAGCGTCTTCTTTCTCCGGCAGGCTTCTCCCGAAAGCGGAATGGTGAAAGTGAGGCCCGCATCGAAATTGGAGGTGTTTTGATCATGATAGCGGGTATAGTAGGAATAACGCACAAAAGGTGCGAGCCGGCAGTTGTCCCAATAACTCGTGTTGCTTTCTTGCTGTTCAAGCAGTTTGATGCGCAGGGAGAGCATGCGCATCTCCTCTTGGGATTCCTCGATATGGTTTATCAGGGCCGTTGTGTCGATATGTACGGAAACGGTTTCGACGCATGAGAAATCTCCGGCCACAGGGAATCCTTCGGGCAGCGAAGAAAGCAGGCGTTCGGCGGCGGCTTTTTCATCGAGTACCTTCAGTAACTCGTCGCTGCTCATGTTTTCGCTGAACAGCAGGTACTGATTGGCATCGCTCAACAATTCCAGATTTTTCACTCTATGCTGGAGAATACCGGAAAGCAGGCTGTCGTGCAGAAAGCGGAAATTTTCTTTCTGGCGGTATATCGATATGCCGAAAGACTCTTTTTTATTGGCGGTCCGCTCTATTTCTTCCTTGATGCGTATTTCCTCGATATGACCTTTGCGGCGGAAGAGGGCGCTTTGTAGAAAATACCAGCGCAGTTCTACCTGAATCTTGTCGTCGTAGCCGGCCCGGGGATCATCCTCCTCGTCGAAACCGACGGTGTGGTCGAAACGGTGATAGTATTGCCCGGTAAGTTGCAGGCCAGTCTTGCCTTTGAATTCCTTGATGCGTCGGTGGGTAAGTTCCATCAGCGCCGAGTCGTAGGGCGTAAGCACGGTGTCTTGCGCAACCATCAGCGAATCGTTTGCCTCAACGCTCCAGACCGAACTGTCTTCCCATGAGGCTTGCCTGGCGAAAATCAGGGAATCCAGCAACCTGAATCTTTCTTCAAAGCGGTGCAAGAGCATGTCGCTCTCCCCGT
The DNA here is from genome assembly GCA_947175635.1 of uncultured Bacteroidales bacterium. Classification (GTDB taxonomy): domain Bacteria; phylum Bacteroidota; class Bacteroidia; order Bacteroidales; family P3; genus Pullibacteroides. Next base: position 22,646 of record CAMWNM010000004.1, on the reverse strand, counting down.
TTTGGGAAAAGACACATGTTCCTCCTCCGAAGAGAAGCATACATAATATGACAGATATGCTACGGTTCATTCAGGTAAATTGATTGCCGTTTCCCGCGTGCGGGAATATGTATATGTACACTTTTCGGCGGCGCAAAGGTAATAAAATCAAACAAAATCCGAAAGAAACCAAATAAAATGATTGATTAGTTGTTGACAATAAGGATAAGGAAGATTCGGATGGTTGAATATTGTATTGTCCTTCAAATTTGTCGTTTTTTTCCGCGTGTTGATAATTTTTCTGTCGGAGCGGATGCGGGGCCGTCTCATCCGAAGTACTTTTATCGGACGCAGGAACTGTCCGTGAAAGTACATGATGGCGGCGATAGCCCTAAGATTAGTCGGAATGATGTACTTTTGTGTGGCGGTTCCGCAAAAGGCCGGGCGTTTGCCATAAGGCTACGGAATTGTCTGGAGGTAATCGGATGAAAAGTATCTGTCAGATATACAAAATAGGGAATGGCCCTTCCAGCAGCCATACCATGGGGCCCATGCGGGCCGCGCATATATTCCGCAGACGTTATCCCGAGGCGGACGCGTATCGGGTAAACTTGTACGGCAGTCTGGGGGCTACCGGCAAGGGGCACCTCACCAACGAAACCCTTCTGCATGAATTGGGCGAGGAGAGGACCACCCTTTTCGAGTATCCCGAAATCTTCTTGCCAGAGCATCCCAACGGCATGCTTTTCCAGGCCTTTGACGCCGATGGAAAATTGTTGGGAGAGTGGACGGTGTTCAGTATCGGCGGGGGCGACATCCGCCAGAAAGGCTCGGACGAAATTTATCTGGAAGAAGGCAGTCCGTATTCGAATGAGGATATCTACGAGTTGAGTACGATGAACGATATCCTGCATTGGTGTCATAAAAACGGGCGCACGCTTTGGGAATACGTGGATTTGCACGAGAAGCCGGGCTATATGGACTATCTGGCCCATGTGTGGGACTGCATGAAGCAAAGCGTGGAGAACGGTCTGAACAATGAGGGCATGTTGCCCGGCGGTCTGCATCTGCAGCGGAAAGCGGCCCAATATAATATCAAAGCCCAGGGTTACGACCGCTCGCTCAGGACAAGGGGGCTTATCTTCAGCTACGCCCTTGCCGTGGCCGAAGAGAACGCCGGCGGCGGGGCCATCGTAACCGCGCCTACCTGCGGTTCCGCCGCCGTGATGCCGGCTGTGCTCTATCATTGCCACAAGAACTACAATATCATCGAGCAACGAATACTCAAAGGTCTGGCAACCGCCGGCCTTATCGCCAACATAGTGAAGACCAACGCTTCCATTTCGGGGGCCGAAGTGGGATGCCAGGGAGAAATCGGCGTGGCCTGTTCGATGGCCAGTGCGGCGGCCAATCAGATATTCGGCGGCACCATCTATCAAACAGAATATGCGGCCGAGATGGGGTTGGAACACCATCTGGGGCTTACCTGCGACCCTATGTGCGGCCTGGTGCAGATTCCCTGCATAGAGCGTTGTGCCTTTGCGGCCGTGCGGGCGTTCGACACCAATGTGTACGCGGCCCTTTCCGACGGACGGCACCGGGTAAGTTTCGACGAGGTGGTGAAAGTGATGAAACAGACAGGACACGACCTGCCCGCACTTTATAAGGAAACCAGCAAGGGAGGTCTTGCCCTGATGAATCCCGCTGAGGATTAGGAGGAGAGGAATGGACGGAGATTTTGCGCTTTTGCCGGAAGACTTGATGGCGTATGCCGAGGCGCACACCTCGCCGGCCGGTTCTTTTTTGCAGGCCTTGGAACGCGACACATACGTGAATGTGCTTTGTCCGCGCATGATTTCGGGCGCCTATCAAGGCAAATTGCTGGAAATGCTCTGCCGCATGATAAAACCCCGGAAGGTGCTTGAAGTGGGAACCTATACCGGATATTCGGCCATCTGTATGGCCCAAGTTTTGCCCGAGGGGGGACAGGTCTTTACCGTTGAACACAATGAGGAACTGCAAGACCGCATACTGAAGGCCTTTGAACAGGCGGAGTTATCGCAAAAGATAACCTTGCTGATGGGGGAAGCCGAGCGGATCCTGCCCGGGCTACCTGCCGGAACATTCGATTTGGTGTTTCTGGATGCCGATAAATCCAATTATTCGGAATATTATCCGCTTCTGAAAACTTTGCTGGTGCCGGGAGGATGGATGGTGGCCGACAATGTGCTGTGGAACGGGAAGGTGTACGATCCCGCATGCCGCGACAGAGATACGCTGGCGGTACGAGCTTTCAACAAGACCGTGCAGGAGGATCCGGATATGGAAAACCTGCTGTTGCCCGTGCGCGACGGTTTGATGCTGATGCGGAAAAGGTAATATATCGTAGAAAAGATGATGAAAAGGGAAGAAAGAAGAAACGATGCGGAGACGCCCGGTCTGGCGGGCGTTCTGGATTTTTTGAAGACCTTGTCGAAAAACAACGACCGAGATTGGTTCAATGCCCATAAAGGCGAGTACCTGCAAGTAAAGGCGCAGGTGGAGACATTTATGACATGGCTCTTGCAACAGCTTGTGCGGTTTGATAAGGACATGGCCTTGGTCGATCCTGGAAAAAGCACCTACCGCATCTACCGCGATACCCGTTTCTCTTCCGACAAGCGTCCCTATAAGGAGTATATCGGCACATTCCTTTCCAAGGAAGGTCGACATGGATTCTGTTCGGGCTACTACATCCATTTGGAACCGGGCAAGAGCATGTTCGGCGCGGGTGTGTATGGTCTGCCTTCGGAAAAACAGAAGAAAGTGCGCGACGGTATCTATTTTCAGGCCCCGACGCTTCGGAAAATCCTGCAGGCTCCGGCTGTCGGGAAAGTGTACGGTGGAAAAATGGATGAGAGCATGCGTTTGAAAGTGGCGCCGAGAGGATACGACAAGAATTTTCCCGATATGGATCTGCTCAGGTACCGTCATTATTTCCTTTCCCGTAATGTAACGGACAAGGAGGTGGCCGATGCCGGTTTCGGGAAAAAATTGCTCGACGGATTGGCGGCGGCGGTTCCTTTTAACAATTTTTTGAATGCCGCACTTGATTTTTAACAGGGCCTTAAGCTTTTTTAAGGGAATAAGGCTGTAATTTTGCATTCGATTGCTAACAGAAAACATAATCCGACATGGCGAAAAAAGAAGAAAAAGAAGAAACACCTTCGGTGAACTCCGAGAAACTGAAAGCGCTTCAGCTCACGCTTGACAAGATAGAAAAATCTTACGGTAAGGGTGCGGTGATGAAACTGGGCGATAACCCGGCTATCGAAAACATAGAGGTGATTTCCACCGGTTCCATCGGGGTGGATATGGCGCTCGGTGTGGGCGGTTTCCCCAAAGGCAGAATCGTGGAGATCTACGGTCCGGAATCTTCGGGTAAGACCACGCTGGCCATTCATGCCATCGCCGAATCCCAGAAAAAAGGCGGTATCGCGGCCTTTATCGATGCCGAGCACGCTTTTGATCCCGCATACGCGCAAAAACTGGGCGTGAACACCAACGACCTTTTGGTGGCGCAACCCGACAATGGAGAACAAGCCCTCGAAATAGCCGACAATCTGATCCGTTCAGGTGCCATCGATATCATCGTGATCGACTCTGTGGCGGCCCTTACTCCCCGAAGTGAAATCGAAGGAGAGATGGGGGATTCCAAGATGGGGTTGCATGCCCGTCTGATGTCTCAGGCTTTGCGCAAACTCACCTCCACCATCAGTAAGACCGGTTGCTGCTGTGTGTTCATCAACCAATTGCGTGAAAAAATCGGTGTGATGTTCGGCAATCCCGAAACCACCACCGGAGGAAACGCCCTTAAATTCTACGCTTCTGTCCGTCTGGATATCCGCCGCATTTCCCAAATCAAGGACGGAGACAATGTGGTGGGCAACCGCGTGAAGGTAAAGGTGGTGAAAAACAAGGTTTCCCCTCCTTTCCGCCAGGCCGAATTCGATCTGCTCTACGGGCAAGGTATTTCCAAGGTCGGAGAAATCATCGATTTGGGCGTGGACCTGTCGATTATCAAGAAAAGCGGTTCATGGTTCGGTTATAACGAAACCAAACTGGGGCAGGGCAGGGATGCCGTGAAACAACTCTTGGCCGACAATCCCGAGTTGTGCGATGAATTGGAAAGCAAGGTCCGTGCCGCCTTGAAAGCCAAGGAAAACGGCGGCATGGCCGAAGATATGCAGGAAGATGCTTAGGCTTCTGCTGTTCAGTTTAATCGTGGTGGGGCTTTGCGTGGCCGGTTTGGCCATCAAACTCTTGATTCGGCGCGACGGTACGTTTTCCCATCGTTGCGCCATGAGGGAATCGGATGGAGAGGCCGCATGCGGAAGTTGTTCTCCAAGCGGCCGCCATGAGGATTGTCCGCATTACGAACTGCACCACGGCCACACCGCTTCGCAAATGGCCAAGGCTTCGGCTATGGCGGAAGAAGTGTAGCGGCATTCCCCGCTTCTTCAAGCAAAAGACTGTTAACCTCAAAGTGGAAAAGATAGAGATGAAAAAGGTTTCGATAATCCTGCTCAGGGGGGATGATTCCCTCTCCGGTTGCCGCCGGTTTACGGAGGAAGAAGCCGGATACGTGGCGCGGAAAGCCGCTTCGGATGCGGATTATTGCGTTTTACCATTTCCGGAATACCGTATTGCGGTGTTTTATCCGATAAAGGAAACACAAAAGAGCCAGAGATGGGAAAAGGTGCGCCGAACGGCATCCGACATACTCCATCTTCTGCAGAAAGAAAAACTGTATGAGGCGGAGGTTTTGGATGAAGACTGGGCGGATACGGCTTCTGTGGAAGCGTTTGTGGAGTCGCTTCATCTTTCTTCCTACAGTTTTTCGGAATTCAAGACAGAAAAGAAACCCGCATTCAGCTTTCATGTTGTTTCCGAATATATGGAAGAAGGTCGTCTGCGTCTTACCGAAAGGCTCTGTGCGGAAGTTAACCGCGCCAAATATCTGGTGGATCTGCCTTTTTCCGCACTCAATGCCGTGCAGTTGGCCGAATGGGCGCAAAAAGGAGCCTCGGAACTGGGGCTTGAGGTAAAAGTGTGGTCGGAAGAGGCTTTGGCCAGTTCGGGGATGGGTGGTTTGCTGGGTGTGAACAAGGGCAGTGTCGACAAACCTTCTTTTACGGAAATAGAATATCGGCCGGCCGCGCCCAAAAACAAAAAGCCTGTTGTTTTGGTGGGAAAGGGCGTGGTGTTTGATGCCGGCGGCATGAATATCAAGACCGGCAACTATATGGAAGACATGAAAACCGATATGGCGGGAGCCGCTTTAGTGATCGGTATCATGCGCAGTCTGGCTGTTTTGGGGCTGCCTCTGCATGTGAAAGGGCTTGTTCCGGCCACCGACAACCGTCTCAACGGAAACGCGCTGGTATGCGGCGATGTGATCCGGATGTACGACGGCACTACGGTCGAGATCACCAATACCGACGCCGAGGGGCGTCTGCTGTTGGCCGATGCGGTGGCGTATGCCCAGAAGAACCTTGACCCGGCCTTGATTGTAACCATGGCCACTTTGACCGGCGCCGCCTCACGGGCATTGGGCAGTGAGGGGATCGCCGCCATGCAGGAAGAAGCCGACGCCTACGTGCCCCTTCTGCAGCAGGCAGGAGAAGATACCCACGAAAGGCTCTGCTTTTTCCCCATGTGGAAAGAATATGAAAAGGAATTGGAATCGGGTGTGGCCGATATAAAGAATTGCGGAAACGGTGCAGCCGGCATGATAACGGCCGCCAAGTTTATCCGTCGTTTCACCACGGCCCCTTTTGTGCATCTGGATGTGGCCGGAGTGGAGTATCTCCATCGTCGGGATGCCTACCGGGGGCCTGGTGCAACCGCATTCGGGCTGCGCCTCATGACGGAATTTTTCCGTATGCTCGCGCAACAGGAAATGAAATAAACCCGGCCGAAGGCTGGGAAATCCCATAACACAGCAACATCATGGATAACAGATCTGGAAATAATCCCGAGATATCCCGTCCTGTAAAGGCGGTGCGTTCCGAACGAGAAGAGCGGCTGCGCATCGGCATCACCCCCGGAGACGGAACTTCTCTTTGTTACGAGGCGGTTGCGCGTTTATTCGGCGACAGCGGCATCTTTGACGGCGCTTTGCCCTTTCTCTACGGTTCGGCTCCGCTTCTGGCCGCAGCGGGTGAAAAGATAGGCTTGAACGAGAAGTCCTTTCTCGTTCAAAAGCAGATACAGGATATCAAGGGGCGGCGCATACAGGTTTTTTCGGCCGAAAACGCAAGCCAGGAAGAAGAAAACGATACATTTCTGGCTTTGCAGCAGGCGGTTTCCCACATGGCCGAAGGGCATGTGCGCGCCTTGGTTTCTCTTCCGGTATCGGAAGACAAGTTGCGGGAAAGGCATCCTGAGTTTAAGAATCAGGCCATGACAGTAGCCTCCGCCTTTGCCGGTAATCCTTTCCGCATGTTGCTTACCCGTGCCATGCGGCTCAGTTTCCTCACCACCGTAAAACGGGAAGATGCTGAAACCTATCTCTCCGCCCAACGTGTGGAACAGCGTATACTGGACCTGTATGCGGCCATCAAGTCCGATTTCTCCATCACAACGCCCCGGATCGCCGTGTTGGGGATGGAGAAGGATTTGCGTTCCGGAACGAATGCGGAAGCCGATGTAAGAATATTGAAACCATTGGTGAACCGTCTTTTCGAGAAAGGTATTCCTGTTTTCGGCCCCTATCCGGCGCATGCTTTTTTCCATGCGCAGGAACGTTTTTCCTTTGATGCCGTACTGTGTATGTATAGGGAGCAGGCCGAATGCGTGTTCGATACCTGTCCCAAAGAAGAATGTTGCTATTATACGGCCTCTTCGCCTGTTCTGCATCTGGAACCGATATGGGAGAATTTCGATGCGGAGAAGGCTTTCCGCAGTCTTTTCCGGGCCGTTTGCCGCGCCATCGACATCGATGCCGCCCGCCAGCAATATCGTAAACTTACCGAGAATCCCTTGGGCTATCATATTGCGTCTTCCCGCCGGGAAATGCGGGAGAATTAGAGGACTCAAAGATTCCTTTCCGTTATGAAAATAGCACGTTTGAGTTTCGGGGCTATTGTCCGCGCCACCAATGGGAGATGTATCGATGATTCCGCTCCCAAGGAGAAAAAGGAGTATATCGACCGTATCATTACCGATAGCCGGAGTGCCGAAACCCGGCACGACAGTCTTTTTGTAGCGCTTGTTACCCGTAAAGGCGACGGACATCGCTATCTTCAGGAAATGTATGATTCGGGAGTGCGCCATTTTATGGTGGATCCGCTCAATCCGGTCATGAGTAAACTGAATAAGGAGGCGATGAAAGGGGCGCGTTTCATCGATGTGCAGGATACGCTTTCCGCCCTGCAACGTCTGGCCTGCTATCGCCGCAGTCTCTTCAACCTGCCGGTGGTGGGCATTACAGGCAGCAATGGCAAAACGGTGGTGAAGGAATGGATTTCATACCTCCTCGGATTCGACCGCAACGTGGTGCGTTCTCCGCAAAGCTATAACTCTCAGTTGGGCGTGGCCCTTTCGGTTTTGCAACTCAGGAAGGAATACGGGGTGGGGGTGTTCGAAGCCGGCATTTCCCAAGAAGGGGAGATGGAGCAGTTGGCGGCCATGATAAAACCCACGGTGGGGATTCTTACCAATATCGGCCCTGCCCATGATGCGGGTTTTTCGGGTAGGGCGGCCAAGATCGCCGAGAAACTCAGGCTTTTCGAATATGCCGACCAATTGATTTATTGCGCCGATTATAAGGAAATCACCGAGGCTATTCCTAAAAACCGTGAATGGGATTCCGTAAGGATCTTCACTTGGTCTTTTTCGCCCGAAACAAAGGCCGACCTGCAGTTGAAAGAGGTTTCGGATACCCTTACAGGCACCTTGCTCAAGGCCCGTTACAAGGATGAAGAGATCAGCGTGGAGATACCGTTTTCCGACAAGGCTTCCGTTGAAAACGCCATGCACTGCTGGCTGTATATGCTTATATCAGGCTATGAAAATGCAGAAATCGCCCGCCGGATCAAGCATCTTCCTGCCGTTGAGATGCGTATGGAGATGAAGGAAGGCGTGGGCGAGAGTTCGGTTATCAACGACGTGTACAATTCCGACTATAATTCATTCTGCATGGCTGTTGATTTTCTGCACCGTCATCATCATAACCGTCCGCGTTGCGTGATTATGTCGGATATTCTGGAATCGGGCCGTCAGGAAAAAGAACTCTACAGAGACGTGGCCGATATCCTGCGCGGCCGGCAGGTGGAGGAAACCGTGTGTATAGGTGCGGCGGTAGGGCGGCAGAAAGATAGTTTCAAAGGGCTGAATGCCCGTTTCTATCCTGATACCGATGCGTTCCTGGCCTCTTTTGAAGAACGGCATTATTACGGGAAGTCCGTTTTGCTGAAAGGCGCCCGCCTGTTCCGTTTCGAACGCATCGGCAACCTCTTGCAACGCAAGGTGCATGAAACGGTGCTGGAAGTTAATCTCACGGCATTGGTGCACAATCTCAACTATTTCAGGAGTCTTATCGAGCCCTCCACCAAGCTGATGGTGATGGGTAAGGCTTTTTCCTACGGCAGCGGCAGCCATGAGATAGCCGACACACTCGAATACAATCATGTGGATTATGTAGCCGTGGCTTATCCCGATGAAGCCGTTGCGCTTCGCAACAACGGTATCCGTTTGCCTGTCATGTGCATGAATCCCGAAGAGGAAGGCATGGAGACCGTTTTGCGATACGGCGTGGAGCCGGTTATCTACAATATGCGTGTGTTCAAGACTATGCAACGCTATATGGACCGCCTGTCTATCGACGGTAAGGAACCGGTAGGCATCCATCTGGCCCTGGATACGGGCATGCATCGTATGGGATTGGAGGAAAAAGATCTGGATGAATTTTTGCCTTTGATACAAAAGGAAAGGCGTTGCGTGCTCAAGTCGGTGTTTACTCATCTGGCCACCGCCGATATGCCCGGAATGGACGGATACACATTGGCGCAGTTGGACAAATTCAAGTGCTGGAGCGAGCGCATACAGGCCGCTTTTCCCTACAAGGTGATGCGGCACTGCCTCAACACGGCGGGAATCTTTCGTTTTCCCCGGTATCAGTTCGATATGGTGCGGCTAGGCATCGGACTTTACGGGGTGGGAACCGATGAAGAGATGCAGGCCAATCTGGAAACGGTAAGCACCCTCAAGACGGTAATCTCGCAAGTCCGCACCATCGCACCCGGAGAGGCGGTAAGTTACGGACGACGTTTTGTGGCGGAGCGGGAAACCAAAGTGGGGGTGATCGGAATCGGTTACGCCGACGGATTGAACCGGCATCTGGGCAATGGCAGGGGAAAAGTGTGGGTGAAAGGGAAACGGGTTCCCATTATAGGCAGTATCTGTATGGATATGTGCATGATCGACCTGACGGATACCGATGCCGTGGAGAAAGACGAGGTAATCGTGTTCGGCCCGCAGAATCCGATATCCAATCTGGCCGAGACATTGGAAACCATTCCTTACGAGATCCTGACCGGAATATCTCAACGCGTTAAGCGTATCTATTATCAGGAATAGCGGTCTCTTTCCTGTCCGTACAGAAGCGATAGCCGCTTACACCAGACAGAAATCCTACATCAGGCTGTTGAGATGTTCTTCACCGTTTGAAAAGACTTGCGGTCTTTTCGGACGGTTTTCGCTTTCATCCCGTTCGTCCTGGCATTTCAAATCGATATCGATGCCCTCGGGTTGCTCGAAATCATCTTGCGGAAAGGCAAGGATGGAGTCGCCGTACACTTTTTGCATGTAGATACCCCAGATCGGAAGGGCCGCGTTGGCCCCTTGGCCCAGCCGCATGCTGTTGAAGTGGATGGAACGGAGTTCTCCGCCCACCCATATGCCGGTGGTCAGATTGGGTGTGATACCCATGAACCAGGCATCCGAATGGTTTTGCGTGGTGCCCGTTTTTCCGGCGATGGCGTTTTTCAGTCCGTATCGCCAACGGAGCCGTCCCGCGCTGCCTTCATCCACTACGCCTTTCATCAGATCCAACATCAGGTAGGCTGTTTTGGCGCTCATGGATTCTTCATGACGGGGACTGAAGTTTTCAATCACGATACCGTGTTTGTCTTCGATACGGGTTACAAACAAAGGTTCGATATGAATGCCTTGATTGGCGTATGTACTCATGGCGCTGGTCATTTCCTTTACCGAAATATCCATCGTACCCAGACAAATCGAGGGTACGGCTTCCATGGGGGCGGTGATACCCATACGGCGGGTAAGGTCAATTACCGCTTCGGGCGGAAAACGCTTGATGAGGTAGGCCGAGATATAGTTTACCGAATTGGCCAAGGCCCAGCGGAGGCTTACCATCTCGCCCTCACGGCTTTTGGATGAGTTTGAAGGACACCATTCCGTACCGTCGAAAAGAGGAATGCAGACCGGCACGTTGGGCACCTGGGTGCAAGGCAGGAATTCTCCTTCCTGCATGGCCAGCGTGTAAACGAAAGGCTTGAAAGTGGAACCTACCTGACGGCGGCCTTGCGATACGTTGTCGTATTTGAAGTATTTATAGTTTATATCGCCCACATAGGCACGCACATAACCGGTTTGCGGTTCTACCGACATCAGGCCGCAGTGCAGGAACCATTTGTGATACCACAGCGAGTCCCAGGGGCTCATTACGGTGTCTTTTTCTCCGCCTTGCCAACAAAAGACCTTCATCTGTACCTTTTCGTGAAAGGCTTTCACGATATCTTCTTCCGATGCGCCGGCCTTTTTCATGTTGCGGTAGCGGTCGGAGTTGCGCATGGCCTGTTCCATGAATTTCTGTACCTCGGCTTTGGTGATATCCGAAGAAAACGGCGCGTATCTTCCGCCGCGCACATCCTTGTAGAAGTCGTTTTGAAGCACTCCGCCTATCCATTCGGCCACCGCCTCTTCCGCATGTGCCTGCAGACGGGAATTGATGGTGGTATAGATACGCAGTCCGTCCCTGTAAAGATCGTAAGGTTTTCCGTCGGCCTTCTTATGCGTCTTGCACCAATCGTTCATCCATAGGCGCAGGTGTTCCCGGAAATAAGTGGCCAGACCTTCTTCGTGAGTCTGGCGCACAAAGCGCGACATATCGAGCGGCATGGCGGAAAGTTCCTCGTATTGGGCATCGGTGAGGAATCCTGCCTTGCACATCTGGGCAAACACCACATTCCGTCTTTTAAGCGAATTTTCGGGATTGCGTACGGGGTTGTAGTAGGACGTGGCCTTGAGCATTCCCACCAATATGGCGGCTTCATCCACATCCAACTCCGAAGGGCGTTTGCCGAAATAGGTGGTGGAAGCCGTTTTGATGCCGTAGGCATTGTTGCCGAAATCCACCGTGTTGAAATACATGGCGATAATTTCGTCTTTGGTGTAGTTGCGTTCCAGCTTGGCCGCGATCACCCATTCCTTGAGTTTGCGCAAGGCAAGCCCCATTTTGGATAGTTCCTTGCGGGGAAAGAGGTTTTTGGCCAACTGTTGGGTAATGGTGCTGCCGCCCCCGCCGCTTCTGTCGCCCCGCAGAATGGATTTAAAGAACACACGGCCCAGAGAGCGCAGGTCAACGCCGCTGTGCTGGTAAAAACGGCTGTCTTCGGTGGCAATCAGTGCCTGTACCAGAAACGGGGAAAGTTCGTTGTATTCCACATTGGTGCGGTTTTCCACATAATAGGAACCCAGAATCTGCTGATCGGAAGAGATGATTTCCGAGGCTTGGTAGCTGGTGGGGTTTTCCAAATCCTCAAAAGACGGCATAAAGCCGAAAACGCCCCAGCCTATACAGGCAAAGAGAAAAACCACGGCAAGCACGAAGAAACCGAAAAGCATCCAAAGGATGTTGCGGTAATGCCGGAAGTCTTGATCAGATGTTTTGTCTTTCATGATCGGGATATTTTCATGCCCACGGCCTCGATTTCGCGTAAAGTGTCGTTGCGCATGGCATGGCGTACTTCAAACCGGTATTCGCCCGCTTGGGGAAAAGCGATGTTTTGTTTGTAAAGGAAGCCCAGATTGCGGTATTTTCCCAAACGGCTTCCGATCCATTTCCCGTCTGGCGTAGCCAGAATGCATTCGAGCGTGTCGATGGCGGTATTCATGTCGGGAAACACGGTAGTGATGAGGAAAAAGGCGTTCATCCATGCGTAATCCTCGCTGTGCTTAAGGCTGAAAGTGAGGTCGTAGCGGGTAAGTGTGTCGATTACGGTAAGGTTGAAGCATACCGGATCGTTGAAAGCCCATGCCGGCCGCGGGGTGTCGAATGTTTTGTTCAGCACGGTATCGTGTTGGCAGGCGGTTATTGCCAGGCAGCCCCAGATACAGCCGATCCAAAACAGACTTTTGCCGAACAAGCGGGATTTATCGGGCGTTTTCATCGGAGACGGGCGTTTGGTTGTTTTTGTTTTTCAGAATAGGTTTCTGGATAGTCGGCCGGGAGGGTTTACGGTTTTCTGCCGGTTTGGGTGCTTCCGTGCGCGGGTTTCTTTCGGATTTGTTTTTTCGCCTGTCCCTATCCCTGTTCCTGTTCCGGTTGTTGTCTCTGGGTTTGTCGAAACGGGTCAAATCGTCTTGTCCCACCACCTGCTGAAATTCAGGTTCGGCCTTTGCCGGTTCTTTGGCGGATTTGGTTATTTCCCGAATATCAACGGCCACTTCGCCGCGCTTGTTCTTTTCGATAATTTCAAAAGCCTGTTCGGCCGAAAGTTCGGCATAACCGCCCGGTATTTCATCGTAGGCATAGGTGAGCCGGCGGCGCAGGGGATCCACTTTCACGCAGCGCGCTTCCCCTTTTTCGGTTTTTAGCGGCGTTTTCTGGTCGGGCATCGTTTTCATCGCGTCCTGGTACACCTCGTATTCGAAATTGAGGCAGCATTTGAGTTTGCTGCACTGTCCTGCCAGTTTCTGAGGATTGAGCGACACCTGCTGGATACGTGCCGTTTGCGTCCCGACCGAGGTAAAGTTGTGCAGGAAAGTAACGCAGCATAGTTCGCGTCCGCAGGCTCCTATGCCGCCCAAGATGCCGGATTCCTGACGGGCGCCTATCTGACGCATTTCTATGCGGAGCTTGAACTCATCGGCATAGAGCTTGATCAGTTGGCGGAAATCCACTCGGTCGTCGGCTGTGTAGTAAAAGATAGCCTTGGTGAAGTCGCCCTGGATTTCCACGTTGTTGATCTTCATGCTCAGTCCCAATTGGGCGGCGATGACCCTTGCCCTGCGTTGCATCTCTTTCTCGGCCTGAATGGTTTCTGTCCACTTTTCCATATCGGTTTGCCGGGCCTTGCGGTATATCTTCTTCATTTCGGGTGCATCCTGGGCGATGCCCCGTTTTTTGAGTTGCAGGCGAACCAGCTCTCCTTTGAGGCAGATAACGCCCGTGTCGTGGCCGTTGGCGCTTTCCACCACCACGATATCACCGGTTTGGAAATTTTGGGGAGATTCGTTTTCCGGCAGACGGAAAAAGTCTTTGTGCGTGTTCTTGAATCGAACCTGCACAACAGGGAAATCGCTTTCGTTGCTTAAGGAAGAAAAAAGGTCGGTCCATTGGTAACTGTGCATCTGCGCGCAACAGCCCATCTGATGATACCGGCGCTGGCTGTTGTCGGTCATTTTGGGTGCGTGTGCTAGACCGCGGCTGTTGAAAATGTTCTCATCGGCCGCCATGCGGCAGAAGAGTTCTTTTTCATCGAATTCGTGCGCATCATCTTTTCCGATGGGCTTGAACTCCTGTTTTTCGTCTTGTTCAAACACTATCGCCTTGCGGTTCGATATGTCGTTTTTTTCATTGTTCATGATTCAAAAGTTAAAGAGGTTGTCAGCGGGTGCCGGCGGGCTGTTGCTGTAAATCCCGCTGTGCGGCGGCGATAATCCGGCAGAGGTGGATGCTCATGTCGGTAAACAGCGTGGGGATATGCGCATTGCGGCTTATCAGATAAATCGCCCCGTTGAATAAATCGTAGTATTGCGCTATGTTGGTATTGGTGACGTAGCGCGAAAAATTTTTCCAGAAACTTTTCTCTTCCGCATCGCCTTCGGTCCAATGCGCGCAGGCATTCGTCAGAAGCAGGCAGTTCCGGAATTCGTCCAGGCAGTTCTGTAAAAAGAACTTGAGCTGTTCCCGTCCCCATCCGCTCAATTTTTCGCTCAGAGCCACCAAAGCGGGCATATCCACTTTGAAGCAGAGCCGCATCCAATCGGTAAAGCAGGTGTGGAAATTTTTCCGTACCTCGTTGTTTCCTGAAAGGATTTTGGCTTCCAGCAGGTTGCCGCGGCATCGCGGCGCCAGCGCTTGCGCCTGTGCCGCATCCAGCCCCTTTCCCTGTAGGAACTTCTCCATGTCGGAAAGTGCCACCTTGGGCACTTTCACCATTTGGGTACGGCTCAGGATTGTGGGCAAGACCTGATCGGGATTTTCGGAAACAAGGAGGAAAACGGTCTGAGGTTCGGGTTCCTCCAATGTTTTGAGTAAGGTGGACGCAATGGTTTCGCTCAGTTTCTCAATCAACCAGATCACCACCACACGGTAGCGGGCTTCGGAGGGCTTCAGGCTCAGCGTCTGTAAGATCCGATGGCAGTCGCGGATATTGATGATGGCCTGGCGGTTCCCGATGCCCATGGCGTCCACCCATTCGTTGTAGCTGAACAAGGCTTGGTTTTCCAATACCGTTTTACGCCAGACATCGATATAGTCGAGGCTCTGCGAGTCTTTTTTTATGTCGCTTCCGTTGATGTTGTTCGGATAAACGAAATGCAGGTCCGGGTGGGCGAGCTTCTCGAATTTCAGACAGGAAGGGCATTTGCCGCAGCTGTCGGCCGACAGGCCGGCCAGATCGGCACCTTCGGATGCCCGCATTTTGTGCTGACAGTTTATGTATTGCGCATAAGCCAAGGCCAATGCCAACTGTCCATTGCCTTCCGGCCCCCAGAACAGCTGGGCATGGGCGATGCGTCCGTTATCCACGGCGGCGATCATCTTTTCAATCAGTTCCCTTTGGCCTGCAATATTCCTGAACATCCTTTTCTGACTAAAACCCCAACCTGCAAAGTTAACGTAAAAGGCGCGTTATCGCAAGCACACGTTTTGGTATCGGTTCGGGCGGATTCCGGTGTAAGGCCGACAAGAAAATGTGCGTAAGGCGGGGAAGAGTATGCTTCGTTTTTTTCAAACTTGTGCGAATACCGACAAATCTATAATTTCGCTTTCGGTAAATAAGCGATATGTATCAGAAGGCCGTACCACCCGAAATCCTCGGTGCGTTTCGAACGCTCTTATTGGTGTGTTGCCTGTTGGTTGGCGGCGGTTGCCTTGCCCAGAACACTTTTACGCTTTCGGGTAAGATTGTAGACAAAACCACCTCCGAAGCCTTGCCGGATGTGGCAGTCTGGTTGCAGGAAAGCGGCAAAGGCACCACCACCGATCAGAACGGCCGCTACAGTCTTCAGCTTCCGGCGGGCAATTATACGCTCAAGATCAGTTACCTGTCGTATAAAACCGTTGTCCGTCAGGTAAAACTCACCGCCAACCGTCAGGAAAACATCCATCTCGAATCCGATGCGGTATTGTTACAAGGCGTGGAGATAAAAGGCAACCGTACCAACCAGACGGCCCGCAGCACCATCGGCATGTCCAGTTTCACATCCGAAATGGTGCAGCGTATTCCGGCATTGCTTGGCGAGGCCGATATCATCAAGGCCGTGCAGATGTTGCCCGGTGTATTGATGGCTTCCGAGAGCAGCTCCGGTTTCAGCGTGAGAGGAGGGGGGCTTGACCAGAACGCCATCTTGCTCGACAAGGCCATTATCTATAATCCGACCCATACGTGCGGTTTTTTCTCGGTTTTCAACAACGATATCATAGGCAATGCCGAAATCTACAAGGGAGACATTCCCGTTTCCTATGGTGGCCGTCTGTCTTCGGTGGTGGATGTTTCCATGCGTGACGGCAATTTCCACGACTACCGTCTGGAAGGCGGCATCGGGCTTCTGTTGGCTAAACTTACCGTGGACGGCCCTATATGGAAAGACCACACTTCTTTTCTGGTATCGGGGAGGGCAACTTATTTCGATGCCTTTCTGCCTCTGGCCGGCATGAAAGGTACCAAGTTGGGATTCTACGACCTGAATGCCCGTCTGGTACACAAGTTCAAGAATCGGAAAGACCGACTGGCCCTTTCCGGTTATATGGGGCAGGACCGTTTCGGCATGCCCGGCGGTTCGGATATCCACATGGGGCTTGATTTCGGAAACAAGATGCTGGGGCTCACCTGGACGCATTTCTTTTCGAACCGTCTGGTGCTGAACGTCAATACGCATCTGTCCGATTATCTCAGTTATGTGGGGCAGGATGCCGGAGGATACGATTTTGTGTGGAAAACCCGTATCACCGACTATGCCGGACAGGCGGATCTGGCCTTTACACCGGCCAATCATGAATTCCGTACCGGCTTTTCCCTCCAATACCATGTGTACCAACCGGGCAAACTTACCGTGAACATGCGCGAGAGTCTCGGTTTCTTCGATTCCGCGCGCAGTATCGCCTTCAACCAGGACAGACTGCACACCTTGGAGAGTGCCGTTTATGCGGGCAATACGCAGACCATTGCAAACCGTCTTATCCTCAAATACGGTGTCCGTTTAAGTACTTTCTCCAATCAGGGGCCCGATTCGGTGTCTTATTTCGATAAAGATTACAATGCCGTCGGCCGTCGATATTTCGATACAAGGTCTTTTTACCATACATGGTTCGGTTTTGAACCGAGGGTGGGCCTGGCTTATCTGTTCGATTGCGGACTGAGCCTCAAATTCAACTATTCACGCACGGTGCAGTATTCTCAGCTTGCCACCAATTCCAATTCGGGAAATCCGCTTGATATATGGTTTCCGGCCAATCCTTTCGTAAAGCCGCAAACGGCAGATATGCTGGCTTTAGGACTCAGCTTTGAGTGGGGAGAGCAAGAATGGGAAGCTTCGGTGGAAGGCTACTACAAATTCATGCACCATGTTATCGATTTCAAAGACCATTCCAATGTGTTGCTCAACAGCGATCTTTACGGAGAATTACGTATGGGAAGAGGCTGGGCGTATGGTCTGGAGCTTTATCTGCAACGCAGAAAAGGGATGGTGAACGGTTCTGTCAGCTACACTTATTCGCGTTCCATGCGGGTGATAGACCAAGTGAACGACGGTAAGGCCTATCCTTCGCCGCAAGACCGCCCCCACGCGGTAAACCTGCTTTTGAATATCGAGCCTCACCCGCGTCACGTCATTTCGCTCAATTGGGTTTTTTATTCGGGGCAACCCGCCACTTATCCCGTAGGGAAAGCCGTTATCGACGGGCAATTTGTGCCTATTTACGGAAAACGCAATTCAGATCGTATGGAAGATTACCATCGCATGGATGTATCCTATACTTTCAAGTCTAGACCCAATACGGGCAAACGTTTCAGCTGGAACCTTTCTGCCGGGGTGTACAATGCTTACGCCCGCAAGAATCCATGGGCGGTAAGTTTCCGCCAAGACCGGAATGATCCCACCCATGCCTATGCCGAAAAGATCTATCTTTTCTCGGCTGTTCCCTTTATCAGTTTCAATTTCAAATGGTAGGGCGATGAAAAGAACGAAGACTTTTACTTTTTTTGTTTGCCTCCTGCCGGTTTTTCTGCTGTGGCTGGGAGGCTGTATGGAGATAATAGATGTGAAACTGTCTTCTACGGAGGTGCGGTTGGTGGTGGATGCGCGTTTTACCGATGAGGTCAAGTCGCATATCGTCAAGTTGAGCCGTACCTGCGATTATTTTGATCCGCACACCGACAGTTTGGGCGTGCGCGGTGCAGAGGTCTATGTTACGGATGCACAGGGGTTGCGCATAGATTTTTCGCCTGTCGATACGATGCCCGGCTGGTATGCCTCGGCACCGGATGTTTCGGGAAGGAGCGGGGAGACGTACTCGCTGCATATTTGGGCCGATGCCGACGGGGACGGGGTGCGGGAATACTACGAGACCGGGAACGAGACGATGCCTTTCATGCCTACGATAGATTCGGTCAAGGCGGTATATGGTTATTCGATGCCGCCTTTCTATACAGGGGATCGCAAGGGCTGGAACATCTTGCTCTATGCTATGGATCCGCCTACTAAGGAGTATTGCGGTTTCAGCTATGCGGTAAACGGAAAGGTGTATGAGGACAGCATTTCAAATATCTTCCTGTTTCCGGACAATTTTTCATCGGGAGTTTATCTGCGGGGTGTGGCCCTGTACTGTCTGCCGGACACCACGGAGGTGAATAAGCACTTGGTAAAGGTGTTTGTTTATGAGGGAGACACCGTGTCCGTATTGGGGTATAGCTTTACCGAAGGATACAGCAATTATATCAGTGAGGTCCGTTCCGCCCTCTCTTCCAATATCCCCGTATTCAGCGGCGCCCCTTCCAATATCAAGGGAAACATCTCCAACAACGCTTTCGGCTATTTTGCCGTGTATTCCGTGGAAAAAGCCTCCTGTATAGTGAAAAAACAAACGGCGCCTATGCCGTTCAAGCGATGAACCGGGAAATGCGGTCCGCTTATCTTCTAGAACCAGTATCCGATATGTAGAAAAAGATTGAACTTATGGATATTGGAGGTCTGGAAACTCAATCCCACCGGGCCAATAGGAGTATTGTACGAAAGCCCTACGTTTCCTCCGTAAATCAGCTTGTCGAGGTTGGTGAGAAAATCCGATAAGTCGTATGCGGCTTTCCCCACTCCGCCGCGCAAGCTCAGGTATAGGTTCTTGATAATCATCACCTGTGCGGTCAGGCGAAGATTGGCTAGATGAAAACCGCTCGACTGGCCCAGCAACACCCCCGGCATCATAGTGGTGTACAAACCGTTCAGATCCGTGCATCCGCCCTGGAAAAACTGGAACTGGATGGGGATATTCAATCCTTTCTGGCTAATCGAGGTACCGAGGGTGAATCCGGGATAGAAGCATACCCGTTTTCCGGCCGCAATGGCAAAGTCTCCCTTCCAATATGCGCCTAAGAAATAGGGAGCCGTATTCCGTCCTTCCTGTCCGGCGTTGGTGGAGGCTTTTCCCAATTCAAAGGGAAAATAAACGTCAATCACCATCGAAAACCCCTTGGTGGGAAAGAATCTTGCGTTGTAGTTGTCGTGACGGTAGTATACGTAAGGGTAAAGGTAGTGGTTGTCGAAAATATCGTATCGGTAATATTCACTTTCCAGCCATACCTGATTGTCGGCATATTCGTAGGCTAGTCCGAATCCGAGGATATTGCATTTCCAATTGGATTGCCCGGAAAGTTTTGCCTGATAACGGTTGGAACGGATATCGGATGTCCGCACCGTCATATCGTCCGGATTCCGGTACAGATAGGTGCGGGTATTGAAAAAGTTCAGACCTAAGTTCAGCGAGGGAACCCACATCGAATATTTCTTCTTTCCGGACTTCGAGCTGCGCCAATTGGGCATGAAACGATAGTTGAGGGAAACGGCCGGCATCTTGGACAATTCCACATCCAAGGTAAGCACGGAGTTTTTGAGACCGAAATTCTGAAATTCCACACCGGCCAGCAACGCCGCCATACGGGTGTTGTCGTATCTGAATCCCACTTTGAACGCATTGGCCGGAGATTCCTCTATATTCAATACCAATACCGTGGCTTCATCGTGGCGTGCGGTATCCGTCTGTAGTTCGTAAGATACCGATTTGAAGACGCTCAAACCGTAAAGCCGGTCAACCCCGGCGGTGATGTCGCTCAGTTTGCACCATTTGTCGGTCTCGATCTGTAAGAACTGGTTGATGTAATCGTAGTTGTAGCTCTTCAGTCCGTTGTATTCTATTTTTGAAATCAGCAATGCCTCCGGCGGGAGATAGGGGCGTTTTTCTTTGGCCGGTTCCGGTACATATTCTTTCAATTCCTCCGCCAATTGCTGCAACTGCGTGTAAATCCTTTTGTCGCGGGCGGATCTTTCTCCTCTTGCCAACAGTGAGTCGGTTTTTGCGAAACTGGTGGTGGAAAAGCCCGTCATATCGGGTTTGATGAATATATCGCAGTTGGCGCGGTTGGTCATCACTTGCATTTTGGAACCCATGAAAATCACCTCTTCCAATACATCCATCATATTGGAAACATGTTCCACGCCGGCATACGAGAAACCTACATCCACACCGATAATGATGTCCATGCCTTTTTCCCGCATTTTATCAACCGGAAAGTTGTTGAGTACGCCGCCGTCCACCAGCATCATCGTGTCTATCTGCACCGGAGAGAAAACACCGGGCACTGCCATCGAAGCCCGCATGGATTTTGCCAGATTGCCGCTTTCCATATAAGCCGCCTGGCCGTTCACGATATTGGCGGCCACACAGAAAAAGGGAATGTTGAATTCCTTGAAATCTTTAAAACGGTAGGCTCTGGAGGTGAGGGTGTAGAAAAGATTGTTGATATGCTGTCCTTTCAGAAAACCGATGGGGGCCAGAGAAGTGTTTTCTTTGAACCCGAAGGGCAGGTGCAGCACGTAGTTGTCTTTGTTGAGATAAAAAACATTGGTCCAGTCCGGACTGTCGTTGAGCAGTTTGCTCCAATCGGCCGCACGTAGGATCGAATCCAGTTCGTGCGCCGTATATCCGTAGGCGTAAAGTCCCCCGATAATCGACCCCATGCTGGTACCTCCGATATAATCGATGGGGATGTCGAGTTCTTCCAGCACCTTCAGCACCCCCACGTGGGCAATGCCTTTTGCTCCGCCTCCGCTCAACACCACCCCGATACGCGGACGCAGACCTTTGTATTTGTATTTTTCCGTATCGTACCTCCGCACCGAATCCACTTCCCATACGGTAAACTGTAGTTGTTGCACCGAATCGGAGCCGGGTGCGGCCATGCAGAGTCCTGTCCGTAAAAAAATCCGGAGAAAGCCCAGGGCGAACAAAACGAAAAGGTACTTTTTCATGGCGGTATAGGGATAAAAAGAGGCTGTACAAAATGGAATGGATACCAGACTTTGCACAACCTCTTTTTTCAGGAATCAGATTCCCGAAAGCTGTTTAAATCTCGGTATGAGCCCGGAGACTGTCAGCCTTTCAGGAACTTGAAATCTTTGCCCAAATAGTAGGCCGTGTCGCCCAGCGATTCTTCGATGCGGAGCAACTGGTTGTATTTGGCGATTCGTTCCGAACGGCAAGCCGAGCCTGTTTTGATCAGGCCGGTGTTCAAGGCAACCGCGAGGTCGGCAATCGTGGTGTCTTCGGTTTCGCCCGAACGGTGGCTCATTACGGCCGTATATCCGTTGCGGTAGGCCATGTTCACGGCATTGATGGTTTCGGTAAGCGATCCGATTTGGTTAACCTTCACCAAAATGGAGTTGGCCACACCTTTTTCGATACCCATCTTCAGACGTGCGCTGTTGGTAACGAACAAGTCGTCTCCCACCAGCTGGCATTTGCCGCCGATTCTTTCGGTAAGCGCTTTCCAACCGTCCCAGTCGTCTTCCGCCATACCGTCTTCAATCGAGATGATGGGGTAACGTTTGGTCCAATCGGCCCAGAAGTCAGCCATCTGTGCCGAGGTAAGCTTGTCACCCGAAGATTTGTGCAGGTGATAGACTTTTTCATCGGTAAGGTAAAATTCGGAAGAAGCCGGGTCAAGGGCGATAAAGATGTCTTCGCCCGGTTTGTAACCGGCCTGTTCGATGGCTTGCAGAATCACTTCCAAAGCTTCTTCGTTCGATTTGAGGTTGGGGGCGAAACCGCCTTCGTCGCCTACGCCGGTCGAAAGGTTCTTTTTCTTGAGCACCGCCTTGAGGGCATGGAAAGTTTCAGCCCCCCAACGCAGGGCTTCGCTGAAAGAAGAAGCGCCTACGGGCATGATCATGAATTCCTGAAAATCCACATTGCTGTCGGCGTGCGAACCGCCGTTGAGGATGTTCATCATCGGGATAGGCAGGGTATTGGCGTTAACGCCGCCCACATAGTTGTAAAGTTCCTGTCCGCATTCCTGGGCGGCGGCCCTGGCGCAGGCCAGAGAAACGCCCAAAATGGCGTTGGCGCCCAGTTTGCCCTTGTTGGGCGTACCGTCCAGCTCCAACATACGGGCATCGATGGCGTTTTGGTCTTGCACCATCATTCCTTCCAATTCCTTGGCAAGGATGTTGTTTACGTTTTCAACGGCTTGCAGGACGCCTTTGCCACCGTAGGTCTTCTTATCGCCGTCTCTCAATTCCACGGCTTCGTGCACGCCCGTTGACGCGCCCGAAGGAACCCCTGCGCGGCCAAAGGCACCGGCTTGGCTAATCACTTCAACTTCAACCGTCGGATTTCCTCTCGAATCGAGGATCTGACGGGCATGGATGCTTGCAATCTGACTCATCTTTTTAAATGTTGTAGGTTCATAAACAATCTTTTCCGCCACCTTTCCGGCAACGGACTCCAAAAGGGCATCAAAGGTACAAAGAATTTGGATTCTTTTCAGGTTCTTTGCGGCCGGCCGGTGTCGGCCGATTTGGTCAGAATCCCGGTAATCCGTATGTTTGCGCCTTTGCGGGTTGGAGCGGGATTAAGGAAAAGACTTGCTTGAATATTGTTAAAT
>CAMWNM010000003.1 GCA_947175635.1 uncultured Bacteroidales bacterium | reverse complement strand
TTTTATTTTGTTAAAATTAAATAAGATAGCCATGAAAAAGATGCGCATGATTATTTCGATGGTTTTGGTGTTGGAGTGTTTTTCCTGCCAGAAACCCGAGCGGGTGTATTTGAAAGGAATAGACAAGGATATGGTTCCATATCAAAGGGGGGAATCATACCGTTTTGTTGACGGAAAAGATGATACGATAACGTTAAAGGTGAGCTGTATTGAAGATGGATGGGATACAGACCTTGGTGGCATACGGGAAACATGGGAACAATACCGGGATGTGGATATGGCTTCAGAATACAATGATGTGGTGCTTCATTTTGGTATTGCTGGAAGTATATATGGAGGAAACCTTAATTGGAGAAGGCTCCATGTCGTGGTGCGGTCAACTGGGATATCAGCAACTATGATATACGATATGTCAGGAAGATTTCTAAGGGATACCGATAGTTATTGGTATCAGCATGTCCATGACAGTCTGCTGCTTGGCGACCAAATGTACTATAATGTAGCGGAACGTGTAAAACCGGATTCATACAAAGTATATTACAATAAGGCCTATGGGGTATTGCAGGTACAGACCAATGACAAGATTATACTCCAGCGGATTCCGTAGGTTACTTTTTTATTTTGTTAAAATTAAATAAGATAGCCATGAAAAAGATGCGCATGATTATTCCGGTGGTTTTGATTCTGGCGTTGGCGTTTGTGTCCTGTCAGAAAATAATATATCAGTATTTGCAGGGAGTGGATAAAGACATCGTTCCCTATCGATGGGGGGAGTCTTACCGTTTTGTTGACGGGCAAGGCGATACGGTGGCATTAAGCGTGAATACTGTTGAGGATGAATGGAATACGGATCTTAGTGATGCCATGGGAGATATATGGGTGCAATACAGAATAATTACGATGTCTTCAGCCTCCGGTGATATCGGACTTTGGTTTGTCATTAGCGGGAAAGCGTATGGCGGAAGCCGTAATGAGAGAGAACTTTCCTTTACTTTGAGTCCATCCGGATTGGGAACGATTATAGAATACAACAGTTCAGGAGGATTTATAAAGGACACCGGTAGTTATTGGTATCAGCAAGTCTATGACAGTCTGTTGATTGGAGATCGGATGTACTATAATGTAGCGGAACGTGTAAAACCGGATACATACAAAGTATATTACAATAAGGCCTACGGGGTATTGCAGGTACAGAACAGCGACAAGATTGTGCTCCGGCGGATTCCGTAGGTTACTTTTCTATTTTGTTAAAATTAAATAAGATAGCCATGAAAAAGATGCGCATGATTATTCCGGTGGTTTTGATTCTGGTGTTGGCGTTTGTGTCCTGTCAGAAAATAAGACATCAGTATTTGCAGGAAGTGGATAAAGACGTCGTTCCCTATCGATTGGCGAGGACTTACCGTTTTGTTGACGGGAATGACAATACGGTAACATTAGGCGTAAATGGTATTGTGGATAACTGGAATACGGAACATGATGATGTATGGGTTCAATACAGAAAATTTTCGATGTTTTCAGCCTCCGGTGCTTTCAGCTTAGTCATTGCTGTTTGTGGACATGAATATGGCGAAAATCGTGACTCGAGAAAACTTTCCGTTAGTGTGTGGCCATCCGGATTGGGAACGGTTATAATAAAATACAACAGTTCAGGAGAATTTATAAAGGATACCGGTAGTTATGAGTATCAGCAAGTCTATGATAGTCTGTTGCTTGGCGACCAAATGTACTATAATGTAGCGGAACGTGTAAAACCGGATTCATACAAAGTATATTACAATAAGGCCTATGGCGTATTGCAGGTACAGAACAGCGAAAAGATTGTGCTCCGGCGGATTCCGTAGCGGATACCCGATTCCGACAGACTTTTCATCAAGACAAGTAGAAAACAATCATTAACTACAGACAAGACCATGCCGTTTGTCAAGGCTTTCGCGTATCTTTGCCGGCTAAAACAAAGCCATGAACTGGATAGACACACATACACATACATACGAACCGGCAGAGGGACAACCGTCCGCCTCGGTTTTGGTGGAGCGGGCGATGGCGGCCGGTGTCTATAAGCAGATAATGGGTGGGGTGGACCTGCATTCGGTGGAACCTGTCATGGAACTCTGCCGTGCTTTTCCCGATACGGTATATCCCACCATCGGGCTGCATCCCACCGAGGTGCGGGACGATTACAAGCAGAATTTGGATATTCTGTACCGGCATCTCGGGGCGGCTTCAGGAAAAAAGGACGGCGGCCAACCGTATTATGTGGCGGTGGGCGAAATCGGCATCGACCTCTATCAGGATAAAACCTTTTTTCCCCAACAGCAGGATGCTTTCCGCATCCAGTTGCGGTGGGCGAAGGAACTGCAGCTGCCCGTGGTGCTGCACGTACGCAACGCTTTCGAAGAGGCCTGGCATATCCTCAGGCAAGAGCAGGATGGAAGTCTGAGGGGCGTTTTCCATTGCTACAGCGGCAGTGTGGAACAGTCCGCCCGTGTGCTTGAATTGGGGTTCATGTTCGGGATAGGCGGTGTGCTTACATTTAAGAACGCAGGCTTGCCGGAAGTGGTGCGGAATGTACCGCTTTCTTCGCTCGTATTGGAGACCGACGCACCCTGGTTGGCCCCCGTGCCGTACCGGGGCAAGCCCAACGAAAGTGCCTATATTCCGATTGTCGGGCATAAACTGGCCGAAATCCTCGGCATCACGCCCGGGGAGGCGGCCTTTGCCACCACCCGAAACGCTTGCGGTTTGTTCGGATTGTAAGCTTGGTTTCCTTTTTGTATCTTCGCAAATCGCGCTTCATTCGGGCGCAAAAACGCAAGACCATGGAAAAGAAGATTGTTGTAAGCGGCATCCGCCCTACGGGAAACCTGCATTTGGGAAACTATTTCGGTGCCTTGCGGAACTTTATCCGCATGCAGAATGAATATGACTGCTATTTCTTTATAGCCGATTACCATAGTCTCACCACCCATCCTCATCCGGAGCATCTGCGGCAGAATGTGAAGGATATTTTGGCTACCTATGTCGCTTGCGGTGTGGATCCCGAAAAGGTGGCCATCTATGCCCAAAGCGATGTGCCCGAAACGGCCGAATTATATCTTTTCTTGAACATGAACGCCTATCTGGGCGAGTTGGAACGCTGCACCTCCTTTAAAGACAAGGCTCGGCAGAATCCTAATAATGTGAATGCGGGATTGCTTACCTATCCCAGCTTGATGGCCGCCGATATACTTATCCACAAAGCCGATTTTGTACCGGTGGGCAAAGATCAGGAACAACATCTGGAAATGACCCGGGTGTTTGCCCAAAGGTTCAACCATATGTACGGTACCGAATATTTCGGACAGCCGCAGGCTTTCAATTTCGGCAACAATCTGGTGAAGATTCCCGGTCTGGACGGAAGCGGGAAGATGGGAAAGAGCGAAAGCGGCAACAACGCTGTTTTCCTTACCGATGAAGATGAGGTGATCCGTAAAAAGATCATGCGAGCCACCACCGACAGCGGTCCCACCGGGATGAACCAGGAAAAGCCCGAAGCAATCGCCAATCTGTTTCAATTGGTGCGCGTGCTTTGTACCCGGGATGTGTACGATACCTTTGATGCGGCCTACAACAACTGTTCGATCCGTTACGGCGACCTCAAGAAGCAGTTGGCCGAAGATACCGTCCGTTTTGTGGCTCCTTTCAGGGAACGTATCAGGGAAATTCTGGCCGATGACGCCTATTTGGAAAAGGTGCGCAGGACAGGTGAGGAGAAGGCAAGGGAAAGCGCACGCAGAACCTTGGCGGAAGTAAGGCATATTATCGGATTCTAATGGCTTATATAGAGACAAAGAAGATAAGGGAACGCGCGGTACTGGTGGGGATCGCCACCGGTGCGGTGAGTTTGGAAAAAGAAACCGAGTATCTGGAAGAACTGGCTTTTTTGGTGGATACCGCCGGTGCGGTGGTGGAGAAACATTTTATTCAGAAGCTGGATCTTCCCAATGGAAAATACTATATAGGGTCGGGCAAATTGGAGGAGGTGAGAACCTATGTGGAAGCTGAAAAAATAGACTTGGTGGTGTTCGACGATGAACTTTCTCCCGCCCAGTCGCGCAATCTGGAGAAGGAACTCAAATGCAAGGTGCTTGACCGCACCACGCTTATTCTCGACATTTTTGCCAAACATGCCCGTACCGCCCATGCCCGCACGCAGGTGGAACTGGCGCAGTACCAGTATCTGTTGCCGCGTCTTACCGGGATGTGGACGCATCTCAGCAAGCAACGGGGCGGGGTAGGTATGCGTGGTCCGGGAGAAAAGGAGATCGAGACCGACCGCCGGGTGATTCATGATAAAATCTCTTTGCTGAAGGGAAAGTTGGCAGAGATCGACAAACAGAAAGTTACCCAACGGAAAAACCGTATCAGTATGGTGCGCGTGGCGTTGGTAGGTTATACCAATGTGGGCAAATCCACAATCATGAATCTTATCAGCAAGTCGGACGTATTGGCTGAAAACAAACTTTTCGCCACCTTAGACACCACAGTGAGAAAAGTGGTGATAGGAAATCTGCCGTTCTTGCTCTCAGATACGGTGGGGTTTATCCGTAAACTTCCCCATAGTCTGGTGGAATCCTTTAAATCCACCTTGGATGAGGTGCGGGAAAGCGATATCCTGCTGCATGTTGTGGATATTTCCCATCCCGAGTTTGAAGAACAGTTGCAGATTGTGCAACAAACCCTGAGCGAAATCGGCGCGGCTGAAAAGAAAACCATCGTGGTGTTCAATAAAATCGATGCCTATACTTACCAAGTCAAGGATCCGGATGATTTAAGCCCGCTGACCAAGCGGAACTACAGTTTGGAAGACCTCAGGAAGATGTGGTATGCCAAAGAAAACGCGCCTTGTATCTTTCTTTCGGCCAAGGAGAAAGAAAACGTGGAAGCGTTCCGCGATCTGCTCTATAAAGAAGTGAAAAAGGTTCATCTTACCCGATACCCTTATGACAAACTTCTCTACGAGGATATTCCCTATGCCGAATAAAGTCTTCGGCTCGCCTACGGAAAAGAAGAGGCGAAAGCAAAAAAATACCCCGCATGGTTTCATGCGGGGTATTTTTTTTTTGTGCATCCTTAGTTAGTGGCGTTCCACACCTTTAGCGGTAGAGTAGTTGATCTTAAGTGCGTTCACTTTCCTCAACTCCTGTTTCACATCGGTAAGGATACCCATCTTCACCGATTTGTCGGCTTTGATGGAGGTGGTCATCAAAGGACGATCCACTTCATCGCGCGCCTGACGTTCGGTTTCGATGAACTGGGCGATATCGCGTACGGCCGAAATCTGGTCGTTGAGCTGGATACGCGGCTCGGTACCGAATTTCTGGGCATCCATAGGAGGGCCGATATAAATAAAGCTCACGAGCGATTTCTTTTCCAATTTCTGTACTTCCGTAGCCGCAGGAGGATTGATCCTTACAAAGAGGGTGCTTTCGCGCATCGTGGTAATCACCATGAAGAAGAACAACAACATGAAGATGATGTCACTCATACTTCCGGTGTTGATTTCCGGTGTACCCTTTTTAGCGTTTTTATTAAACTTTCCCATTGATTATACCTCCTGTATTTACTGCGTTACTCCGGCACTGGTCGGTTCGGCTTCCGAGATGGTAAGGGGTACTGCCTTTTGAATGGCGGCAATCTGGTTCTCTCTTTTGAGATCATCAAACTTCATTCCGAATTTTTCCTGCGAAAGTTCGTTGCGCAGTTCGTGGAATGCGGCCGTCAACTCATTCTGTACTTTCACGTACATTTCGTAAGAGGTACCGCGGTCGTTCCGCAAGGAAACGACACCTTCGGAAACAGGAATGGAACCGAGCAGTTCGATATCCTTCACTTTCTTATCAGACTTCTTGGGGTCGTTGCCGGGATTTGCAAGAAATTCTTTTGCCATGGCCCGTAAATCGGCTACATCGGCCAACTTTCCCTGCACCTGCAGTTCATCCCGGAAGTTAACGGCAACCTTGAACACGTTGCGGTCGTGGATCTCCGGTTTGGGCGCATCGGGCGGAAGGGGAGGCGGCAATTTTCTGGCAATCCCCAAGTCCGTATCAATCGAAGATGTCAACAAGAAGAACGTCAACAACAAGAACGATATATCGGACATGGACCCTCCGTTGATGGTGGGTGATTTTTTAGCCATTGCTTTACTTTTTAAGCGGTCGGGCAATTTCGGTTACGATCAGCGTTAACAAGGTGATGCCGAAGAGAATGTAGAATAAAATCAAACCGGATCCTATCAACTTGGAAGAACCGTAGTTTGCGCCTACTTTTTCGAATACGGCTTCGCTGATGTCGCTGCCGGAAGAAAGCAGGTAGGATATGATGAAAATCACGATCAAACCTACGATTCCGTACAGCGTGGTTTTACTCTGTTTGAAATTCCCTGCGAACTGATAGATGGAGAAGCCCACGGTTGCCAATATGGCTAAGATAAGCAACGCATAGACCAGGAACATCCCGATATTAATAAGTGTATCCATTGTGATAACCCCCTTCTTACTTCTGACGGTTATACTTTACAATCAAATCCATGAAAGAAATGGAAGCGTCTTCCATCTTGTTTACGATGGCGTCGATCTTCGAACTCAGGATGTTATAGAAAGTTTGGATAACGATGGCGACGATAAGACCGAATACGGTGGTCAACAAGGCCACTTTCATACCGCCGGCCACAACCGTCGGAGAAATATCACCGGCAGCTTCGATATCGTCGAAAGCCTGCACCATACCTACTACCGTACCCAAGAACCCCAACATAGGAGCAACGGCGATAACGAAGCCGATCCAGGAAAGGTTCTTTTCCAAACGGCCAACCTGAACGCCACCATAAGAGGTAACCGACTTTTCAATCATATCGATACCGTCATCGGCACGTTCCAGACCCTGATAGAAGATGCTGGCCACAGGACCGCGGGTATTGCGGCAAACTTCCTTGGCGGCGACAATGCCACCCTTTTCCAATGCAGCCTCTACGTTAGTCAGGAGTTTTTCGGTATTGGTGGTGGCAAGATTCAGATAAATGATACGTTCAAAAACCAAGGCCAAACCGAGGATGAACACTAAAAGCACGGGGGTCATCCAGCCTGCACCGCCTTCGATGAATTTCTGTTTCAGGACTTGGTGGAAAGAACGTTGCGTTTTAACTTCGGCGGCAGGCGTCATTTCAACGCTTCCGCTTTCTTCAACCACAATGTCTTCCTCTACAACGGTTTCGTCAACCGTCGTTTCGGTCTGAGCGGTCTGGGCGTCAACGTCGGCGGCATCCTGAGCCATCAGCGCAGAACCCAAAACAAGTGAAGCTCCTACGAAAAGGGATGCAATCAGTTTTTTCATGATGATAGAACTTTTTTACTTTTTTTTATCCTTTTGTTTTATTCGAACCTCACGAACCGCTCCGATTCGCTGCGTTCCTTGCGGAGAGACAGGGATTCGAACCCTGGAAGCGCTTTTGACGCTTACACACTTTCCAGGCGTGCGCCTTCGACCACTCGGCCACCTCTCCTAATTATTTTTTTTTCAGTTCCTTATGGATAACCGGTTAAGTAATCCGCACTCACAAGGAGGCCGCTAATTTACGAATGATTTTTAAATTTACAAACGTCGGCCGGCCAAGCACGGTTTTATCCGTCTAAATGCGTCTCCTCTTTGTAGAGATTGAAGTTCTCGGGATAGCGGCCGCAGGCTCCGCCGTAGATGCGGCGCAATTCTTCGTTCACGTCCTCCCAAGAACGGTGGGTGTCGATCGGCCGGGGCAATACCGTGCAGGTTTTTTTACGGTAGTCCACGATACCGGCGTAAAGCGGCACATCGGCCCGGCGGGCGATGTAATAAAAGCCCTTTTTCCAGTTTTCGGTGCGTTTGCGTGTGCCTTCTGGGGTAATGATCAGCGCCAGTTTTTCGTGTGAGGCAAGCAGATTCACGGCATGTTCCACCACGTGTTGCGCTTGTTTGCGGTCTATGGGCATTCCGCCCAGGGCTTTGAGCAGATAGCCGAACGGAAAAACGAAAAACTCTTTCTTGACAAAGAACTTCGCCGGCAGGCGTTTGGTCCAGAATGCCAGCCGGCCTATCAGGGCGTCCAGCCAGGAGGTATGCGGGGCAACGATAAGCACATAGCGGTTTTCGGGTGGAATAAAACTGTTTACATGCCAACCGAACAGTCTGAGCAAAAAAGCCGCGGTTCTTTTCATTCTTTTTTTTGTTAGAACGGATATCCGATACCGAAGTTGAAGATAAGGTGTTTCCACTTGAGCCTTTCGATTACCCAACCCCGGCCGCTTGCCAGATAGGCGGGGTCCAGCACGGGAATGCCCATGTCGACCCTGAGCAGGAAGAACTTGAAATCATAGCGGAGTCCTATCCCGGTTCCAAGCGCCAGCTCTTTGTAAAAACGGTCAAAACGAAATTCGCCGTCGGGATAAGCCTCGTTGGCACGGCATAGCCAGATATTGCCGGCATCCAGAAATACCGCTCCGCGCAGACCGCCCACGATGGGAAACCTTTGTTCGAGGTTGAAAACCAAACGTATGTCTCCCAGGCGTTCGAAGTCGGCCGTGCCTTCGGGATGCAGGTAGGATCCAGGCCCCAACTGGTAGAGCGCCCATGCCCGTATGGTGTTGTTCCCCCCTATGAAAAAGCTCTTTTCATAAGGCATGGAGTGGGAGTTGGCATAGCTGTAGCCGATGCCGAATCCCGCCCGGAAAACCAAATCCGTTTTAGCGCCGAATACGAAATGGTGGCTGTAGTCGAAGTCGGCGCGCACGTATTGGGAAAACGGCAGGTTGGCGATCCGGTAGCTTTCTTCGGTGGGTTTGGGGCCTTGGGCGGCGCGGGCGAAGCCGTAGAGCAGGTTGCCGGCCGTTTCTATCTCGATACGCAGCCGGTTGTAGTCGCGTATTTCGTTCGGGCGTTGGTCGTTGTACTGGAAATGATAGCGAGGGGTGAGGATAAAGTGGTCGCTGTATTGATAGAGGAGCCGGTAGTTGTTGCTTTCCCGATAGCCGTTCAGCAGCGACTGGAAACTTTCGGAAGTGTTAAGCATCTGAATCGTGCTAACCTCCACTGGATTGAGCGTGTGTTCGGCGAACCGCTGCTTCCAGTGGTAACCGAAGGTGGCGTTGAAGATACCGCGTGAATAGTCGCGTTTATGCTGGTAGCTGTAGCTTACTGAAATAATGCTGGAGGGGCGGAATCTTTGAGAAAAACGGTCTATGCTGATAGGTAGCAGGAAACGGGGAAATTCGAGGCTTGCCTCGGCTTTTACTTCAAATGTGTTGAGGAAGGTCTTGTTCTTTTGTTGGTCAACCGTTACCTGGAATTCATAAAGCCCCTTGAGCTTGATATTGAAGATCTCGCCGCCGCCGAATGTATTCCTATGTTGAAACCCGACCGTGGCCGAAATGCCTTGAATCCCGGAACTGGTGGTGAGTTGTCCTTCCACGCTGAAACCGAAGCGGCTTCCCTGCATCATGTGGATGGTGCAGTCGAGCAGGTTGTTCTCGTTATAGGATAAGGTGGTGTCGTAAGGTTTTTCAGACAGCGTGATATTGGTGTATTGAAACACTCTGAGGTCGCTCAGGTTGTCGTAGGATTGGGTTACCTGCCGCAAGGTGTACAGATTGCCGTTCTGCAGAAATATTTTTTGAAGGACGGGTTTGTATTTGATGATGGGTTTTCCTTGATTGACGATATGGTAAACATGAGCCGAAAGGCCTTTCCTTTTTTCACGGCGGGAGAGATTTTCGAACAATACCGTGTCCAGCTCCATCCGCTCCGAAATCCGGGAGCGGGACTGGGGGAAGATATAGATGTTGTCGATGTAGTATTTTTTGTGATGCAGCAACACCGGATTGCCGCTCAGGGAGTCGGTGCGCCTGGAAGGCATCTTCCGTACAATGAGCCTCACATCCATTTGTTTGGAGTTGAGCGCGCTGTCGATGGAATAGGAAATGAAATCCTTGGAGAAAGCCCAATATCCGGCATTCTGCAATTGTTCGGCAATCCGGGTCCGTTCGGCATCCAGGGTGCTTACCTTATATTGCATGCCGGAGTCCAGCATGCTTTCCTGTCTCCAGTTCCGGAAATAGTGTTGCAGGCTGTCATCCAGAACGGCAATGTCGATATTTCGGATATGGTAGGGCTTGTCCAGCATCAGATTATAGGCTACCACCACTTTCCGGCTGTCTTTCCCTTTTCTCTTTATCCGGGAGGTGAGTTGCGGATGAAAATAGCCGTTTCCTGCGGCATGCAACAGAATGTTTTCATAAGAAGAAGCGATGGCGGAGGAGTCGAAAATAACAGGTTCTTCGCCGATTTCCCGGAGTTTGTTGTTCCACCAGTTCTTTTTGTCGGGTTTGGACCAGTTGTAGAGCGTCAGTTTGACGCGCGCGCCCAGAATCCGGCTGTTAGGCTCCTGGGTAAGCATGTTCATGACATCGGATTTGCTTACGGTGCCGCCTTTGGATACTTTTACCTTGTTTCGCACAAGGAGGCTTTCGTTTTCGGGCACTCTCTTCATGCTGTTGCAGCTACAGGCCAGAAAGGCGAGCAACAGGACGGGAATCAACCGCCGTGAGGCATGGAAAGGACTTGAAAAAAGCACCGGCATCCGGATAAAACGAGAAGGGTTTGTAAAAAAATGCGGAAGTTCGATCCGCAAAAAAGGTTTTAAAGCAAAAAGGTGACCGCAACGGAAACAGCGGTTTTCTGCACGCGAGCCGTTTACGGTCACCTTTGAAAAAGGGGAGCCCCGTCCGTTTAGCCGAGTCTTTCGAGCTGAACGGTAAAGTGGCGCATCAGTTCGGCTTCCCAAGTGATGCGTACACCGCGTTTGATTTGGTTACGACGGTCGAACACGTTTTTCAGGGCCACGGCAATCACGTCCATGTGGTTGTTGGTGTACACGCGGCGCGGGATGCAGAGACGGAGCAGATCCAAGCCTCCGAAGCGGTTTTCGCGGGTAACGGGATCGCGGTCTGCCAGGATATAGCCGATTTCGCAACCGCGGATACCGGCTTCCAAATACAGTTCGATGGTAAGTGTCTGGGCCGGAAATTCTTCCTTGGGAATTTCGGTCAGGATACGGCTGGCGTCCACGAAAATGGCATGACCGCCGGCAGGACGCTGGTAGGGGATTCCGAATTCATCGAGGCGTTTGGCCAGGTATTCCACTTGTTTGATACGGGTTTCGAGATTGTCGAATTCGGTGTTTTCGTCCAGACCGACAGCCAGCGCGTCCATATCACGGCCGTTCATACCGCCGTAAGTCAGGTAGCCTTCGAAAGGAATGCAGAAGCATTTGGCCCCTTCGTACCAGTCTTCGTGACGGGTGGCGATGAAGCCGCCCATGTTCACGATGCCGTCTTTTTTGGCAGACATGGTCATACCGTCGGCCAAGGAGAACATTTCCTTTACAATTTCCTTGATGGTTTTGTTTTCATAGCCTTTTTCACGGGTCTTGATGAAGTAAGCGTTTTCGGCAAAACGGGCGGAATCGAGGATGACGCGTTTTTTGTATTTGTCGGCGATGGCCCTCACTTCGCGCAAGTTCTGCATCGAAACGGGCTGTCCGCCGGCGGTGTTGTTGGTAACGGTAACGATGATGAAAGGCACTTTGTCGGCGTGTTCGGCCAAGGCTTTTTCCAGTTTCTTGGGATCCACATTGCCCTTGAAAGGCAATTCGAGCTGCGTGTCTTTCGCTTCATCGATCGTGCAGTCCAATGCGGTGGCTTTGCGGCTTTCGATATGTCCCTTGGTGGTGTCGAAATGCGAGTTTCCGGGAACGACCGCACCGGCTTTCACCAGATGGCTGAACAATACGTTTTCGGCGGCACGTCCCTGATGGGTCGGGATTACGTACTGGAAACCGGTGATGCGGGTGATGGTGTCTTTAAGCCGGAAGAAGGAGGAGGCTCCGGCATAGCTTTCGTCTCCCATCATCATGGCCGCCCATTGGCGGTCGCTCATCGCACCTGTTCCGGAGTCGGTGATGCAGTCTATATAGACTTGCTCCGACTTGAGCTGAAATACATTGTAATGAGCCTCTTTAAGCCACTTTTCGCGTTCTGCGCGCGTGCTTTTCTTGATAGGCTCCACCATCTTGATTTTCCAAGATTCTGCGAATGGTAATTCCATGGTTTTTAGTTTATTGTATTTATAATTAATAAATTGTCGTGCTGAAACGGTCTCCTCCAGCCGGAGGGGATGGCATAAGGTGCAAAGGTAATGAATTATTGGATAATCCGACGGGAATTTGATACCGTGCGTACAGGGGAATGTCATGCCGTTGCACTGATCTTTCACGCATTTTGTATGGAAATCTGTGCTTTGTTTTCTACGGCGCTTAATTATTCCTGTATAATTGCAAGTTTTCCATTCCCGCCATGCCATCCTTGATTTTTAAACAAAATTTTGCTTCAGCAGGAAAAGATTGGGTTCGGGATGAAGGGGCGTGTTGAAACGGTTGGTGTACAACCGGCTTTTAAAATTATTTTATCGGCGTTTTAGTGAGTGCGGTAGGGAAAAGACATAACCGCCGGGACCGCGGTTGTCAAAATGACGTATTTTCTGAAACAGGATATTTACTACGAAGAAGTTTGCCGCGGCAGGGGCGCGTTTTTGCGCGGGGGAAATGGCAGGTCGTTAGGGGGATCGAAGGTTTGTTTCTAACGAAAATAATTGTATCTTTGCGCCTATTTTTGAGTTGATTCGTCTGCGTTCGAACGGTTTTGGGAAAGCGGATGAAAAAAAGGAAATACAATAAAATCAAATTATACCATGCAAAACAAGGGTGTCATAAAGTTTTTCGCCATAGCTTTTGCTATCATTTGTCTTTTCCAATTGTCGTTCACGTTTTTTGCCCGCAGGGTTGACCGCAGGGCTGATGTGTTTGCCACAAACGGCACGGCGTTGGAAGCCAAGGCATTGGCCGGCGACAATGCAACGAGGGAACGCTATGTTTTCGATTCGATTTACAATCAGAAACATCAGTATTTTATCGATTCGGTAGGCAATGATGTTATCTACAACATCTGGATTCGTAAATACACTTATAAAGAATGCAAAAGCCGGGAACTGAACCTTGGGCTTGACCTCCGCGGCGGTATGAACGTTACCATGGAGGTTTCCACGGTAGATGTGGTCCGCGCCCTTTCGGGTTTCAGCACCGATACTTTCTTCAACAGCGTGGTGAACGAAGCGGTGATCGTGAACCGGACCGAACCGAACACGAATTTCGTGGATGTGTTCGCCCGTGTATGGAACGAGAAGGATCCCAACGCCCGGATGGCGGCC
Source organism: uncultured Bacteroidales bacterium (assembly GCA_947175635.1). GTDB lineage: Bacteria > Bacteroidota > Bacteroidia > Bacteroidales > P3 > Pullibacteroides. The sequence continues at coordinate 92,757 of CAMWNM010000003.1, read as the reverse complement.
ATCTTCAGTTTCGAAATGAAAGATGTGAACGCTTCTTCCACCAATCCGCAGGTGGTTGCCGCTATCCGCAAAGAAACCGCGAGCGCGTTCGACCGCACCTATCAGATTCTCCGTACCCGTATTGATAAATTCGGTGTGGCGCAGCCCAATATCCAGAAACTGGCGCAGACCGACCGTATTCTGGTGGAACTGCCCGGTGTGAAAGATCCCGCCCGTGTGCGTAAACTGTTGCAGGGAACGGCCCAGTTGGAATTTTGGGAAACCTATGAGTTCAGCGAATTGATACCCTACCTGCAAGAGGCCAACGCTTATCTGGCTTCGATTCAGAAATTGCAGGAGGCGCCCCAGGCAGAACGGAAAGCGGAGGAAACGCCCGCCGAAGCGGTGGCGGACAGCAATGATTTGCTGGCTAAGATTGCCCAGAATGCCGACAACACGATAGATCAGACTTTGGACGATGCCGAGTACCGTGCCGCCAATCCCCTTTTCACGGTTCTTCAACCGGCCTTGTACCAGGGGGAAGAACAGCGTCCCGGTCCTGTTGTGGGATATGCCCGCCAAAAAGATATGGACAAGGTGGACATGATGCTCGGGCAGAGCAAGGCCAAGTTTCCGCGCAATGTAAAGTTCGTATGGTCGGTTAAGCCCGTTCAGCCCAATACCGATGTTTACTCGCTGATAGCCCTCAAGGTGAATACCCGCGACGGCCGCGCTCCTTTGGCCGGCGATGCGGTAACCGACGCCCGTCAGGATTTCGGTCAGCACGGCGGTGTTGAAATCAGCATGAGCATGAATACGGAAGGCGCCAGAATCTGGAAGAACCTTACCGGAAACAATATCGGACGTTCCATCGCCATCGTTCTGGATAATGTGGCTTATTCATGGCCTACTGTGAACGGCGAGATCGCCGGCGGTCGCTCCTCTATAACCGGCGGCTTTACCGTGGAAGAAGGTCAGGACCTCGCCAACGTGCTCAAGGCCGGTAAGTTGCCGGCTCCGGCCAATATCGTCCAGGAAGCCGTGGTAGGACCTTCTCTTGGACAGGAATCCATCTCGCACAGCTTGATTTCTTTCTTGCTGGCTTTCGTGATGATTCTCGTCTATATGTACATCTTCTACAATAGAGCCGGCTGGGTGGCCAACATCGCGTTGCTGGTGAATATGTTCTTTATTTTCGGTATCCTTACCTCCCTCGGTGCGGTGCTTACTCTCTCGGGTATCGCCGGTATCGTGCTTACCCTCGGTATGGCGGTGGATGCCAATGTAATCATCTACGAACGTATCAAGGAAGAGCTGAGGGCCGGCAAGTCCATGAGGATGGCTATCCACGACGGATACAAGAACGCCTACTCGGCCATTATCGACGGTAACGTCACCACATTGATCACCGGTATCATCCTGTTGTATTTCGGTACAGGTCCCATTCAAGGTTTCGCCACTACGCTTTGCATCGGTATCCTTACCTCCATGTTCACCGCCATTTTCATTTCGCGCTTGATCTTCAACCGTTGGCTGGACAAGGACGTCAGAATCACATTCAGCCACAAGTTTTCCGAAAACTTCCTGTCCAAAGCCAAGATCGACTTTATCGGGAAGAGCCGGTACTCCTTTATCGTTTCGGGTATCGTGGTGCTGATTTGCGTGGTATCGCTCTGTGTGCGCGGATTAAGTCTGGGTATTGATTTTACCGGTGGTAGAACCTATGTGGTTCGCTTTGATAAGGTTGTAAACGCCAATGAAATACGTGCCAGCTTGACGGAGGCTTTCGATGGAGACGCCCCTGAAGTGAAAACCTACGGGCCGTCCAATCAGGTAAAGGTTACCACCAAATACCGCATTACCGAAACGGGAAGCGAAGTGGACGAAGATGTGGAAAACCGTCTGTACGAAGGTTGCAAGGATTTCTTCGATACACCGATCGACTATAAAATCTTCAATGAAGACGAAACCGTAGGGCAGATCAACTCGGAAGTGGTCGGCGCGGCCGTGGCCACCGATATCACCCGTTCCGCCTTCATCGCCGTGGCCATCGCTTTGGTGTTTATCTTCGGATATATCGCCGTACGTTTCAAACGTTGGCAGTTCGGTATCGGCGGTTTGGTTGCCTTGGTTCACAATGTATTGATCTCGATTGGTCTGTTCTCGCTTTTCTATGGCGTACTGCCTTTCTCGCTCGACATCGACCAGGCTTTCATCGCCGCCATCCTGACCCTTATCGGTTACTCCATCAACGATACGGTGATTGTATTCGACCGTATCCGCGAAAACATGGGGCTTTATCCCAAGCACAGCTTGTTCGATAACATAAACACGGCCATCAACAGTACGTTGCCGCGTACCATCAACACCTCCTGCACGACTTTGGTTACCTTGTTGATGATCTTCATCTTCGGGGGCGAAGTGATCAGAGGCTTCGTATTCTGCATTCTCTGCGGTGTCATCATCGGTACCTATTCGTCCATCTTTATCGCTTCGCCGATTTCCTACCGCTTGTTGTTGCGCAAGCAGAATAAGGAAATGAAAGAAGCCAAGGCAAGAGGCGTCTATACGGGTAAGTAAGAACGCCTGATAGACAGAAACGTTCCTTTCGATAGGAATTCAAGCGGAGTTTCGGTGCATGAAAGTGTTCAGCCCGGAACTCCGCTGTTTTATTTTGTACTTTTTTTTGTGCAGGATTCTCCGTAAATTCGCAAAGTTGACTATCTCTTAAAACAGGATGGAATGCGCATGAAAATCCTTTTCGACAAACCGGCCGGGGATATGCCCGCAGAAGTGTGCCGCCCCGCCGCGGGAAAAGGCAGGAGAGGGCTTGTCTTGCACGTTATGCTGTGTTGGGTCGTATGCGGCTTTCTTTCGGTGCAGGTTGCTTTCGCGCAAAACCGTCAGATAAAAAAGGCGGATACGGCTTTCCGTTACCACATGTACGATGTGGCGGTTACCCAATATCAGAAGGCTTTTGCCAAGATGGGCAAGCGCAGCCGCAAGACTGATCCGGATCTCAAGAACCGTATTCTTTATCAGATTGCCGAATCTTATCGATACAGCGGCCAGGCCAAGTTGGCCGCCCGCCAGTATCAGCGTTGTATCCGTGCCGGATACCATAAAGTGGATCCCAAGGTTTTTTTCCATTTGGGTGCCCTGCAGCTCAGCGAGGGGGAATTCGATGCGGCCATCGCCAATTACGAAAACTATCTGGATTATATTCCCGACGATAGCGCCGGCATACAGGGGTTACGGGCCAGTATCATCGCCCGCCGTTCGGCATCGGAGGCCTCCCGCTATCAGGTGGAGAACGTGCGTAAGCTCAACACCAATTCAGGGGATTGGACGCCTCGTTTCTATGATGCGGAAGGCTCTATCGTGGCTTTTTCTTCCACCCGGGAAGGCGTTACGGGAAAGAAGACCGATGCCTGGACCGGACAGCGCTTTTCAGACATCTTTGTGGCCAAGCAGGATGCCAAAGGAGGTTGGAGCCAACCCGAAAAGTTGGACAGGAATGGCAAGACCAGCACCTCTTCGAATGAAAGCGATGCTTCGTTCTGCAACGACGGCAATACGATGTATTATACTTATTGCGGTAACGAAAACAAGAAAAAGAACCGCTGCATCATCAAAACCTCCACTTTCGACGGTCAGGCATGGGGCGATCCGGTGGAGGTGGTGATAGGAGACGATTCCGTGTCGGATTTCGTGCATCCTTTTATCACCGAAGACGGTCAACGGCTATATTTCGCCTCCAACAGGGAAGGTGGCTACGGGGATCTGGATATCTGGTATGCGGTGGGAAGCGGAAGCACTTTCGGAGAGCCGATCAATATGAACTGGGAGATTACCGACAGTGAAGAAGAGATTCAGGGCAGGAGGGAAGCCGAACGTGGCGGCCGCTTTGTCAATACGGAATACAAGGAAGCCTATCCTTATCTGCGCAACGATACTTTGTTCTATTTCGCCTCCACGGGGCATAACTCCCTGGGAGGGTATGATATCTTCCGTGCCGTGCTGCGGGACGGACGTTTTACCGAAATAGAGAACCTCGGTTATCCCATCAATACCAATGCCGATGATTTCGGCATCTGTTTCATCCCCGGTCAGAACAAGGGGCTTTTCTCTTCCAGTCGTGGGGGCGGCCGAGGCAGCGACGATATTTATTCGTTCTATCTTCCCGATATTCTTTTTACCATTTCCGGCACTATCACCAGCGAGTCAACCCTTCAACCCATTGCGGGGGCGGAGGTGTCGTTGGCCGGCAGCGACGGTATGCTGATCAGCACCACCACCGATGCCAGAGGCTATTACATCTTCAATACCGGTCAGGTAAATGAAAACACCACCTACAAGATTATAGCCGAGAAGAAGAACTATCTGGGATCGGAAGGTACGGAAACCACCGTGGGATTGGTGGCGAGCAAGGATTTCGAACACGATTTCGTGCTTACCCCCGTGCCGAGAGGTCCTGTGGTGTTGCCTGAAATACTGTATGATCTGGGTAAATGGGATTTGAAGGAACAGTATCAGGACTCCTTGATGGATCTGATTATCCTTTTGGAAAAGAATCCGCGTCTGGTTATCGAACTGGCCTCCCATACCGACTCCCGTCCGATAGCGATGACCAACGACTCTTTGTCGCAGTACCGTGCCCAGTCGGTGGTGGATTATCTTATTCTGCGCGGTATCGACGGCGAGCGTTTGCTGGCCCGGGGCTACGGATCCCATCAGCCGCGCCGGCTCGACCGTACCATCACCTCTTGCTATAAAGGGATGCCCTATACGTTCGATTCGGGCGTGGTGCTTACCGATGCCTATATTCAGGGATTGAAAGACCGTTCCATGCAGGAGGCGGCGCATCAGTTGAACCGCCGTACCGAGTTCAGCGTATTGCGCGAGGATTTCATCCCTTCGGGCAACCGCAGTCTGAGTTCGTTGGTATCCATGGCCGATATGGCCAATGCCAACAAGATTCCGTTTACCCTTAATCCCGACGGAAAACCGGAGATAAGGGTGATAGTGAACGGCATCGGAATGCGGGCGGTGGTGGATGAGAAGGCCAAGACATGCGCTATGGCGGTGGATGCGGCCATGCGTTTGCTGCAGGTGGGTAATCTGGGCAAGAACAGCTTCAAGAATAAAGAGAAGGCCTTTAATGCAGATGGAGAGGTATTGCCTAATCAACGCCTTCAAATCAAAGAGCTTCGGGCTGGCAGGTATGCGTTGCAACGCATCGAAATGACCACGGTGGAAGAACTTCCGGCCGACCTTGTGCTTGATAAGGCTTCCTGGAGCAAGATAGGAAGTTATGAAATAGACATGGACAGCATGCAAATCATCATACAGGAGTAAAAAACCAAAAATCAATACTATGGAAGCAAACACAAAGTATGAGCAGCGCGGCGTTTCCGCCGCCAAGACCGATGTCAAGAATGCCGTGAGCGGACTCGACAAGGGAATCTTCGACAATTCTTTCTGCAAGATCATTCCGGATGTGATGGGGGAGAGGAAGAGTATGTTCGGCCCTTCGTACTGCAATATCATGCATGCGGACGGTGCCGGAACCAAAGCTGTATTGGCTTATCTCTATTGGAAAGAAACCGGGGATATTTCGGTGTGGCGCGGTATCGCGCAGGATTCGGTGGTGATGAATACCGATGATCTGCTCTGTGTGGGGGCAACGGGAAATCTGGTGTTGTCTTCTACGATTGCCCGCAACAAATTCCTGATTCCGGGAGAGGTTCTGAAAGAAATTGTGGAAGGTACCCAGGAATTTATCGAGCGGATGGCCAAGGAACACATCAATATCACCTATGCAGGCGGAGAAACGGCTGACATGGGCGATAGCGTCCGAACCATCGTGGTGGATTCTACGGTAAGCGCCCGCATGAAAAAGAGCGAAGTCGTTTCATGCGACCGTATCCAGGCCGGCGATGTGATTATCGGTTTGGCATCTTTCGGTAAAACCGCTTACGAAGATACTTACAACAGCGGTATCGGCAGCAATGGTCTGACCAGCGCCCGTCACGACGTGCTCAGGCACGAATATGCCGAAAAATATCCCGAATCCTACGATAATGCCGTTCCCGACAATCTGGTGTATTGCGGCAGCAAGTCGCTTACCGATGCCACCGGCGTTGAAAATATGACCGTGGGGCAAATGCTGCTTTCCCCGACCCGTAGCTATGCGCCGGTGGTGCAGGCGATTTTGGAAAACTATCGTCCCAGCATCCACGGTCTGATACATTGTACCGGAGGCGGTCAGACCAAGGTGATGAACTTTGTGAAGAACCTGCATGTGGTGAAGAACAGTCTTTTCGCCACGCCGCCCGTATTCTCGATGATTCAGGCCGAAAGCGGCACCTCGTGGCAGGAAATGTACCAGATTTTCAACATGGGGCATCGCATGGAGCTGTATGTAAAGGAAAACATCGCGGCCGACGTTATCAAGATAGCCCGTTACTTCGACTTGGAAGCCAAAGTGATAGGTTATTGTGAAAACAGTTCGAAGAGCATGTTGACCATCGATGGCGAGCATGGACCTTTAACGTATTGATCGATAAGCCTGAGAACTTGTTGCCGAAATTTTCGGTCAAAAAGCAGTGTTGGCGACGGTTGTATTCAATTTGTTGAAACACTGCTTTTTATATTGGAATTAACAGGCGGTTGTTAACGGTTTCGGTAGGTAGGGGGCGTTTGCTCTTTGCATTTGTTCTACTTTCGCGAGGTTTATGAAAAACGTCGCATGATAGAAAAATTACGATATGGCACGCGCTTGCGCGTTGTGCAAGTTCTCCGAAATATCTTCCCCTCTCTGTTGATATTGTTGCCCCTCGGCCTGCAGGCGCAGGCTTATTATGTGGTAAAGGGGCAGATATACGATGTGGCCGACAAGCTTACCTTGCCGCAGGCGCAAGTGGCGGTGGTAGGTGCAAACGGTATGGGGGCGGTGGCCGATATGGATGGGAATTATATGCTGACGGTAAGCAGCGCCGATGTGGAGCTTCAGTTCAAGTATCTGGGATACAAGGAGAAGAACATCAAGGTTCATTTCGATAAGAAAGACGAGGTAAAAGTGCTCAATGTGGGTATGGAAACCTATGCCAAGGCCTTGAATGCGGTGCAGGTACAGGGTACCCGTCTGAAACGGGACGGAAAGACATCCATTCAGACTTTGGAAGTGGTGGGCATTCAGAATATCGCCAAAAACAATGTTACCACTTTGGACCGGGCCTTGAAGAATGTGGCCGGTCTGGCGATTGTGGACAACGAACCGCAGATGCGCGGTGGCAGCGGGTTCAGCTCCGGTATGGGGAGCCGGGTGATGCTGATGTTGGATAACATGCCCATGTTGCGGGCCGATGCAGGGAGGCCCGCCTGGAACTTGGTTTCGATGGATGATGTGGAACAAATCGATGTGCTGAAAGGTGCCGCTTCGGTGCTGTATGGTTCTGCGGCCATAAACGGCGCCATCAACGTGCATACCAAATATGCCACGGAAACCCCGGAAAGTTCGGTAAAGATATATGCCGGGATTTACGAAAAACCTGATTGCCGGACCGTTACCCAGAACTACCTTTATCAAAATCCGTTGCCTCCTTTCAATATGGTTTCCGAATCCAGGGAAATAACCGACAGGTCCTGGACCAAGGGCTTGCCGATAAAAACCGGCGCAAGCCTTTCCCATTCCCGCAAATTGGCCAAGTGGTGGGATCTGACGGCAGGGGTGGATTACTCGTATGACGACGGCTACCGTCTGGGCGGGGAGCAAAATCCGGGAGACAGGGTCTCTCCCTATGAGCAGCGGGTCCGCGCCAGTATCGGCAACCGTTTCCATCTTTCCGACCATTGGACCTTGAGCCTCAATGCGAACTTCATGTATTCCGACAACCGGATGTATAATTTCTGGGCCAATGCCTTGGATGGGAAGTACCGTCCTTTCGGCCATGTGGAGACCCTTACGGATGCGGAAGGCAACACTTACACGCATTACGCCACAACCTTAAGTCATTTCAAAGACGTGGTGGTGCTGGTGGATCCTCATCTCAAATACGTTTCTCCCAAGGGAGGGGTGCATGAATTGGACAACCGCTATATGTATTCCAACAACAACGTGATCAACATCAGCGGTCAGGACGCACATTCCCAGTCGGTGTACAATACCTATCGGTACCGTAAGACCTTTAAACGCGCGGCCGATCTGGCTTTGACCGCCGGGGTGGCCAACCAATATACCTATTCGGGCGGGGAAGTATTTTCGGGGGATGTGTATAATATGGGTAACCAAGGTTCCCATACGTCCGATAACCTTGCCGTTTTTGCCAAATTGGACAAACCGTTTTTAAAGGACAAGAACCTGCGGCTCGAACTGGGCGGCAGGTTGGAAGCCTGCTTTGTGGATGACTGGCATGAGATGAGTCCTGTGTTTCAGTTGGGATTGAATTATGAACTCCTTAAGTCGGGTACGGTGTTCCGCCTCTCTGCAGGACAGGGTTATCGGGCGGCGACCATCGGAGAAAAATTCATTACCACGCGGGTGGGGATGTATGGTTTTTACCCCAACCCGGATTTGAAGTCTGAAAAGAGCCTGAATATGGAACTGGGCTTGCGCCAGTACTTCAAGGGGGGGATCGCTTCCGGCTATCTGGACGTGGCCGGTTTCCATCAGCTATATTGGAACTACATAGAGTTTTTTATGGGGCCTTGGAACAAAGATGAATCCGTGCCGATGGCCCAGCGTTACGGTTTTGAGTTCTTCAACACCGGAAGGGCCACGATTTCGGGTGTGGAAGCCAGCTTCGCCACGGAATTGGATATTACGGAAAACCTGAAGATCCAGTTGCAGGCCAATTATACCTATTCGCTGCCGGTATGTCGGGAAACAGACAAAATATACAAGTCGACCGGAACCAAAGACTATATGTACAGCAATTCATCTTCGAATACCGATGGCAATATCCTCAAATACAGGATTCAGCATATGGCCAAATTCGATTTCGACATCCGCTTTTTCCGTTATTTCTCGGTGGGCATGGGGGTGCAGTATATGAGTGCGATGAAGAATGTTGACGGTGTATTCGTGGAGTTGGACAAGAACGAGGTGGGACATGCGGCTTGGCTGGACAATATGCAGATGGATCTGCCTTTTTATGGTATATCGGAATTCATGCGCCGGCATGACTGGGGCTCTTTGGTATTGGATTTAAGGGCCAGCATCGAGGTGGATCATTTTACTTTTTCGTTTGTCATCAACAACCTGCTCAATGCCGAATATTCCTTGCGTCCGCTTTATATAGAGGCGCCGCGCCTGTACACCTTGCAGATTACCTATCGTTTTCAGGATATCAATCCTGTTACATGGTTCCGGCGCAGCAAGGCGGATGTGGCCAGGTTGTACTGAACGAGTAGCATTTAAAATTTAAAAACAGAAATAATAAGCAAAATGAAAAAGATTGTTTTCTTACTCGGCGTCCTGCCTTTTTTTGCAGGGGGGCTTTACGCCCAACAGGAAGAACTTCCCGATGGTAAATTCGAATATTGGAAAACGGGAACGACCGACGGGGGAGATTCGTACGATGATTTAGCCAATCCATTCTGGGAGTCCTTGAATATGCTGTCCGAATTGCCGCCGGAAATGTTTGCCGGTCCCGTAACGCTGTTTAAAGACGCGGGTCGTTCGGGTGCGGCGGATGATTTCGCACCGAAACTGGTTTCCGACAAGCTGCAATTGGATGCCACCGAAATATTTTTGCCCGGTGTGGTGGGGGCCCTTACGGTGGTGATAGATGACCAGAGTGCCTTGTTCGGCCGGCCTTTTACAAGCCGCCCGTCCGCCATCAGAGGTTACATGAAGTATAAGCCGGTGGACAATGACAGTGCAAGCATTTTTGTGGAAGTGTACCGGTATAATGAAGCGGCCGGGAAACGTCAGACAATAGGTAAGGTGGAAGGGATCTTTACCGAAACGATAGAGGATTGGACGGAATTCAACCTGCCGATAGAATATACCTCTCCCGCCACGCCCGATTCCATTACGGTGCTGTTTGTATCCAGCGCCGGCTATGATTTTGAAGATTTATTCAATTGCAAAGGCCAGATAGGCAGTACCCTTTGGGTAGATGATGTGGCGTTTGTTTACGAAGGCACCGCCAATGAAAATCCGCAGCTGGCCACATCCGGACTTTACCCGAATCCTTCGGCCGAAGGTCTCTTCAATCTGGAGGTAAAGGCCGCTTGCCGGATGGAAGTGTTTTCTGTTTCCGGTCAGTTGCTGCAACAAGGCAATCTCGGGGCAGGCAACCATACGCTTGATATTTCGCGCCATAGGCCGGGTATCTATTACGTACGCCTTACCAACGCCGAAGGGTCGGCCGTTCTGAAAGCTATCGTGAGATAGTTCGGCAGCAATATTTTAGACGTATAAAAAAGGGGATGGTTTCGGTAAAATCATCCCCTTTTTTGTCAAGGTTTGCCTTTGTTTTTAATATGTTGTTTATGAATAAATTATGTGTGTATTGAAGACGAGGGGGCCGCTTGGCGATGAACTTCGGTAATCTTGGGGGACAGCGCTGTACGGGCCGACTGTATTTTTGTACCGGTTTCAATCAAATAACCAAGACTATGACGGAAATATACGGCCGCTCCTTGAACGGATTCTTCGCTTTCTTTTTCGGCTTGGCTTTAGTTCTCCCCATTCGCGCGCAGAACAATACGCTCTACAATACCCCGCAAGCACCTAATTTCGATTTTGAGGTTTGGGAGAGCGCCGAACCGTCGGCCTGGAATTCCAGCGCCTGTTTCGAGGCGGGAAATTCGCCCAGTCAATATAAAAGAAATCAGTCCATATGGAGTTCGACCGATATCCGTCCGCAAACGAAAGGGATGTATTCGGCCTATATCAAGGTAACCAAGTCCAGCTGGTATCACTATAAATTTCCCTTTGGCGCCACTTCGGAAGAAGTGATGGGCACGCTTACCACGGGTACCCTCTATTACTATGACGACAAGGCGAACAGCAAATCCTGCATATATACCAATACCGGTGATGCTTCCAAGTGCTGGGGATTTACCGGGCGTCCCGACTCCATTGTGTTTTGGGTAAAGTCGGGCGATAACGGCGGGCGTAATTCCGACATGACAGTGTATCTGCACAACAATGCCAAGCTGGAAGACCGTAATCCGAACGGAACGGCGGTAGGTACGGTAATCGGTTCGGCAAACCTGAAGATTCCGGCTCTCACCCGATGGACCAGATACAGTGTGCCTATCGCTTATCAAAGCCAGGAGAATCCGGCTTATCTGTTGTTGAGTTTCACGGCGGGCAACAACTTTCGGGAAGTGGTGGAAGGCGACGAGCTTTGGGTGGACGACGTGCTGTTCGTCTATAATCCCGTTCTCAGCATCGATACCGTGAGTCCTTTGCAATTGGCCCATCACGGCAGCCAGGACATCACCCTGTATGTTCCCTATACGTTTTACTCGGGAACCCAGGCTCCTTTGACGGAGGGCGGCGACAACTATCTGAAAGTTTATCTGTCGGATGAAAACGGCAATTTTGATCATGCGACCTTGCTCGCTTCCGAAAAAGTGAACGGCGGCGACAATATCAGGCATCAGGGCAGGATCCGGGTTCAACTCCCGGCCAATACAGCCGATTCGGACAAATACCGTTTACGGATAGAGGCCGATAATTATCCCTTGCAGAGCAATGAGATAGAACTGAATATCTACAAACAGTGGTACCTTACCATTTATCCCGCTTCCCGTTACGGCACCACCAATGCGGTAACCCGTCAACTGTGCACGCACGGCAGCAGGCAAACGGCCGTGGCAGCCGTAAACAATGCCGAGTGCCGCTTTCTGCATTGGGAAGAAAACGGCCAGCCTATAGAGGGAGCGAGGGCCGAATATGGGTTCAATATTACAAACGACCGCAATCTCACGGCTGTTTTCGACACCACCTTCACGCTTCGTTTCGCTACCCCTACCGGCGCAACGGCCTATTTCGGCAACAACAACCTTACTGAAATCACCTTGTTGAACGGAGAAACGGCACAACTGCGCGCCGATTTGGACGAAGGATATCTTTTCAGGGGCTTTTATCTGGATCCTGTTACCTGGTACGGAGAAACGCCGGTACATGATTATACGGCGGTGAGGGGCGGCACCATATATGTGCTTACCGACAGTATTCCCTACGAATACGAGTTCCGGGCATATCCTTTGGCCAAACTCGGCACTGTGAGCGGCAGCGGTACCTACAAACATTTTTCCACCGTTACGGCCGAGGCAAAGGCGGTGAGCGAATACAGCCGTTTCTCGCATTGGGAGGATATGGCGGGCAATGTGGTGGGGAACGACCCTGTGTTGCGGATAGAGAATATCAGCAAGGGGGGATCGTATCGCGCCGTTTTCGATGAAACCTTTTATCATGTGAGCCTGCGTGTGAGCGATCCCGGAGACGGCTATGCCTTGCAATGCGCCCAAAGGACGGCTGACAGCGCATACAGTGCCTTCGACCTTACCCATATCTACATCCGGGCAGTGCCTTCAAGGGGGATCGGCTTCCGTTATTGGGAAGTGACCAGAAACGGGATGGATGCCGGCCATATAGAAGACAATCCCTATGATGTAACCGACAATACGCATCTGGATGCCGACTATGTTTTCCTGGCCGTTTTCGATACCCTTACCTACCATCTTGAGGTTTCTGCCCAAAACGGTTATGCGGAGGGGACGGGCACCTATATGTATGGCAAGCAGGTGCTCTTGCAGGCTACGCCCGACAAAGGCCATCATTTCGTACGCTGGGAAAGCGGTTCGGAGATTCTGGGAACGGAAGACAGCCTGCGGATAACCATCTTGCACGACAGTGTTGTCAGGGCCATTTGCGAGCCCGATGCGTATAGGATCACGATAGCTTCCAACGACGAGGCGTTGGGGCGGGTGGATAAGGAAAGCGGACTGTTTCTTTATGGCAGTACGGTTGAATTGAACGCCATTTCTTCATCAGGGGCCGAATTCCGCTATTGGGTGATAGACGGCGACACGCTCGGCATGGATTCTTCCTATCATCTGAATGTGGAGGATTCTTGTCAAGTGCTGGCGGTTTTCAGCCATACCCGTTCCCATGTGGTATTGCAGGCCGATAATCCGGCTTACGGCATGGTGAGCGGAGCGGGGGTGTATGAATGGCATACGCCGGTACAGATCCGGGCGGAAGCTTTTACCGGATATCGCTTCGAGGCATGGCAAACACCGCAGGGAGAAAGGATTGAACAAGCCGGCATCGATATTCCCCGGATAGAGGGCGACACCGTATTGACGGCCTTTTTCGCGCCCGTCATGTTCGATCTGACATTGCGGGTTACCGAGGGGGGATCGGCTTTTATCGGAGACGAAACCGGCGGTATGCAAGCACGCTGCCCGTATATGGACTATGTTCGCATAGCGGCCGTTCCGCAGGCAGGCTACGAGTTCGAAGGTTGGTACGATTCCTCTGGAAATCTGTGCAGCACTTATCCGCAGGAAGGCTTCACGATAAAGCAGGATTCTTCGCTGGAGGCTCGTTTCGTGCCGGTCCGTTATGCGGTGAACCTGTTCGTTTCTCCTTTGGGTGCGGGCGTGTTGCACGGAGTGGGGCGTTATCAGAAAGATTCGAAAGTGAACATCAGCGTGGACCTTTCAGACGGCTACGACTTTCTGGGTTGGTACGAAAACGATGAAGTGGTGGAGACAAGGCCTGCATTCTCGATAGTATTGGAAGAAGATCGATATTTCACCGCCAAGTTCAAGGAAAAACGGTTTTCCGTGGACATGAAAGCCTCTCCGGCAGGATGCGCGCTTTCGCAGTCGGGGGCGGGAGACTTTCTGTATGCCTACAATACCAACCTGTATGTGGAGACTTTGCCCGGCTATGAAGTGGCGGCATGGACCAATCGGAAGGGGGATACCTTGAGCCGGCGCAATCCCTATCTGCATGATGTTTACGGTCAGGAAGAACTTACGGCCCATATACAGCCGGCCAGGATGAATGCAAGTTTCGGCATCCGGCCCGAAGAGGCGGGAACGGTGATCTGCGGAGAGGTTCGTTACGGGGTTCCGGCTTCGGCTACGGTGCAGGCCGCCTACGGTTATGCGTTCTCGCATTGGGAAAATCGGGCGGGAGAGAGAATCGGGGAAAAAGCCGCCCTTTCCTTTACTGCTTTTACCGACACTACCTTTACCGCAGTTTTCAAACCGCAGTTCTTCACCATCACGGGAAAAGCACGCAACCCCTTGCGGGGCAGTGTTGAAGGCGGCGGTTCCTACGCCTATCTCTCGGCCTGTACCTTGCGCATAACGCATGACCCCCACTATCATTTTGCCGGTTGGTATAACCAGAAAGGCGAAATGTTGAGCCGGCAGCACACGTGGACATTTACCGTTACCGAACCGATGGACATTACAGCCTATTTCGAGCCCTTGCCGGTGCTTACCCATCTGGCGGTGCTGCCGGAAAACAGCGGTACCATCGTGTATGATGGCGGGCAAATGCAGGGAGAGGTAAAGGTATTGTTTGAAGACAGTATCCGCTTGCAGGCCGTGCCGGCACCGGGTATGCGGTTCAGCAAATGGACGCGTGTGGATTCCACCGGCTTTTATGAAGAATGGATCGATGAAAACCATGTGTTTTTACCGCAGGGCGGCCGTCGGGTTACGGCCGTGTTCGATACGGTCTCTTATCCGCTTTCGCTTTCGGTGGAGCCTGCCGGTGCGGGAAGCGTGCAGGGCGGGGGGGAATATAAATACGGTGCGTTTGCGCCCCTGTTGGCCGCTCCGGCCCTGCATTACGGTTTCTATGCCTATATGGCCGGCGACGAGGTGCTTTCTTACGACAGCGCATATGCGTTGCGGATGGATTCGGCTATCCATGTACAGGCGGTATTCCGCCCGGTAGAGTATCTGATTCGGCCGCTCTCCGAGGATCGGACGAAAGGGGATGTGGGCGGAAAAGGTTTCTATCCTTACGGATCTACCGTACAATTGGATGCTTTTGCATGGACCGACAGTGTGGAATTTGCTTTCTGGAGCCATTCTGCCGATGGTCGCGATACGGTTTCCACGCAGGCGCAGATGCGTTGCAAGGTGGAAGGCAGTGAATCCATGGTGGCATTCTTTAAGCCGGCAAGCCGTATTCTGGAGGTGGAAACGACAGGAAAAGGCCGAGTGGCGGGAGCAGGCTCCTATGTACATGGCAGTGAAGCGGAACTGATGGCGGAATCTGCATCCGGTTATCATTTCACGGCATGGCGGGAACGGGGCAACTGGCTTGGCGGTCTCCCTGAAATTTCGCTCACTATGCGTCAAAACCGTCAGATAGAGGCGGTGTTTGAGCCGGATACCTTTCAGGTACATTTGGTTTCGATGCTTGAAGAAGTGGATGTATTCGGGGCCGGTGGATATGCAAACGAAAGTCCGGTCAATATCTGGACGGGCGGGTTGCCGTTCGGCTACCGTTTTGCGGCTTGGAAAAACGGGGCGGGGCAAACGGTTTCCAGAGAGGCAGGATTCATCTTGCCGCTTACGCAAGACACAACCTTGTATGCCGAATTCGATTCGATTCGTTATCGGTTGGACTTACAGACCCAGGGAGCGGGGAAAGTGTGGGGCGAAACCGAATACGGTTTGGGCGACACCGTTTGGGTGGGAGCCGTGCCGGATACGGGATATCGTTTGAAGGCATGGTATTATGAAGAACAGCTGTTCTCGGAAAAAGATACATTGACCTTTTCCGCTTTTGCGGATTTAAGCCTGAGGGCCGTTTTCGAAAAGGATGTTGTGCCGGTCAGTCCCCTCGTGAACAGAGTTGATGGCGGAGAAGTGGCGGTAGGGGAAGCGTCCGAAACCTCGGAAACGGTTACCCTGACGGCACATCCGGGGGAAAGTTTCCACTTCGCTTATTGGACTTTGGGCGACAGCCTTGTGAATACGCAGGAACAGATGGAAGTGCTTCGGGTGGATGCTTCCCGGATGGTGGCTCATTTCATGCCCGACGTTTATTACGTTACACTGCGCAGTTCCACGCCTGAAGGCTTGAGTGCCATGAGCGGATCGGGTTCGTTCAACAAGGGTGATGTGGTCAATTTAAAGGCCACCGTTCGTCAGGGATATGAATTCATGGGGTGGTTTGAAGAGGGTGCGGATACACCCGTGTCGACGCAAGCCGAACACACCCTTACGGTTACACGCCCCATGAGGCTTGATGCCAGAACCCGTAAAACCACCAACCGATAGGAGAGAGAACGATGAAAACAAATAGATCTTTGGATAAGTTATTCGGACTGCTTTTGTCGGTCCTCGGTATTCTTGGGGGAATGTCCGGAATTCGGGCACAGTCGGTAAACGGAACCCAGCAGCTTCCCAACCGGGGGTTTGAAGAATACGACAACCTCGGCGACAAGAGTGTGGAACCGGTGGGGTGGAATTCCTTCATGACGGCCAATACCACCGGTTCCACGGCCTTAGGGCAGGCCTGCCGTTTGGAACGTGTGGACCAGATACGTCCCGGTTCGTCGGGGAAGTACAGCATGAGGGTTTTCTCCAC
This sequence comes from uncultured Bacteroidales bacterium, assembly GCA_947175635.1. Classification (GTDB taxonomy): domain Bacteria; phylum Bacteroidota; class Bacteroidia; order Bacteroidales; family P3; genus Pullibacteroides. Next base: position 76,187 of record CAMWNM010000003.1, on the reverse strand, counting down.
CTCGATCATCGGGGTCATTGCCAATGGCAATGTAACCACAGGGCGTATCAATATGGGGTCCACCACGCCCTCCAGTCCCAGCAACTACAATTTTACCGACAGGGCTTCGGATGGTTTCAATGTCCCTTTCACCACCGTGCCCGATTCCATGGTCTTTTGGGTCAGATACAATCCGAACAGTGCTTCGGATCAGGGGCAGATAAAGGCCCTTATACACAACGACAACAATACGATAGATCCCGGTGCGGAAATGAGTCAGGTGGTGGCCGTCGCCCTGATGCAACCTGAAAAGGGAAATGGGGACTGGATAAGATACAGCGCGCCTTTCGACCGCACGGGCTGCGGCAGCAGGGATGCCCGCTACATATTGGTTTCCATTACCACCAACAAGATAAACGGCGGGGGAGCGGCCGAAATCTGGGTGGATGACTTGCTTTTTGTGTATAATCCCACCATACAGATAGGCGCGTTGCCTGTTACTTATTTCAACATGCGTGACGGCGCGGCTACGCTCGATATTCCCTTTACGGTGACGGGCACGCTTCCGCTCAACGCCAATTCGGAGCAAAAAAGCAGGGTGGTGGCGGAACTTTCGGATGCCGAGGGCAGTTTTGCCAATCCGGTGATCATCGGCAGTACGGAGACCGAACAAAGCGGTGTGCTGACCGCTGCCATTCCGGCCACCATGCCCTTGGGAGAACACTATAAAGTGCGGTTGCGCGGCGTGGATCGCGATGTGCTCAGCGAACCTTGTGCTGAAGATATCGTGTTGATGCGCGGCTATACGGTGGAGGTGGAATCCGACAACCTTATCCAGGGTGCGGTAAGCGGAGGCCGTGTATATCAGCAGGGTGCTACGGCCACGGTGGTGGCCACCCCCTTTACCGGTTATCATTTCGATCACTGGGAAGAAAACGGAAAAACCGTGGCCGATGCGGGGGCAAGTTACAGTTTTACCGTGAACGGTGATCGTAAACTGGTGGCTTTCTTCGCCATCAATACCTATCGTCTGGAGGTGGAGAGCGAGGGCAACGGATCGGTACGCACCGTATCGGGAAAAGATGTTTTTGAACACAACGAACGGGTGCGGCTGGAGGCTTCGCCCGATGAGGGCTATGAGTTCGGCGGTTATTATTCCGACGGTGTTTTGCTTTCCCAGAGCGAGGTGTATCAATTCAATATCTTGCGGGATATGCGGATTACAGCACGGTTCGTGCGTGGAAAAATCAATATCTCGGCCACTGCCGCCCAACCGGATTTGGGGAGTGTGAGCGGCAGCGGATTGTATGAAGCCGGCAGCACGGTGAAGGTTACCGCCACGCCTTTGCCGTATTGCCATTTCGTGGCTTGGCTGGAAGGCCGGGATACGGTAAGCAAAGAAGCCGTTTATACCTTTACGGCAGAGAAAAACCGCATTCTTTCGGCCGTTTTCGAACAGGAATACCATACCGTTTCCGTTACGCCCAATATCGTGGGGGCAGGTGTGCTTACCGGGGCCGGCCGCTATTCGGCCGCTTCCTCTTCCACCACCATCGTCTTGAAGGCCGAACCTAATCTGGGATATGAGTTCTTGTATTGGAAATCGCTCAAAGACGGCACTGAATACGAAGATAACCCTTTCGTCGTATTGGAAGACGGCCGCTTGACGGAAGATCTGGAATACGAGGCTTGCTTTTCAATCGAGCATTATCAGATAGAGCTGGAGGCCATTCCGGAAGGCGCGGGCAGTGTGCAGGGGGCTGGAGTCTATGAGTTCCGCACACGGGTAACATTGCGTGCCACCCCGCTTGAACACTACCGGTTCGTGGCCTGGGTGAGAACCGACCACGGGTTGTCGGATACGGTATATACCAATCCTTTCGTGTTTCCTATCGAAGAGGGGCGCGACCGCTATTATCAAGCGCTTTTCACACTTAAGCAACATACGGTATCCCTTTCGGCAGAGCCTGCATCCTATGGCAATGTGAGCGGATCCGGCCTTTACGTACATTTCGATACTGCGGTGTTGCAGGCGCAGGCCGAGCCGGGCTATGAATTCCTGTATTGGGGCACGCGAAGGGGGCTGAACATCGACAAGGTTTCGGAAGAAAATCCATGTAAGATAGCGGTGGTGCAGGATGTGGAGTGGGTAGCGGTGTTCAGTCAGCAACGCAAGGAAGTGCAGGCGGTCTGTCTGCCGCCGGAAGCCGGTACCGTAAGCGGTACCGGTCTGTATGCGGCCGGGACATATGCGACTTTGGCGGCTGAACCTGTTTCCGGATACCGTTTCGTGCAGTGGGAAGACGCGCATGAAAGCCCGGGGCTGAAAGACAATCTCCTGCATTTTATCGTGCGGAACGATACCACGCTATACGCCCGGTTCTCTCCTTTGCGTTATACGTTCACCTTGATGACAGAAGGCGCTTCATCATTGGGACAGGTCCGCATCAATGACGGTTCTTATGCTTCCCGGCATATCAGGGAAGTGTATTATGGTGACACGCTTCATCTTTCCGCTCTTGCCGTGGCGCCCGACTACAGTTTTACCCAGTGGCGGATGGTCTATACCCAGGACGGTGTGCTGAAGGATTCTCTTTATTCGCGCAAGAGCGAGGAAATCTATGTGGTGAGCGGCGAATCTCGGATTGTGGCTTATTTTGTGGCCAATGCCCACCATATAACCGCTGCGGTGATGCCCCGGGATGTTTGCGGAGAGGTGCTCAATCAAGGCAATTACCGTCATGAACTGTGGATGGAACTGGTGGCGGCCCCCGCCAAGGGTTATACGTTCAGTTATTGGGCCGACCGTTCGGGGAAGGTGCTTGACAATACTTCCGCCCGCTTGCAGATACAGTCGATGAAAGACAGTATGGTGCAGGCGGTTTTCGAACCCGAACAGCTGCCTGTCGAAGTGGAGATCCGTGGCGGCAAGACGCACGGAACCGTGGAAGGAGAGGGTTTGTATGTTTACGGTACGCAGGCTCGTTTGAAGGCAGAGCCGGCCTATGGATATGCGTTTGCCGGTTGGTATGCGGCCGATGATACGTTACAGAACCGATGCCTGTCGAACGAAAAAACGTTTTTGCTTGAAGTGAGGGAGCGGGCGCGGCTGGCCGCCGTATTTGCGCCCGGAAAGTTCACTCTCCGTGCCGAAATCACGCCTGCGGAGGCAGGTCAGGTAAAGGGAACCGGCAGCTACGACTATATGTCGGAGGCTATTCTCCAAGCTGTTCCTGCCGGCGGATATGCAGTGAAATATATGTTGCTGGAAAGGGAACCGGGAAAATTCGACACTTTGCGTGAGAATTTTGCCGGATGCCTTATGGATAAAGACCGGTATGTGCAGGTTGTTTTTGAGAACACGCCGTATTCCTTGCAGGTATTTTCTTCCAACACGGCGCAAGGTTCGGTTCGATCCGACCAAACCGCCTCTCATGTGGGCTATGGCAGCCGGGTGCTTTTGCAGGCGGTACCTTTTGAGAACTACGTTTTCTCGCAGTGGCGCGATGCCCGCGGCAACCGCCTTTCGCGCGAAGCCGGATTTCCGATAGAAATTCACCGCGATACGGTGGTATATGCCGATTTCACACCGGCAACCAAGTCTTTCAGGGCAGAATCGGATAACCTTCTGCAAGGTTATGTGAAACCCTACGGCAACCGCCCCGCTTACGGCAGCATCGTTACAGTGGAAGCCGAACCTAACGCCGGATATGAATTCGACCGATGGGTATTGGCCAAAGACCTCAATACGGCGGTGTCGCATTCTTCTGTACTTACGGTTGCGGTTACGCAAGACACTTCTTTCGTGGCCTGTTTCCGGCCTGTTTTCAGAGACATACGCCTTACGGCCAACATCCGCGAGGCCGGCAGCCTCGATATGCAGGTATCGGGAAAAGACATGGACGGGTGGCAGGAACGTTACGCCCGGGTAAGGCAAGGAACTAAAGTCATGTTGTACGCTTATCCTTTTGCCGATTACGATTTCTCCGCCTGGGTATGGCGGGGCGCCGACGGGCAGGGCCTCACCTTGGGAGAGACCTCCGGTCTGGAGATAGAGATAACCGATGATATGGAACTCGAGGCCGTTTTTGAACCCAAGTTGCATCAGGCAAGTGTGCAGGCTGTACCTGCCGAATTCGGCAGCGTGCAAGGCAGCGGGATTTATGCCTATGGCAACGAGATCACGGTAAAGGCCGAACCTGTGGGAAATTATGCGTTCAAGGGCTGGAAATCGGCCGACGGCTGGCTTTCGTATCAGGCCGAATATCGGTTTACCATAGATAAGGACACCTCGATTACGGCTTATTTCACGCATGATTCGGTAAGGGTGGATGCGTATGCGGGCATAGGAGGCGTTGTTGCAGGCAGTGGCCTGTATGCCAAGGGCGAAGAAGTGACGCTGCAGGCGGAGGCTTCCGGTCGATACACCTTCGAGGCTTGGTGCGATCCGGAAGGAAACAGGATAAGCACGCGCAATCCCTATACGATGGTACCGGAGCATTCGCTCTCGTTGCAGGCCGTGTTCGTTCCTGAAATGTTGCGCGTGGAGGCCGAGGCCGAAGAGGGCGGCATGGTGCTGGGCGGCGGCGGCATCGTGTATGGTGCGCCGGTGTTGCTGGAGGCAGTACCCGACGAAGGGTATCGTTTTGTACGTTGGGAAAGCGCGGATATCGCGCTTGACAGCCTCAAGGCCGTTTTGCCGGTGTTGGGTTGGCAAGTTTTTGAAAGCGGCCGGCTGAAGGCTGTATTCGAGCCGCTGATGTATCTTGTGGAAACCAAAGTGTCCCCCTTGGCAGCCGGTACGGTTTCTTCAGGAGGGGAATTCAGCTATGGAAGCGTGATGAATTTCGAGGCGCGGCCCGATGCCCATCATACGTTCAAGGCCTGGATGCGGAACGGAAAAGAAGTGAGTACAGAATCGGTTTTGTCTGTAGAGGTGAAGCAGGATGAGACCTATGTGGCGCTGTTTGCGCCCAAGCGATACAATGTGGTTACGGAGGTGTACCCTGAACGCGGCGGGTTGTCGTACGGCGGGGGAAGTTATTATTGGGGCGATACGGCGCAAGTGGGCATTTATCTTTACGACAGTGTGATTTTCAAGAGTTGGATGGATGCCGAGGCCAATACGGTGTCGGTGGCGCCGGAATTTTCGAAGGAGATAACGCAGATAGAAATCTTTACAGCAACGGTGGACGCTCCGCCGGGGGATACGATACAGGTTGGGCCTTCCGGCAAGCTTATCGTTTATCCCAATCCCTTGCCGGGCAATGCCGAACTGCATATCAAGGCCGGTGCGAAGAAACTCATGAGCCTGCGGATATTTACCGTTTCAGGCAAGTATCTTCTTTATCGGAAATTCTCCGAACAGGGAGAACAGGAGGTAAGCCTGCGTCTACCGAATCTTGTGGCCGGATGCTATTTTTATGAAATCAAACTGGAAGACGGGTCGGCGGTGAAGGGCAAACTGATGAAGCTATAACCGGATAGCGCACGTTTGCAAGGGAAATCCACCGCTACGAAATTAACCTGCGATTGTGAATGGTTTGCCGGCGAAAGAGGAATTTCGCATGCGGGCTTGCCGTATTTTTGCAAGGCATAAAGTCCGAAGACCATGAAAGAAATCGATTTGAGCCGTTATTTCACCCCTTGTCCTTATATGGAGGCCGAGGCCTTTTATATCGACAATACCGAGCGTTTGGGAAAACAGGTTGAAAAATATACGGTGGAAGAGCATTTTCCGTCGGTGGAGGGTGCGGATGTCGTGATTATCGGCTTGGAAGAAAGCCGGGGCGGAAGCGGACAGGGGGATGCGGCATCCTTGCGTTGCAACGGGGCCGGACAAGTGAGGCGGGAACTCTACAACCTCTATGCGGATCCGTCTTTTGGAAAGATTGTGGATCTGGGCGATTTCAAATGCGGCAAAACTTTGGAAGACACCTTTTTTGCCTTAAGTGAAGTGATTGCCTGCATGAAGGCGCAGAATACGGTAAGCGTGCTTGTCGGCGGCACACAGGATCTTACCTACGCCGCCTATCGCGCCTACGCCCGTCTGCACCGCATGGTCAATATCCTTTCGATAGATTCCCGGCTCAATCTGGCCGACGGTATCGATCAGGAATTCGATCCGGTATCAACCCCCGTTACCCATCATGCCTATATGGCGCGCATGGTGGTTGAATCGGACAACTATCTGTTCAATTACGCCAATCTAGGCTATCAAAGTTATTTGGTCGACAACGAGGCGGTGCGTTTGATGGGGCGTTGCTTCTTCGATGCCTGCCGTTTTGGCAAACTGCGCGAGAACATCCAGCAGGCCGAGCCCTATATCCGGGAGGCCGATTGCGTGAGTTTCGACATGAGCGCGATAAAGAGAAGCGACAGTCCGGCCAATCCTTGGGCGCGGCCTACCGGCTTCACGGCAGAGCAAGCCTGTCAGATGACCCGTTATGCCGGTATCAGCAAGGGCGTTTCCGTACTTGGCTTTTTCGAATACTATCCGGCTTTGGACCAAGCCGGTGTATCGGCGCAGCTTATCGCGGAAATGATATGGTGTTTCATAGACGGGATGGAACACCGCATCGACGACCACCCTTTGGCCGATTCCGGTTTGGAATTCAAGACATTTATCGTGCAGAACGATGAAACGGAACAGGACCTAACCTTTCACAAATGCAAGCAGACCGACCGCTGGTGGTTGGAACTGCCTTGCAACGAGGATCAAAAGGAGCAGTACGGCCGGCATTGCTATATGGCATGTTCTTACCAGGACTATCAGACCGCGCTCGAAAAGGAACTTCCCCCCAGATTGGAAGCGGCCGTCCGTCGCCTCAAATAGGCGTTTTCACCGCACAAGTCCGGCTGTCTGCAAGGGCAGATAAAAACCTTTTCCGTTGTAGATGCACATTCCGTGCAAAGGAATGCGTTTCTTGTTCAATTCCATGTAGTCGGTGTTCGGGAAGATTTTCAGTTTCCTGCCTTTCCTGAGCGTTAATTCCAGATAGAGCGGATCGTCTGCTTCGCCGCGTTCTCCGGCTTTGTATGCCATTTCATGGTAAACGGCATCGGGAAATACGGAAGAAACAGGCGCGAAATAGAGTCGGGAAAGGGAGTCAAGGTTGCCTAATCCGGCTTCCCGGCAAACGAAAGGCGCAATCGATTCGTTGTCGATAACGCCCGTCAATCCTCTCCCCTGCGGATGATACATGGCCAGGAAAACATCGCCGCCGTTGTGTCCGTAGGTGGTCCAGCCTATGTAGAAATGCGGATTGAGCACCTGCGTTAAAGCCTGTACGCTTTTCTTGGCCGTCTTATGGCGGATAAAAACCGTGGCCAAACGCCACAGTACACTGTCGGGTACGGGACTGAGGCCGAAATCCCTTTGCAGGGCGATGCCCAGATTGATCGCGATGGCGGCTGTATCGGTCCGGCAGGCGTCCAAGAGGTTGCGCACGGTTTTTTCGGCACTGGCCTTGCAGTTTTTGATGGGCGCGAACAACTCCTCGGCCGAAGCGGAGGCATAGCCGGAATTAAGCCGGCGGTTGCCGAGGCTGAGGCCTCCGGTCTGATGGTCGGGAACTACGATTACCAGGGTTTGTCCGTCTTGTTCGGCAAACTGCATGGCCGCGTCCACGGCGCGGTCGAAAGCCAGAAAGTCGAAAACGGCGGCGGTGAGATCGTTGTTGTGTGCGCCCCAGTCAATCTTGCTGCCTTCCACCATCAGAAAAAAGCCCTTTTCGTTTCTGGAAAGTGCCTCGAGGGCAAGACGGGTCATCTGTTCCAGATCGGGCTGCTCCGCCGGGTTGCGGTCGATTTCGTAGTCCATTTCCTGTGGAGCGAACAATCCCCAGATTTTTTTCTGCCCGTTTTGCACGGCTTTCTTCGCTTCGGGAAAATCGCGTGCATAGAGGATGCCTTTCCCTGTCAGAACGTCCGGAGCGGAATAACCTGCCCGAAATGATTGTTCGATAAAATCGCGGCCGCCGCCCAGCAATACGTCGCAAGGGTTATGCACCATCTGCTTGGTGATGCGCGTGTATTGCTTGCGGCTGGGGGTATGGGCCAGGAAATCGGCGGGAGTGGCGTGGGGAAAGAAGCATGTAACCACCATGCCGGTGGCTTTTCCCTGTAGTTTGGCCGCTTCCAGAAGCGTGAACATGGGGCTGTAGGCCAGGCTGGAATCGGTAAGGTAGCGTTGGCCGTCCTGGCGCATGCTCCGGGCCGGATAGGTGGCGACAAAACCGTCTTGGGAACGGTGGCCGGTGGCGTAGGTGCTGCCGGTAGGCGCCGAATCTCCGATGGGGCTGTCGGAACAATAGGTTTTTACAAGGCCGCAGATACGGCTGTCGAGCGCGAGCGGGATGCCTCCGTTTATCCATCTTCCCAAAGCTAACAGTTCGGTGCTGCAACCGTCGGGAATCATTACGATGACATTCTTCACCGGCTGTGCGATGGCCATACCGCACAAAAGTGTCCAAATCCAGATTCCGATGGCAGTTCTTTTCATGGCGAGATTGTAAAGTGTGATGCCTGCAAATATAGCTTAAGTTTCACTCCCGGGGCGCGTGCAGGTAAGCAGGGGTTGTATTTCTCAAAGGAAAGCATTACCTTTGCCGTCCTTTTAACCAATAAAAAAAACAAGAAAATGCCTGTAAGAATCAGACTGCAAAGATTCGGTAAGAAGGCTGCGCCTTTCTACCACGTTGTAGTAGCGGATGGTCGTGCACCTCGAGACGGGAAATTTATCGAGAAAATAGGCACGTATAATCCGATGCGAAATCCCGCCCAGATTGAACTGGACGTAGATAAAGCCGTAAAATGGATGAGAAACGGTGCGCAACCTACCGACACCGCCCGTTCTATCCTTTCCACCAAAGGCGCCATGCTGAAACATCACTTGCTCAGAGGCGTTGACAAAGGCGCTTTCTCTGCCGAAGAAGCTGAAAAACGCTTCCAGGCTTGGGTTGCCGAAAAAGAAGCCAAGCTGCAGAAGGTGGCGCAGGAAAACGCTTCCAAACTTGAAGCCGGCCGCAACAGCCGTCTGGCCGAAGAAAAGAAAGTGAAAGAAGCCATCGCCGCCAAGGTGGCTGAAAAGAAAGCCGCCGCATTGGTTGCCCAACAGGCCGCCCAGGCGGAAGCCGCTGCCGAACCGGTTGCGGAAGAACCGGTTGCAGAAGCACCTGCCGCTGAAGCACCCGCCGAAGCGTAATGAGTCAGTTTTTTTCCAAGAGGGAAAGAACTTTATACGAAAAAGGAGCGATTCCGAGAGATTCGCTCCTTTTTCTTTTGTCGCCGCTTGGTTAAATTTGTCCCCGCATAACACCCCAATCATCTGAAAATGCTGCATGCTCTTTTTGTATGGCTCAATGAAATCAGCCAAAGGCTGATAGCGAAAGGCTGGAACACCGCCTGGGTGAATTTCCTGTCGGGACTGTTTATCGTGGCGGTGCTGATAGCGGCCGCCCTGGGTATTTATTGGGTAGTGCGTATCGTGCTCCGGAATATTCTTTCCCTTGTCAAGCGCAAGAAACGAGCCTATTGGCCGGAAGTGTTTTTGAAGCGAAAGGTAATCAATTATCTGTGTTATCTTGTATTGGCCGTTATCTATAAAAAACTGCTGCCTTATATCTTTGAGCAGTTGCCTGCGTGGATTCCTGCCGCGAATAAATTGATGGGACTGGTGGTGTTGCTGTTGAGCATGCGGCTGATTACGGGTTTGCTTTGGGTGTTTTACGATCTGTTCCGCCGGAAGATGGTGGAACAGCCCATCGCGATGAAAGGGCTGATACAATTTATCTGTATCGGCGTGTATTTCTGTTCGGCCATCATTGCCATTTCCATTTTGGTGGACAAGTCGCCCTTGGTGTTTATCGGCGGTTTGAGTGCGGCCTCGGCCGTGTTGATGCTGGTGTTTAAAGACAGTATCACCGGTCTGGTGGCCGGTGTGCAGTTGGCCCGTAACGACATGGTGCGTATCGGCGACTGGATCACCATGCCCTCCCAGGGCGTGGACGGTACGGTAATCGATATCTCGCTCACCACAGTAAAGGTGAAGAATTTCGATCTTACGGTCATCATGGTGCCCGCATACCTGCTTATCACCCAGTCGGTGCAGAATTGGCGTGGCCTCACGGTTTCGGGCGGGCGGCGCATCATGCGCAGCGTGTATATCGACATTACAACCCTCAGGATCTGTACGCCTGAAATGCTGGAAAAGTTCGGCGGAATAGATCTGTTGCAAGATTTCTTCGTAGGTCGTGCCGCTGAAACGGTCGATACGCCGCTTACCAATGTGGAAGTGTACATGCAGTATATGGAAGCCTATCTGCGACGCCATCCCAAGGTGAAGACGGGGCCGGACTTCTATCTTCTGGTACGGCAGTTGCCGGCCGAAGACATCGGTCTGCCTGTGCAGATCTACTGCTACACTTCCACCCCGGTCTGGAGCGAATACGAAGCCATCGCCTCTCAGATTATGGCGCATGCTTTGGCCGTTCTGCCTGTATTCGGACTGGGTATCTACGAACGGAGCGCCCAGGCCGATTCCCGGACGGCGGACGTTTCCCAATTAAGACCTTAGCCTGTTCAATTGCAAAAAAAATTGTCTCCATGAAAAAGACCCCCATACAGATCCGGTTCACCGATCTGGATATTTTCGGACATGTAAACAATGCCATTTATGCTGAATTGTTCGATACCGCCCGCTATGCCTTTATCAAGGAACTTATTCCCGATATGGATCCCAAGGGAAAATCGGTGGTGCTGGTGCATCTGGAAACCAATTTCAGAAAGCAGATCCTGTTTACCGACAAAGTGTATGTGGAAACCGGCATCGTGAAAGTGGGCGACCGCAGTATCGGTATGTTCCAGCGTATGGTGAACGGAGACGGCAGTGTGCATGCCGATTCATACGGTGTGCTTTCCACATACGACGCTGTCCGGCAGGAGTCGTTTCCCATGCCCGAAGAATGGCGCGGAAAGTTTGAATCGGTAAAAGAGGCGCAATAAGAGAAGCTATGATAACGAAGGAATCCTGTTATTTTTTAGGAAAGATCGTGCGCACCTCGGGGCTTAAGGGCGAGGTGTTCGCCTTTTTGGATGTGGATAATCCGGACGATTATGCGGAATTGGACTCGGTGCTGGTGGAAATGAAAGGTTCGTTGGTGCCGTTTTTTATCGAAAGCGTGCAGATAAGGCATAATGGGGCGGTGCTCCGGTTCGAGGAGGCCACTTTGGAGGAGGCTGAAAAATGGGTGGGCTGCGCGCTTTATCTGCCCTTGGATACTTTGCCTCCGCTTACGGGCAATAAGTTTTACTATCATGAGGTGATGGGCTTTGAAGTGGTGGACAGTCTCCGTGGCGGTTTGGGAAAACTGCACGATATCATGGACAATTCCGCCCAGCCCGTGATGTGTGTGGCGCATCCTTCGGGAAAGGAAATTCTTGTGCCGCTTATCGATGCGTTTCTGCAGGAGGTGGATCGGGAAAACAAGATTTTGCGGATCCAGGCCCCCGAGGGCTTGATAGACTTTTATCTGCAATAGGATGCCGCCTTTTGTATTCAAGCGTTTCTCGGTACGGCACGATCGTTCCACGATGAAAGTGGGAACCGATGGGGTTTTGCTGGGCGCATGGGTGGATCTGCGTTGTCCCCCTTCGGCAACAGAACCGTTTAGATTGCTGGAGATCGGTTGCGGCTGTGGGGTGATATCCCTGATGATGGCCCAGCGTTTGCAGCAAAGCGGGTTGGCGGACAAGGCCGTGATTCATGCGGTGGATATCGACCGCCCTTCCTGCGAGGAGGCTTCGTTGAATGTGGCGGCCTCCTGCTATCGCTCCATGATACAGGTAACCGAAGTGGATTTCCGCTGTCTTCCCGCTTCCTATCAGACCGGTACATTTTCGCTGATTGTGTCGAATCCCCCCTTTTTCAGTCAGGCACTCAAATCGCCTGAAGCCAGACGCAACAGAGCCCGTCATAACGACACCCTGCCTTTCGAGGCCTTGTTGTGTCAGGCCGACCGATTGCTGCAACAGGGAGGATGCCTGGCGTTGGTATTGCCGCCGGAGGCGTTTGGGGAAGTGGAGCGGATAATTCTCAAAGAGGGTTTGGGCTGGCAGAAATCCCATCTTACCCATGTGTATTCTTTGCCCGAAAAACCGTGTGAGCGGATGCTTTGCCGCTGGACCAAAATCGACAGGGCGGAAAAGGAGATTCCCTTGCAGGAAAACCGTCTCTTTCTTCAGCAGGGAAAGGGTGTCTATTCGGCCGCGTATAAGGAACTGGTGAAGGATTTCTATCTTTGGGCGTAATGCCTTTTGGCGTTTTCTGAAAAATTAACGAACTTTGTCTGTTAGCGCGGTTTAGGAAAAGTTGAGGCCGCGTCCTGAACGTATAACGATAAACCTCACGGTATGCAGACCGAAAAATCATTGGCGGGGCTTCAGATGCTTAACTGCGTCAAAGTGCTTCAACGGGGGCAGACCTTGCTTTATCCCACCGACACCATTTGGGGCATCGGTTGCGATGCCACCGATGCCGAAGCGGTATCCCGGGTCTATCGGCTCAAGCATCGGGATGAAGACAAGAGTTTTATCATTCTGGTGGATTCGATGGATATGTTGCGGCGTTATGTGGCCGATGTTCCGTCTGTGGCCTACGACTTGATCGAAGCGATGGAAAGCACCCCCCTTACCGTGATTTATCCCAAGGGGGTGGGGTTGCCGCAGAATGTATTGGGCAACGACGGCAGCATTGCCATCCGTATGGTCCGGAACCTGTTTTGCGCCGAACTTGTGCATCGTTTCGGAAAACCCGTCGTATCCACCTCCGCCAATCTTTCGGGGCAGCCTTCTCCGCTTGCCCTGTCTGATATATCCGACGAACTGATTGCGGCGGTGGATCATGTGGCGATAGTGGAAGAAAGCGCTTCGGGCGAGTTGCGGCCTTCACGCATCATTAAGTTGGAGGCCAACGGTATGTTCAGCATCATTCGCGACTGATGTTGCGGATTGGCGCCGTTCTTGAGTTTATGAGAAAAGGATTTTTCATTTCGGTATGTTTGTTGCTGTTGTTGTTGCAGCCGGCGAGGGCTATCGGCTTCAGCGGACCGAAAGTACCCAATACCCCCCTCTACGACAGCCGGCTTTTTCATTTCGGCTTTTCCCTGGGCATCAACTTTATGAATTTTTCCATCAAGTCCGACCGGAATCTCGGTTTTGAGGGTGATACGCTCCTAAGTATCCGCAACGGTTTCCACCCTGGTTTTTCGGTAGGCGTGGTAACCGATTTGCGCATGGGAAGATATTTCAACCTGCGCTTCATTCCCACCTTCAGTCTGGGGCAACGCGAAATAGAATACGCCATTGCCCGTCCCGATGTGCCTGTAGAGAAGGTGAACAAGCAGGTTGAGAGCATCATGGTGTTTTTACCCCTTGAGGTAAAGTGGAAGGCAGCCCGGATGGTCAACCACCGTCCTTATGTTACGGCAGGGGTGCAATACACGCTTGACATGGCTACCCGCAAGGCCAAAAAGGGGCATTCGGATAATCCGGACGAGGAAACGAAGTTCAAGCTTGGCCGTCATGATTTCGGTGTAACGGTAGGCGTGGGCTGGGATTTCTTTTTGCCATACAACAACAAACTGGCCATAGAATTGAAAATGTATTTCGGGTTGATGGATTTGCTGGTACCCGACAACAATATCTTTACAGATCGGATAAACCGTCTCAACAGCCGGATGTTGCAGTTGAACATCACTTTCGAATAGCGGCCAGACATGATAACCTCCTTGCAGATTTCTTTTCCCGTAGAGGCCTTGAAGAACAAGGATATGTTGTATCGTTGTGCGGCAAAGACCATGGGCGTGCCGTTGAAAGAAATCTCCTATGTGGAGCTGCGCCGACTTTCGCTGGATGCCAGAGGGCGTTTGCCGCACTATGCGGCCACCGTGGAAGTATATACCCGTCCCGATGTTTTCGAGCCGGAAGATTTCGATTTTTCGATGCCCGCCATCGTTTCTGGTTCGCCGCGTGTGGTGATAGCCGGTATGGGACCGGCCGGTATTTTCGCTGCGCTTACCTTGGCTTCCGCCGGCGTGAAGCCTGTGCTCCTGGAGCGGGGAAAACCGGTGAGGGAACGCAAGCGGGACGTGGCCCGTATCGGCAGGGAAGGGGTGCTGGATCCCGATTCGAATTACAGTTTCGGCGAGGGCGGAGCCGGTTGCTTTTCGGATGGAAAACTGTACACGCGTTCCAACAAGCGGGGCGATGTGGGGAGGGTGTTGCGTACCTTTGTGCGTTATGGCGCCAAGGAAGAGATTCTCTATCAGGCTCATCCCCATCTGGGGAGCGACAGGATGCCGGCCATGATAGAGCGGATGCGGGAAAGTTTGTTGGATGCTGGCGCCGAGATTCATTTCGGGGTTTGCATAACCGGCATCCAGGCCGACCGACAGGGGCGGTTTTGCGCGGTGCAAGACACGCAGGGCCGTGAATACGGCGGCGACGCCTTGGTCTTGGCTACAGGTAATTCAGCCTCAGATCTGTACCGCTCCATGAACCGGAACGGTTTTCTGATAGAAGAGAAGCCGTTTGCGATGGGGGTCAGGGTGGAACATCCGCAGGAAGTGATCGACTTTATGCAGTACAAAGGGGCCGAAAAGCGGATGAGTCTGCCGCCGGCCGAATATGCGTTTGCCTTTCAGTGTCGGACAGGAGGGGTATTTTCTTTTTGCATGTGTCCCGGCGGAGTGGTGGTGCCGGCTTCCACCTCCGTACAGGGTTTGGTGGTGAACGGAATGTCGGATTCGGAGCGTAATTCTCCCCGGGCCAATGCCGGTTGGGTAACGGGCGTGAGCCGGGATATTCTACGGCAGGCCGGTTACCGGTTGCCCGACACGCCTCTGGCTTTGTTGGATTTTCAGCAGGCGTTGGAGAAGCGTTTCCTTACCCCGGACAAAGGCTTTATGGCGCCGGCCCAACGGCTTACCGACTTCATGAACGGCAATCCCAGCGTAAATCTGCCTAAGAGTTCGTATCCGCCCGGAATATTCCCGGCCGCTATGGATGATTACCTGCCCGGTTTCATCACACAGGCGCTGAGAGAGGGATTCCGTCAGACGATAGCGAAAAAACCGGCTTTTTTGACCCGGGAGGCCATCTTGTTGGGATTGGAATCCCGTACCTCCACGCCTGTCAGGATTCCGCGCGATCCTCAGACATGGGAACATGTGCGTATGCCGGGGCTGTATCCTTGCGGAGAAGGGGCCGGTTACGCGGGCGGTATCACATCTTCGGCCATCGACGGCATCAACTGTGCCGAAAAGATTTTGGCCAAATGGAATAAGAAGAGTACTTTCGGATTGCCTCAAGCGGGAAAAAATCCGTTAAAAGCATAAAACGACATGGAAGAGAAAGACCTTGAACTATGCCGGTTCATCTTTAAGAAAGATGCCTTGAAACGGCAGGTGGCGGCCAATGCGCTGGCCTCTTTTACGATGCTCAAAGAAGAGAGCAGGGGGTTTTTGGAAAATTTTACGCAGCTGAAAAACGAGCAGTATGCCGCCTCTCCGATCAATCTGCGTTATTCGGACAAGGGGGAGATGGAATTTTCGTTGAGTTTTTCGAGCGATGTGCTGATGTTCAGCCTGCACAGCAATGTGTTTGAATTTTCGCGCAATCATGCCGTGATGCAGACCCCCTATGTCAAGGAAGACAAGGAACGCTCCTATTGCGGGGTGATCCATATCTACAATTTTCTGGCCGATTCCATCGAATACGGCCGCGAAAATGACCTGGGCTATCTGATAGGCCGGGTGTTCATCAATAAGGAAAATCACTACTTTATAGAGGGGAAACAGGAACTGGGGCTGTTTTACACCGGTTTCGGAAGTTCGGTGTTCGACAGGCAGGCGGCTGGAAAATTGCTTCGGGATGCGATGCGCTATTCGGCCAATTTCGATTTGCTGACCCCTCCCTACGATGAAATCAAGGATGTTACGGTGGGAGATGTGCAGGAGGAATGGGCCTATAAGAAAATGACGACCGGAAAGCGTCTGGGTTTTCAGTTCAAGGCCGACCGTCAATAAGAAAGTATTAAGCTTCATCAAGCAGAAAAGAAAGGAAAAGGACAGATGAAAGGAATTATTTTGGCTGGTGGTGCGGGAACGCGCCTTCATCCTCTTACCTTGGCCATGAGCAAACAGATGATGCCGGTTTACGACAAGCCGATGATTTATTATCCGCTTTCCACGCTGATGCTGTCGGGGATCCGCGAGATATTGATTATTTCCACGCCGCAGGATCTGCCTAATTTTGAGCGTCTCCTGGGGGATGGCAGTCGCTTGGGATGCCGTTTTTCATATAAGGTGCAGGAGGTTCCCAACGGTCTGGCGCAGGCTTTTGTCTTAGGCGCGGAATTCATCGGAAAGGATAAGGTGGCCTTAGTATTGGGAGACAATATCTTTTACGGCAACAGCATGCAGGCTTTGCTGCAATCCAATACCGACCCGGACGGCGGGGTGGTTTTCGCCTATCATGTGGCCGATCCGGAACGTTACGGCGTGGTGGAGTTCGACAAGGATATGCGTGCCGTCTCGATTGAGGAAAAGCCGGCCCATCCGAAATCGAACTATGCCGTTCCGGGGCTTTATTATTATGACAATTCGGTGGTGGAGGTGGCCAGAAACCTCAAGCCAAGCGCCCGCGGAGAATATGAAATCACGGATGTGAACCGTTATTATCTGGAACGGGGTAAACTTAAGGTGGGGCTTTTGGGCCGCGGCACCGCTTGGTTGGATACCGGTACTTTCGACTCTCTTCTGCAGGCGGGACAGTTTGTAGGAACCATCGAGCAACGGCAGGGACTTAAAATCGGCTGTATCGAAGAAGTTGCCTACAGGATGGGATTCATTGACGCCGCACAACTGCGTGCGGTAGCCGAGCCGCTGATGAAGAGCGGGTACGGGCAGTATCTGCTGGGGCTCCTATAGCCGGCAGCATTGCCGGTCAACAAGTGCGGACGTGGAGTCAGGGTATCGGTGGTTCTCGTCTGGCAGGAGCGCATGTTTCAAATCGCTTGCCCGCGCTTAAAACTCCCGCCCCAGTAATCCGGCGCTAAAGGCTTGCAGTTCTTTCAGTGCCGCGGGGTCGGTCAGGGGCGACAGTGCGCTCAGGTGTTTTCCGGCTTCGGCAAACAGCTTGCTTACGGCTTCCTTGCAATCTCGAGGGGCATCGGCCTTTTCGAAGAGGGTTTTCACGGCAACGGTCTTCTCTTCCTGATTGTCTGGGGTGGTGGCAACCGAAAACCAATGTTCCAATTGTTTGCGGTCTTCTGTTTCCAGTTTTTCTATCGCACGGATATACAGATATGTTTTTTTGTTTTCCCGTATATCGCCGCCCAGTTTTTTGCCGAACTTGGCCTCGTCTGCGTACAGATCCAACCAATCGTCTTGGAGTTGGAACGCCAAGCCTATTTTGTTGCCGTAGGCGTACAGGTGCTTTACATCTGTTTCCGGGGCTCTGGCAACCAATGCCCCTATTTCCAATGCCCCGGCAATCAATACGGCTGTCTTGAGCCGAATCATCTCCATGTATTCGGCCATGCTCACCTGGACCTGCGATTCAAAATTCATGTCGTACTGCTGGCCCTCGCATACCCCCAAAGCCAGACGGTGGAAGGCATCCAATACAGCGGGTAAAGAGGCGGGAGGGGTCTTGGCGGTCAGCGATACCGCGGCGGCAAACATCGCATCGCCGGACAGGATGGCCGTGTTGGCATTCCATTTCATATGTACGGTTGGCAGACCATGGCGAATAGCGGCCTTGTCCATCACATCATCGTGCAGCAAGGTGAAATTGTGAAAGACCTCCAGCCCTATGGCTGGCATCAAGGCCAGGGCGCAGTCTTTGCCGAACAATTGGCAGGCCATCAGGGCCAATACCGGCCGTATGCGCTTGCCGCCTTGTCCCAAGGCATAGACGGCTGGCTGATAGAGGCCTTGCGGTTCGCCTTGCCAAACTTCCAGTCCCTGCAGGGCTTTCTCTACTTCTTGTCTGAGCTGCGCGTGGTTTTTCATGATTCCAGTCCTTCCAGTTTTTCCTGTAGCGCCGCCCATTCATCGGTTTTGGCGGCTGCCATCCGTTTCTTTTCTTCGTATTTGTTGCAGTTTTCCACTGTGCATTGTGTGGCGTCGGCAATAAAAATCCTGTCCATTTCGTCCAGTTCGGTTTCCAGCTCGGCAATCTCGGTTTCGAGTTTTGTTATCGCATTCCTGAGTTTGCGCGTTTCCCGGTCCAACTGTTTTTTCAGTTCCCTTTCCTGCGCTGCGTTCGGCTTGGGCGCAGGCGTTTCCCTTGTGTTCGCCGAGGCGTTTCCGGTTTGCGCTTTTGCCCCGCCTGCGGCACGTTCCAGTTCCTGCAGCCGTTCCATCTTGCGGTCGGCAAGGAAAGAAGAGACATCGCCGATATGCGGTTTCACCTTTCCGTCCCTGAATTCGTAGGTCTTCGTGGTGAGTCCCTCCAGAAAGTCGCGGTCGTGGCTCACTACGATCAAACTGCCGTCGTATTGCAGCAAGGCCATCTTGAGGATATCTTTCGAGCGCATGTCGAGGTGGTTGGTCGGTTCGTCCAGAATCAGCAGATTCACCGGTTCCAACAAGAGTTTGGCCAAGGCCAGACGTCCTTTTTCTCCGCCTGAAAGCACTTTTACCTTTTTTTCTATATCTTCCCCCGAAAAGAGAAAACAGCCCAGGATATTGCGGATACGGGTGCGTACCTCGCCCACGGCGATATCGTCGATGGTTTCAAATACCGTTTTTTCACCGTTGAGTAAAGCCGCCTGGTTTTGGGCGAAATAACCGATCTTTACGCCCGCGCCCAGTTCCAACGAACCCTCGTGGTCGGCAATCTCGCCCACGGTGATCTTGGAAAAAGTGGATTTACCCTCGCCGTTCCTGCCTACCAACGCCACTTTCTCGCCTTTTTCCAGTACGAAATCGAAATGAGAGAAAATCTGTTTCTCTCCATAACGCTTGCCCACATCCTGCGCCCGCACCACAATCTTTCCGCAATGCGGTGCAGGAGGAAAATGGAAGGAGATGGCTGATTTGTCGGTTTCATCCACTTCCACCCGCTCCATCTTTTCCAGCATCTTGAGCCGCGACTGCGCCTGACGGGCTTTGGTGGCCTTGTATCGGAAGCGTTCTATGAAGCGTTCTATATTCTCTATTTCCTTTTGCTGGTTGTCGAAAGCCGACTGCTGGATCTGGCGGCGTTCTTCCCTTTGCAGCACATATTCGGAATAGGGTACATTGTAGTCTTCTATCTTGCCCAACACGATTTCGATGGTGCGGTTGGTAACATGGTCGAGGAATTTGCGGTCATGGCTCACCAATACCACCGCGCCCTGATACCCTTGCAGAAACTCTTCCAGCCAGCCGATCGATTCGATGTCGAGGTGGTTGGTCGGTTCATCGAGCAACATCACTTCCGGATTCTTCAGCAGTATCTTGGCCAGCTCCACCCGCATCTGCCAGCCAGAACTGAACTCGGTGATGCTGCGGCTGAAGTCGCTGCGTTTGAAACCAAGCCCCGACAGCACTTTTTCGGCCAACCCCAAGCGGTCGCTGCCGCCGATAAGGTGAAATCTCTCGTTGGCTTCGGCAAGGCGTTCGATGAGTTTATGGTAGTCTTCCGATTCGTAATCGGTGCGTTCCGATAGCTGGAGGGTAAGGGATTCTATCTCCTTTTCAAGCGCATTGCTCTTGTGGAAAGCCGTAAGGGTTTCTTCCATTATGGTGCGCGTGGAGTCGGGAATCATTTCCTGGGGCAGATAGCCCACTTCGTGGCCGCCGGTAAGCACGATAGAACCGCTGTCGGAAGCCTGCAGGCCCGACAGAATCTTGAGCAGCGTTGATTTTCCGGCCCCGTTTTTCCCGGTAAGGCCGATGCGGTCTTTATCCTTGATGATAAAGGAGACGTTGTCGAAAAGCGTTTTTCCGGTAAAGGAAACCGAAAGTTGGTTGATGGAAATCATAAGCGGTAGGGCCGCCTCGAGGCGGCCGGTTTATTGTGCCGAAGTACCGGCCTCCGTTTTTGGGGTGTTGCTCCAGAAATCACGTTGGGTAATGAAGAACAGAAGGAATCCGACGGTGATGGCGGTATCGGCAAGGTTGAACACCGGGCGGAAAAACAGGAACTCTTTGCCGCCAGCTATCGGAAACCAAGTGGGGAAATGCCCTTGGATAAGAGGGAAGTATAACATGTCCACCACCCGTCCGTGCAAGAAAGAGGCATAGCCGCCTTCAGGGGGAAACAGTTGCGCCACCTGAAAGTAACTTTCCGAAAAAATCATGCCGTAAAAGGCGCAATCCAGCACATTGCCGATGGCGCCGGCTAAAATCAACGAAAGCGACACCACAAGGGACGTCTTTATCGCCGAGGGGCGAAGTGCCTGTCGATCTTGCTTGCGTCTGCGGTTCAGCCTGGCGATGATCCATATCAGGAAACCGATGGCTACCAAACGAATCAGGCTCAGCAGGAGTTTGCCTATGCCGCCGCCGAAACTGAAGCCGAAAGCCATCCCTTCATTTTCGAGAAAATGAATCCGGAACCAATCGAATATCCGGATCTCCTCCCCGATACGGAAGTTGAGTTTTATCCAGAACTTGATGCTCTGATCGGCGATTAAAACAAGCATCACCAACAACAGCGGCAGGTGCGCATGGCACCAGGAAAAAATTCTCTTCATAAAGGCTGGTGCGAAAACTCAGTTTTCTTCGCTTACCGCAGGGTTGTAGTTCTTTTTCTGCTCTTTTTTGGCATCAATGCTCAAGGTGGCGTGGGGCACTACCCGCAGGCGTTCCTTGTCGATGAGTTTGCCTGTTTCGCGGCAAATGCCGTAGGTTTTGTTTTCAATACGCACCAAGGCCGCTTCCAAAGAAGCGATGAACTTTTGCTGACGGCTGGCCAAACGGGCGTTTTCTTCTTTGGAAAGCACCTGATAACCCTCTTCCAGCACTTTGAAAGTAGGCGAGGTGTCGTTGATATCGTTTTCACCGTTGTTGGTGTAGGCCTCGCGCAATGAGTCCAGATCGGCCTTGGCCTTTGCGAGTTTGTCGAGGATAATCTGCTTGAATTCCTCCAGCTCCTTGTCGGAATAACGGTTCTTTTCTTCGTTCTGTTTCATTTCGGCTAAATTTTTTCAATATGTACGCCCAGCGTGATATCATCGGTAAGTTCTACAGGAGAGGCCTCGGAGAGGGGGGAATCGCACAGGGTGAGTTCCTTGGCAAGGGTTTCGGAACAGATATACGGGAGATTGTGTTCGATGGCCGGAGCCACTGCCGGATGCCGTTGCACACTTACGGCGATCTTGTCGGTAACGTCAAGTCCTTTTTCCTTCCGCAGGTTTTGGATGCGGTTCACCAGTTCTCTGGCCAAGCCTTCTTCTATCAGCTGTTCGTCAAGGGCGATGTCGAGGGCTACGGTAAGAAGGCCTTCGTTGGTGACGGCCCAGCCCGGAATATCTTCGGTAAAGATATCCACATCGTCGAGGGTGAGGGTTATCTCCTGATTTTCCACCATGGCCGAGAAGCGGCCGTTTTGCTCAAGCGCGGCAATCTGGTCGGCATCCATTCCGGTTACGAAAGCGGCGATGGATTTCATCAGCTTGCCGTATTTGGGGCCGAGGGCCTTGAAGTCGGGCTTGATTTTCTTGCTCAGGAAACGGGAATCGGTGATGAAGTCGATTTCCTTTACGTTCACTTCCGAAAGAATCAGTCCCTGCACGCATTCCACCCTTTGGCGGAAACGGTTGTCCAATACGGGCAACATCAGTTTGCGCAAGGGCTGGCGCACTTTCAGATTCTGCTTCTTTCGCAAAGAAAGCACCAACGAGCAGATTTTCTGCGCCAGCTGCATTCTCTCTTCCAGCTCCTTGTCGGCCCATTCGGGATGCAGGCAGGGGAAGTTGCACAGATGCACGGACGTAAAGGCTTCCTTGCCCGTTACGGCGTTGAGGTCGTTGTAAAGCCGCTCGGCGAAGAAAGGCGCGATGGGCGCGATAAGTTTGGAAAGCGTAAGCAAACAGGAATAAAGCGTCTGGTAGGCCGAAATCTTGTCTTCGCCCTGACCGCCTTTCCAAAAACGGCGACGGCTCAGGCGCACATACCAATTGCTGAGCCTTTCATCCACGAACGCCTGGATGAGACGTCCGGCACGGGTAGGCTCATATTCGGCGAATGCCTGATCCACGCTTTCGGTAAGGGTGTTGAGTTCGGAGAGGATCCAACGGTCTATTTCGGGCCGTTTGGCGTATTCCACATCGGCCTCCCGATAAGTGAAACCGTCGATATTGGCATAGAGGGCAAAGAAACTGTATGTATTGTAGAGCGTTCCGAAGAATTTTCGCTGCACTTCGGCAATCCCCTCGGTATCGAACTTAAGGTTGTCCCAAGGCTGGGAATTGGTGATCATATACCAACGCGTGGCATCGGGGCCGTATTTTTCGATGGTTTGGAAAGGATCCACGGCATTGCCCAGACGCTTCGACATCTTGTTGCCGTTTTTGTCAAGTACAAGCCCGTTGGAGACCACGTTCTTATAGGCCACCGAATCGAACACCATGCCGGCGATGGCGTGCAGGGTAAAGAACCAGCCGCGGGTCTGATCCACGCCTTCGGCGATAAAGTCGGCCGGGTAGTTGTGAGAAAACTTCTCTTTGTTTTCAAAGGGATAGTGCAACTGCGCATAGGGCATGGAACCGCTGTCGAACCACACGTCGATAAGGTCGGGTTCGCGGAACATCTTTTTGCCCGACGGCGACACCAGCACGATTTCATCCACATAGGGACGGTGCAGGTCGAAACTTTCGTAGTTGGCCTCGCTCATATCGCCCTCTTTGTACGCTTCAAAGGGATTCTTCTCCATGAAGCCGGCCGCTACGGCCTTTTCTATCTCGGCCTTGAGTTCTGATACCGAACCGATGCAGCATTGTTCGCTGCGGTCTTCCGACACCCAGATGGGAAGCGGCGTACCCCAATAGCGAGAGCGCGAAAGGTTCCAGTCCTGCAGGTTTTCGAGCCAGTTGCCGAAGCGGCCGCTGCCGGTGGCTTCGGGCTTCCAGTTGATGGTCTTGTTAAGTGCTATCATCTTGTCTTTGCAGGCCGTGGTGCGGATAAACCACGAGTCGAGCGGATAGTAGATGATAGGCTTGTCGGTACGCCAGCAGTGCGGATAGGAGTGTTCGTGCTTTTCGGCACGGAAAGCAAGGTTCTCTTTCTTGAGTTTCACGATGATATCAACATCCACCGGTACCGTGGTTTTGGGATCGTAGCCGGGTTCGTATTGCGGTTTTACAAAACGTCCCGAAAATTCGCCCATGCCTTCCACAAATTTGCCCTGACGGTCAACCAGACAGAGCGAGCCTATGCCGTTTTGCTTGCCTACCTTGAAGTCGTCGGCACCGAAAGAGGGGGCGATATGCACGATGCCCGTACCGTCTTCGGTGGTGACGAAGTCGCCGCCGATAACACGGAACGCATCTCCGTCGGTGGGCTGGATGTAGGGCATCAGCTGTTCGTAGCGCATGCCTACCATGTCTTTGCCCTTGAACTCGGCCACAACTTCAAAGGGAATGTCCTTGTCGCCTTCTTTGTAGCCGTTCATGTCCAAGGCCGCGTTCTTTTCGGGAAAATAGGCGTTTAGGCGGTCTTTGCCCAAAATTACGGTGATGGGCAGCCCTGTATAAGGATTGAAGGTATTCACTTCCACGTAGTCGATGCCGGGCCCCACGCAAAGGGCGGTATTGGACGGAAGCGTCCAGGGCGTGGTGGTCCAGGCCATGATATAGAGCGGATTCCTGGCCTTGGCAAAGAAAGGTTCGGATTCCTTGTTGCGGATTACTTTGAACTGCGCCGTGAGCGTGTTGTCCTTCACGTTGCGGTAGCAACCGGGCTGGTTCAGTTCGTGGGTGCTCAGCCCCGTTCCCGCCGCGGGTGAAAAAGGCTGTATCGAATAGCCTTTGTAGAGCAGGTCTTTCCGATAGAGTTCTTTCAGCAGAAACCAGACGCTTTCGATGTATTTGTTGGTAAAGGTGATATAAGGATGCTCCAGATCCACCCAATAGCCCATCCTGCGGGTGAGTTCATCCCAAAGGTCCTTGTATTTCATCACCTCTTTGCGGCAGGCGGCGTTGTATTCTTCCACGCTTATCTTCTTGCCGATATCTTCTTTGGTGATACCCAGAGTCTTTTCCACGCCCAGTTCCACGGGCAGCCCGTGGGTGTCCCAGCCGGCCTTACGCTGTACGTTGAAGCCTTTCAGGGTTTTGTAGCGACAGAAAATATCCTTGATGGTACGCGCCATCACATGGTGGATGCCCGGCACGCCGTTGGCCGAGGGAGGTCCTTCATAAAAAACGAAATCGGGATGCCCCTCGCGGTTCTTGAGGCTCTGTTCGAAGCAGTGGTTCTCTTCCCAGTATTTCCGTACGCTTTCTCCGATCTGGGAGAGGTTGAGTTGCGTATATTCGGTGTATTTGGTCATTGTTGCAAAATTGATGCCGGTTCAAAGTTAAATCGCAAATTTACGTTTTTTTTGCTTACGCCCGCGTGGCTTGGCATCCGAGGCAGAGAGGAGGCCGCTGGCTTCTTACGCTTTCTTTTTCGACAGCCGGGGAAACAGTTTACGGAAACGCACCATGTACGATGCCAGGGAAGATTGGGCAACGATAAGGGTAACGGCGGATATGATCAAAACGATACCTAAAAAGATACGGGGCGTCATGCGTTCATGGAACAGAAGCACGCCGAAACATACGGCTGTTACCGGTTCCAAAGCACCCAGAATGGCCGTGGGGGTGGGGCCGATGTAATGGATGGCCTGCGTGGTGGCCAAAAAAGACACCACGGTGGGCAACAGCGACAGGCAAAGCAGATACCCCCATTGATACCAGTGCGGTACCATCTGCAAACGGGTACCGCAGCCCACGAGGAAAAACAGGAAAACGCTGCTGCACGAAAGCATGTAGAACGACATTACGATGGTGGGCATCTCTTTGAGCCGGCGGATACGGTTGACAGACACGATATACATTGCGTAGGAAACCGAAGAGGCCATCACCAATCCGATGCCTGTAAGGCTTAAGGTGCCACCCTCTCCGTTACGGCAAAGTAATCCCACGCCGAATATTGTTGTCAGGATACTGAAAACAGTGACAGGCCCTGTTTTTTCCTTAAAGAAAACGGCCATTCCCACGGCCACCAGCACCGGATAGATGAAAAGCAGGGTGGAAGCGATGCCGGCGTCCATGTAACGGTAGCTGTAGAATAGCGCCACCGAAGAGAGCGCCAGTAAGAATCCCATGCAGGTCAAGGGAAACAAATCGCCTTTGCGGAGGCAGAAACTCCGCCCCCGGGCCTTGAGCAGGATGCCCAACACAGGCAACGCCAGCACATAGCGGTAGAACAGTACCGAATCAGGTTCCATACCTGCCGCATAAAGAGGCAGTGTAAAAAGCGGATTCATACCGTAAGTGGCCGCCGCCAATGCCCCCAGAATATATCCTTTTGCCTTGTTGTTGCCCATGATTGAAAAATCATAAAGAGGGCCGAAGATAGCGAAATTTCCGGTATCTTTGCCCCGCCGGCAGGGCGGTATGCGGGCAGTTTCCGTTGTTTTCGGAATCTGCTTGACGGCCACTCCATGGAATGAAGGAAACCTACCGGTAGCATCCAAGCACACTTGGCTTGAGCCAAGGCAGTTGAAAGTTACCTTCTTTCTTTTAATTGTATTTCCGATAATTTGATTCACCGTAACCATGACAAAGGAAAGTAGTTCAACCATACCGAAGCGCTGTTACAGAATAGCGATAGGCACATTCTTTTTTCTTCAGGGATTCACTTTTGCCAGTTGGGCGGCCCGGATTCCCGATTTCAAGGCCGTTTTCTCCCTTAGCGACGGTGCTTTGGGCACCCTGTTGCTGGCCTTTCCTTTAGGGCAGCTTCTGGGCGTGCCGCTTTCGGGATATTGGGTGGAGCGATTCACTAGCCGCCGTTCTTTGCTCGCGGCCGCGTTGCTTTATCCCTTTACGCTCGTTTGCCTGGGGGCCGTTCCTTTATTGGCCGCACCGCAAGGCCCGATGCCTCCTTATGCGGTATGGGTCTTCGCTTTCGTGTTGTTTCTGCTGGGACTTTTGGCCAATCTGCACAACCTTTCGGTAAATACGCAGGCCGTGGGGGTGGAAAAACTCTATGGACGCAGCATTATGGCTACATTTCATGGTCTGTGGAGTCTGGCCGGTTTTGTGGCCGGCTTGCTCGGAACCCTGATGGCCGCCCGTTCGGTGATACCTTTCTATCACTACCTTTGTGTGTTGGCTATGGGGCTTCTGGTGGTGATTTTCCTGAATCCCTATACCTTGAGGCAGGATATCGTTTCCGAAGCGTCCGCCGATAGCAAACCTACTTTCAATATATTCAAGGGAATGGACAGCTTCGTGCTGTTGTTGGGCTTTCTGGCTTTCGGCGGTATGTTCTGCGAAGGGGCGATGTACGATTGGAGTGCGGTGTATTTTGACCAGATTCTGCATGTGGATGAAACCCGGATCCGCATGGGTTACACAGCCTGTATGCTGGCCATGGCCGTGTGCCGCTTTCTGGCCGATAGGGTGGTGAACCGTTTCGGCGCGGCTACCTTGATGCGGATCAACGGCCTTTTAACCGCCCATGGCTATATACTTATCGTATTTGCCCATCATTTGATTCCGGCCACCATCGGCGCGGCTATGGTGGGCGTGGGCGTTTCTTCCATCGTGCCTGTCTGCTACGGCGTGGTGTCGCGCCATAAAGGCGTGGTGGTGGGGCGGGCCATCAATGCCGTTTCCACCATCGGCTTTTTCGGTTTTGTGATAGGACCTCCGATAATCGGGCATCTGGCGCAATGGATCGGACTTCGCTGGGTTTTTGCCATGATAGCCGCCCTGGCGTTCTCGATTGCTTTTGCCGGCGGGAAGCTCCGCCGATAGATGTCTGCCGGCCGGGGATTTCTCTGAGGCCGCTTGTTGTTTCCCGAAAGATTGTGTTTTCCGTTCTTTATACGCTCGGCAGGCAGCGTTGGTTTTCAACCGATGCTTAATCGCCCCGGCAATAATCCGGGAAAGCTTGGCTTTTGCGCTACAGCCTTGCCATGGCTTTCTGTCAATTATCGGCATCCGTAAAATAAAAACCCCGCTGCAGAAGTTCGATGAACTCCGCAGCGGGGGAAATAAACCGGCGTGTGTCGCGCCGGTTTATTTATTGTTTTACCCTAATTACCAAACGATCAATTTCCTTACTTGCTGTCCACCGGTTGTTTCGATGCGTATGAAGTACACGCCGGCGGCGAGATGGCTGATATCGAGGCTACCGTCTTTACCGGCTTCTTTGCCAAGACGAACCTTGCCGTGCATATCCAGAATTTCCAGTTTGCCGTATTCGCCCGAAACCCAGACTGTGTTGTGCGCGGGGTTCGGCCAGATGGAAATCAGGAACGCTTCTTCTTTTTCATTACCGGTACCTATCGTAACGGTGGCCGTGTTGCCCGTTTTTTCACCGCAACTTGTGTAAACGGCCGCTACCTGATACCGGTAGGTGCCGTTGGCAAGTTCCGTGTCGGTATAGGTGTTGTCCTTTATCAAGGTTTGCGAAAGGGCGCTGCCGTCACGGTAAATGCGGTAGCCTTCCAGATCGCTGCCCGATTGCGGGAATCCGAGTTCAAGGCTCATTACGATAAACCAGTTTCCGTTCCATAAACCGAAAACGGAGAAGAACTCTTTACCATCGTCGGAATAAAGGTTGCCGTATCCGTCGTCGGGAACGTCGGCGGTATAGATCAGGCTGGGATAGCCCGCTTCGGCTTCAACGCGGAAAGCCACCATCAAGTCTTTGGAATAGTCGATCTGATAGGGTTTGTCGAGCGTGAATACGGAGAACATGTCCGTGCAGTCATCGGTGATGTCTTGTTCATACATCACCTCTCCTCCTTGGTAAATAAGCAACGAAAGGGCCGAAGGTGCGGCGGCAAAGGCGGCGCCCACAGCCGTGATGCGGTAGCCGAAAACGCCCATCAGGTCGGCCGTATCCCATTTCTGTGCCAGATAGTAGGTGGAAGCCACGGTAAATCCGGCATACCCGGCAGGCGTCATATCCTTTATGTAGGTAAGTTCCTTGTTTTCATCGTAAAGCGGTTCCGTCCACGAAAGTTCCACGTTTGTTCCCGTTGCCTTCGCAGTTAGTCCGGCAGGTGCGTTGCAAGGATTTTCGTATTCCACTTTCACCGTTACCGGTGCGCTCTTTTGACTTTCGCAGGAGGTATTGTAGAGAGCCTGTATTTCGTAGGCATATTCGCCGTTTGCCAACCCGCCGTCGAAGAAACTGCATGCGTTTATCGGTTCAGTGTTCAAACGTGTGCCGTTACGGTAAATGTAGTAGCCAACCACGGCTTCGGTAAGTTCCTCATCGGAACCGTAGTCGCTTCTCGTTTCAAACGGACAGGCTTCCGCCCCCATGGCCACGTCGTCGATAAACAAAGCCCGGCCGTCGATAGAGGTGTAGTGGATGGCCACGTAGGTTGCATCTTCAGGCAAGAGGTAGGTGTAGCGGGTCCACAGGTAATCGACTCTTTCGGCAAAGGAGGTGAAAGGAATGAAATTGGCCGTGTCCATGCCCATGGTGCTGTAAGCTACATAGAAATTTTCCTTATAGCCGGCTTGCAGACCGCGCGCCATGAACGAAATCCATTTGGCCGCCTTTCCATCCGAGGTTTTGGCTTCGGTGATCATCCAGTCGTTGCTTACGGCCATTTCCTCTTCCGAACTCCAGGCGGCTACCGCCACAAAGGATTTGTTGCCGGAAAACGCGTATGTTCCGTTTTCGGCATCGATACGGGTCTGATCCAGAATAAAGAACGTCTTGGCGTCCCCCATTCCGAGGAAAGCGAAATCATCGGAGAAATATACTTCTCTGCCGTCGCCGTCTATGGTTTTCCAATTACCTACCGTTCCGGAAGCAAGGTGATTGTAGGATTCGAGGTCATCGCCGCGGTTTTCCCTATCGATGACAGATGTCCATTGCAGGCGTACATCCCGCTTTTGGGCTATGGCATTCACGTCAACCGGGGCTTCGCAGTGGGTGGGGGCCACGATGGTAACGGCCAAGGGGGCGCTTTCGGGACTTTCCACACCGTCCAGATAGATGGCTGAAACCGTGTAGCTGTAAGTGCCCGGCGTATTCAACGCATCGGCATATTCTCTATTGAGGATTTCCCCGGTATTGATTCTGGTTCCGTCGCGGTATAGGTTGAAACCCGATACGTAAGGCGTTCTGTCGGCTTCCACAAACACAATCTTGTTGAGGTCGGGTGCGGGTTGCTGGAGAACAAGCAAAAGCGTTGCCGTACCGTTGGGCGCGATATAGAGGTCAAGACCGCCCGAACGGGTGCCTTCGGCCAGGTTCAGCGTCTTGGAATCGCTGAAATCCGCACTGTTTCCGGTGGGGGAGAGGGTGGCGTAATCCAGTTCCATCACTTCGCATAAGCCTGCCCCGCCTTGTTGCGCATAGTAGAGTTTGCCCTCGTTGTAGGCTGCTCCGTAAGCACCGTCCAGGCCTGAGTATCCGTTGCCGATAAAGGTGCCGTCCATGTTCACGAACACCGAACTGGTCCAGTCGCCGAGTTCAAAACCGCCCTTGCCGTTGTCCAAGTCGGGGATATAGGTGAGGTGGCGCGCCGTTTCGGTAACGGTCATCCGGTTTACGATGCGGCGGGTCTCGAAGTCGAGGCAATACAGTGTGGTGCCGGCGCCGCAAGCGTAGAAATACCGGCCGTCGTAGGTAAGGTCGGTAACGGCGCCTGCATCGGCTATCTGGAAGGTTTCGATGAAATTGCCGGCCATGTCGTATTTGTGGAACTCGCCGTTGCGGTTGCGGTGGGATGTGTAGATGTATTGTCCGTCGGTAACAACCGCCGATTCATTGGGTTGAAGCGCGTTGAAGTGACCGATGTATCCCAATGGCTTGTATTCGGCCGCCTTGGATTGGGAAGACATTCGGGTGTTGGGATAGTTCCAGCGCAAGGAAACCTGCCGGTTCATCGATATGTTGGCCGAAAGGTCTTCGGGTGCATTGTGCGCGGAAATATCCACGATCCGGGCAAGTACCGGTTCGCAGGGGTAAGATTCCCCGTTGTCGTGAAGAGCGCTTACGCTATAACTGTAAATACCCGGTTCCGCAACGGGATCGCTGTAGGTGCATTCGGTTACCGGAGCGGTGTTGATTTTGGTTCCGTCGCGGTAGATATTGAATCCGTTGGCAGGCGATTCGCTTTCCGTTCTGGGGGCCAGGCCCAGGGCGATATTGAAGTTGGCGTCAGACAGCCCTACCGAAGCGATGGTGAACCAACCATAATCGCGCATGTAGATCCAGTTGCCTTTTTCGGGAACGGAGGGACCTCCGTCCACTCCTATGGCCAAGGCTATGTCTGCGGTAGTGTATTTTACCTCCACGCCCACTTTCAGTGTTTTTCCGGCATCGATCCGGTAGGCTTTTTCCAAGTTTACCGTAACGAATTCATCTACGGTTATGTCTTTGGCATCCACCGCTTGGCGCTGTACTTCGGCATCGTTTTCATAAATCAGGATGGAGTAGGCGGCAAGCGCGGTTTTGGGAACAAAGCTTACCTCTTGCAAAAGCATATTCCGGTAAGGTGTCAGGTCTTGCGGTGCCCAGGAAGCCGCGGCTACAAAATCTCCGGGGCCGGAGATTCCGTTGGTGTTTTTGCCGTTGTCCCAACGCAGGGTGGTTGCTTGGGTACCCACTTCCGATGGGTCTTTCCAGCGCAAAGCGATAGATTTATTCTGTACGTTGGAGGCAACCAGGTCGAAAGGTGCATAGCAGGCAATCCCTACCTCGATGGAGACTTCCGCCTCATGGCTCAAGGCCGATTCGGTGCCGTCGGCATAAAGAGCAGAAACGGCATAGGTATATTCGCCTGCCTTGAGGTTGTTGTCGGTATAGGCAAGCGTAGAGGAAGAGGCGATTTTTTCGCCGTTGCGGTAGATGTTGTAACTGCCGGGCGTCTGCGTGGCATCGGGGGCTTGCCAGGCAAGTCGGGCGGTCTGATCGTTTTCGGTCGTGGCCGTAAGTGCAAGCGGCCTGGCGTATGGAGCCTTCGCATTCACATTGGCCGTTACTTCAAACCGCAAGGGCTCCGAATAAGGATCGAGACGGAGAATGACGGTGGCCTCATGTGTTTCATTCTCCAACATGCCGGAGGCATCTACCGTATAGGATACGGAACGGTTGCCGTCGGCTTCCATGCTGAGAGTGTATCCGTCTTTTATTTGGAGCCAGTCGGCTACCTCATACATATCGATGATGCCTACAAGGCCGGGATTGGCGTTTATAACCCCCATCAGCACGAAATGCCCTTCCCGGTAACGGGAGGACCCGAACAGACCTTCGCCCCATACCAGACCGTTCATGTCATCGCCGCCATAGCGGAATCCGGGCAGTTTGTCGCAAGGAAAAGCATAGTCATCTTTGAGCTGCATGGAGGCAAGGTCGATACGACGGATAACCGCCTTGGTATAGGCGCTCAACGGATTGTTGCCGCGCGAGCGGTCCATGATCCACAGGCAGGGGCCGTCTTTGAAGTAGGGGTCATAGGCAACGCCGGAAAACAGCACCTCCTCGGAATTGAAGGTAACTTCTTCTACCAAGGTGCGCCCGTTTTTGTCAACCAAGGCCAAGGTATTGAGAGAACCTACCCAGAAAGCGTCTTGGGCTTCATCGTAGGTGATGTGGCATATCCCTTCGATTCCGGAGGCGATCTCTCCCAGTTGTATGCCGTCTCTCATATTGAATATACGGATGATGTTGTCGCCGTTGGCGGTATAGAAATTCTCTCCGTCAAAGGCCATGCCGAAATAGCGGCGCACATGGATATTGGGCATGAACGTACCCAGGAAGTTGTTTTCCTTGTCGTATTTATAAATCAAGGCATCACCGGCGTATTCATCGCTGCGTGCCAGATAGAAATACTCTCCGTCGAAGCCGATGGCCGCTTGCAGGATATTGGAAGTGTTGAAAGTCTTAATCGGTTTCAGCGCAGGCGCGGCCGAAACACGCTTGTCCGCATAGTCGGTCCAGAGGCTGATCCTTGCATGTCCGTTACCGGTGTTTTGCAGGCTGATGCTGCCCGTTTCCATGGATTCCGCCGCCAGCGTATGTGTCCGTGCAGAGGCATCCATCCCGATCCGGGGCCGGGTCATGGACACATCTACCGTTTCGCTCCCTTTCGCTATCTCCAGGGTGTCCGTATATGGATTGTACCCCGTCAATGTGGCCGACAAGGCGTATCGGGAAGCATCCATTCCGGTAATCGAATAGGTTCCGTCGGCCGCGGTCAGGGTGGAATAAACATCGTTCTCGGGGCTGGTGAACAGAAGGGTGGCGCCCTCTACAGGTTCTGTGCCGCAAAGAACCGTTCCTGATACGTCCGCCTGCGCTTTTTCATACAGCCGCACATAGCCGATATACCAAGAGATGATGCTGTAGGCATTCTCGCCCTTGGCATTGAAACGGATTTTGAATTTTTTGCCGGCAACAAGGGTTGAAATATCCGAATAGAAACGGGTGTAGGAGAAACTTCCTTTATCGTTGCTGTGTTCGGCCACTTTTACCCATTCATCTCCTGAAAGCACCTCCACGGCCATCACCTCATGCGTTGTGCCGCCCGAGTAGGCATACAGCGACAGATCGTAGCACAGCATCACCTCACTTAACGAGGTGGCGTCAAACTCCATGCTCACAAGGCAATAATCGGAATAATCCTTCAATTGCGCAGAAGGATAGAATTCGGCCGATTCATCTATCAGGCCCTCATCTCGGAAGCCGAGTTTCCACCAACAACCATCGTTGGGGCAATCTTCCGGACACGAGGTTTCCCAGAAGTTGGTTTCAAAGCTATAGCTTTCAAATGTTTCGACAAACGGCAGGAGGTGGATGTTGGGTACATCCACTTCAAGCGCCTTGCCTTTGACGGGATCACCCGTTTCAAAGACGGATTCGATCCGGTATTCGTGCATGCCATAGACATCCACTTCGTCCGTATAGGCATGTTCGGTAATCAGGGCGGTGTTTACTTTCACCCCGTCGCGGTAAACGTTGAATCCCGTCAGATAGTTGGGGGCCGCCTTGTTGGGCATCACCCGGTTGGTCGCGATGGCCACGTCGTCGATGAACAGTGCCTGTCCGCCGTCCGTAACGCAGTTGATGGCTACATAACGGGCTTCTTTGGGAATGGAGAAAGAGAAGTAATACATGCCCGGATGAGCGGTTGAACTAGCGGGAATCTCAGTGGTCAGTCCGTTGTTGAGAAACGTAAAGGAAGACAGGTCCTTGTCGGTAAGCGAATAAGCTATTTTTACCGTTTCCGTACCGTAGCTGCTGCTGATGGAGCGGGCCCAGAACGAAAGGGTTATGTTGTCTGTGAATGCGAACGAAGACAGATCGGGGCTGATCAGCCAGTCGTTCCGTTTATCGGTGATAGTGGCCATCGACACCAGGCACTTGTTTCCGGTATGGGGCATCGCCTTTTCGTAGGGATAGGCCGGAATGGTTTTGGAGGGAACCCATATCTGAAACGCCATGGGACGTCCTGCATTCTCGTAGATATAATCACCGATGTTGTAGGTGTTGTCGTTGTCCATATCCAAGTAACTCCAACCTACTTTTCCGGGAGAATTGATGGCGAAATCTTCATGCTCTTCAAAACCGTCGAGAATGCCGTAAGTGGGTTCTACATTGTTCCATACAAGCGAAACCTTGTTGTCGCGGATTTGGGTTACTTCGGGGGTACAGTCTTGCGGTGAAGGCACTGTCTGGGAAAAAACAGGGCAACCGATGCCGAACAACAGTAGCAATGCCGTTATCCGATAATTGCGCATTTTCATATGTTTTTATTTTAGTTGTTATTACTATAGTTAGAGTATCATCACTTTGCGGGATATCACCACTCCGTTTTTTTCCACCCTGAGCACATATAGGCCATGGTGGCGTTCCACGTTGAAATCGGCCCGTTGCACGGCCCGGCGGCTTTCTACCTTTCGGCCCGACATATCAAACAGGGCTATGTCGAAATAGCCGTCTTCGTCAGCTTCCACATGCAGAATCTCACGGGCGGGATTGGGCCAGATACGGATGGAAAAGGCAGGGGCTTCTTGCCGGCGTTCGTTGGCTGCATCAGGAAGCGGGGTCTTGACGCCGCTTTTGTAATGCACTTTTATTTCGTGCATGGCCGGACTGTTGGCATAGAGGATTTCTGTGCCGTCATGGTATTGCACTTCCAGATTGTATTGGTCGGTGGGTATCCAATCTTCCCCTTTCTTCACATAACAGGCCGCCCGTATATCGTCGTTGTTTTCATTCAAGGTGAACTCATAACGTATTATTTCGCCGTCATCCCTGTAATCGCTCCTGGTAAAAGCCGTACGGCGTCCGGATTCGTTATACTCGTATTCCAACGTAACCGACAGTATCCAGTCGGTTGTGCTCGCTATCGTGGTATAATGTTCCACTTTTTCTCGTTGGCCGTCGGCACGGTTGGTGTAGTGTTCCCTGACGGTGGCGTCCCATTCTTCGGTTTGAAACAGATTCCATTCGTAGCTGATGTACGCAGTGTCGTAACCCTTGTCGTCATAACTGAAGTCGCGGCGGTAGGCGTTTATCCAGGCCCCGTCCTCGTAAACAAGGTAGAGCCATCTGGTCGCTTTTCCTTGCGTATTGTAGGTGTAAGAGATTTGCCAAAGGTCGGTGAAAATGCCTTCCGCATCCATTCCCTTGCCGGATTCTTGCACCAGCAAATCGTTTTCATACTGGTTGAAAGTGCTGCGGAAGTGTGTCCATTCGGTTCCTGTCCAGACGTAATGTTCGTAAGAAGTTTCCCTGTCTTTTTCATCGTAGGTGTAATCGGCTTTTTCCGAATATACCCACTGGCCGGAATTGCCGTTGGCGAAGGTTTCCACCAAGGCTCCCGTTTTCAAATTGTGTTCGTTGTAGGTATAGGTGTATCGGCTTGCAGGGGTCCAGCCGTCCGTACCGTTGTTGTTTTCGTTCAGCAAAAAGATATGGTTGCCCCGCGCATCGTAGGAAGAGATTTTGCGGGCCATCGCTATGTATTCTCCGTTTATCCACGTATAGCTTATCGAGGTATCCACCAAGTCGAATCTATTGTAGGTGGAGATTATTTTTTGGGAGGGAACCTGTGTTCCGTTTCTGTCGGTATCGAGATATTCGGTAACAAGCGCATTGCCCCTGTCATCGAAAGTGTAAAGGTAGATGCCACCGGTATTGGCGGTGGACGTCTTGGTGATGGTGTCGGGGAAACACCATGGGATGGCTTCTTGTGCGGATGATGCGGAAATGGGGAAACCGCAGGCCAGCAATATACAGGAAATCATTTTTTCGACAGCTTTCATGACAGGACTTTTGATTTTAAATAAGGTTAGGTTGAAGGTGAAAAAGGAATGGAAACGGCCGCCGGAAGTTCCGGTTGCCGTTTCCATAAAAAGTGGTTAGCGTACAATGATTTTCTTTGCCGAAATACCGGTGGCGGAAATGCGGCGTATGATGTACAGGCCGCTGTTGTCAACCGCTATACGGTATTCGTTTCCGTTGGCCTTGCCTTGCTTCATCAAGGTTCCGGCGGCATTGAAAACGTCGTATCGGCAAACGGTGTTGCTCAGAATTACAATCTGGCCGTTTTCTGCATACGCTTTCCAATCGGCCTGTTCGCGGACCTCATTGGCGGATTCTACGGCAAAAAGGGCGGTATAGGTAACATCGTTCTCAATCGTAAACGTATATTCAGCTGTTTTGGCCACGGTGTCGGTCCCGTCCATCCAAGCCACGAATCCGTAGCCGGTGTTGGCAGTGGCCAGGATCGTTACTTCTTCTCCTTTTTCGTATTTACCCGCGCCTGTAACGCTGCCCATGGCAGGGTCGTTCACATTGAGCGTGAGTGTAACCAGATCTGCGGCATCGGGATCATCGATGAATATGGCCGTAAGGGTTCTGTCGGCGGTCAGTTCGAAAGTGAACTCGGCCGAAGTGGACACGGTGATGTTGCCTTCTTTCCAGCATTCAAACAGATAGCCGGTATGGGCGGTAGCCGTAACCGTAACTTCTTCTCCTTTTTCGTATTCACCGGCCCCGGTAACGCTACCCATCGTCTCATCGTTCACCGTAAGGGTCAAGGTGACAAAATCGGGTATCACCTCTTCGAATACGGCCGTAAGGGAGCTGTCGGAAGTCAATTCGAAGGTGTATTCGGCTGTTTGGGCTACCGTTTCGGTGCCGCTCATCCATGCCAGAAATTCATAGCCGGTATTGGCGATGGCCTCGATGGTAACCGTTGCGCCCATTTCATATCTGCCCGCCCCGGTAACGCGGCCCATCGTCTCGTCATTCACCTCGAGGGTCAAGGTGACGGGATGTTCGAAGATAGTTACAGTGAGGTTGTCAAGGTCGTTTACCGTAACCGTGCCGCTGGGGGTGGAGTAGTAGATTTCGAAGAAATAAGAGTAGGTGTTGCCGTATTCAAGCGCATGGTTGCTGCTGGAGTCGATGAAAACGGAGGGGGGAAGGATTCTGTTTTCGGGAAAGATCATGCCTGCGCTTATCGGACTCGACGCACTTTGTTCGCGGCGGTTTACGACAATGCGCATGATCTGATAGCTGCCGTCGGCATAGCCTTCCTTCAACGCTTCGGGCCATTCCCAAGTCAGTTCCACTTTCAGGCTGTCTTCAATCTGCCGCGCCGAGGGATTTTCCATGCCGAACAGTTCAGGTCCTTTGGCTTTGCAATAGATATACACGTTGTTGCGTTCGCTCTGCGCCCGTGCCGAAGTTTCGGCGGGTGTTTCTATATCGGGGTGTTCGGCCTGGAAATAATACAGGGTGTTGGGCTTGCAGTTAATCGTTTTTTCCCAGTTTCCGTTTTCGTCGGTATAAACCACGTCTATTTTCTCTCCCTCGCTGTCGGTTATGGTTACGCTGGCATTCTCCAGATAGACATTTTGGTAGGAGGAATTGTCGTAATAGTAAAGTTGACCGTAGAATACGTAGTCAGAAGCGATGGCTTCCAGATATACGTTGGCTAAGGTAACCGTGCTGTCCGAGGCGATTTCCGAAAAATCGATTTCGATGTCTTGGCTCGCTTGCCCATAGCCGTTTTGGCTGAATTGCAGGGTGTAACTGCCCTCCTGCACGCCGTTGAAAGTGTATGCGCCTGTATAGTCGGTAGAGGTGCTGTTGTCGCCCATCGTTACCGAAACGCCATATAACGGGCTTTCTCCATCGTCGAAGATGCGGCCGGTAAGATCTACGCCCATACGTTCGATGGCGAAGTCTTTATCTACCGTTTCGTCCTCTTCCCCTGTCAGCGTATAGGCCAGTTTGGTATCGTTGTTTTCGGCAAACCGCCAGTTTTTAGATTGGTTGAAAGTGGGGTTGTAGGTATTCGAGCATAGATACAGGGTTACATCGCCGGTGGGGATTTGGGTCTCGAACTGATAGGCACCGTTTTCGATCTGCGTTGTGTAGGTCTTGTCAGCCCAAGTGAGGGCCAGATAGAGGTTCGATACTTTTGCCGCCTGTCCGTCGATCGTAACATTGCCTTTGAGCGTTACCACTGTTCCCAAATCTTCCGTCATGGGAGCCTGCATGGAGGTGAATCTCGGCGGGTTGGTGGAAGACAGGTTGTCGGCTATCACCACATCGAAAGCTGTGTCCCGGTAACCGGTTTTATGCAAGGATATCGTGTAGGTACCGTCAACTCTGCAGAGAAAGCTGGCGTTCATGGCGCTGTTGGAGGTGATGACGGTGATCGCTTCATCGGCCTGCCCCTTCGGCGTGCAGGTGATTTCCACCCCGCTCATGCACTGCATGTACGTATAGCCGTAGTTGCTGATCGCTTCAGCCCCGCAGATCCCCATAAAAACGTAGTCGGGGTCGTTTTCGGCCGTTATGTCATGTTCCACATCTTGGCCATCAACCGTGATTTCGGCCGAATAGAATACCGGTAATCCCGATACATTTGCTTGATAGCGTATCGTGTAGACACCGTTTTCTATATCTTCGAAAGAATATGTATAGGTGGTGCTGTAGGTTTCCGGCGAATAATTGGATACGATGTTGGCTTTTGTACGGAATGTTTCGTTGCTCAGCACCACAGTGTCGGTAGTACTGAGGTAGCCGGGATAGCCGCCTGCCGTTACGGATACCGTGCCGCTGACCTTGACGCCTGCCCATGCGAGGCTACATCCTGCCAGCAGGGCGAGAAAAGAGAAAAGAAACTTCTTCATCGTTTTGATTTTTAATTTGTTAATAAATTTATCCATTTGTTTTTCCAGTTTTGGCAGACATGGTTTTGTAGAAACGGTGTCCTTTCTGGATTCCGACCCAAATTCGTATTAATTTTTTATATGTGCCTGAAAAAGGCTATTGATAAAACTTTATCATGTGTCGTAAACGTACTTTATATTGCCTTATCATATATTGGTATTAATCATGTTTTAAATTGTTTATAGTTGTTTTTGTGTTCTTGTTTTATTGTGTATATCGTACTCAAGAGCGCTATGTGTAAATGGCCTGAAGAGGGTCTGGATGCGTTTTTTGGAATAGAAAACGTATCTTTGCCCTCATGAAGTATTGTTGGGGATGTCTCTTTTTGTTTATCGTGAACGCTTGGTGCGGGGTGCACTCGCAGGAAGACAAGGCGGCGTATCTGAAGCTTGCCGATTATTATAAATTCATCAACGAAGATTCCTGTCAGTATTTCGCCAATGAAGCCTACCGCGTGGCCTTGGAGCATAAAGATATCCGTAATCAGGCGGAGGCCTTGGGGTATCTGGCTTATGTGAATCGATACAAGGGCAATTATGAGATTGCGTTGGATCTGACGCGGAACATGCAGGAACTTGCCCAACGGATAGATGATAAATATTTGTATGCAAGGTCGTTGTATCTTTTCGGCGCGGCTTATATGGAAATGGAGATTTTCGATGCCGCATACAGCAACCTTTCTTCGGCCATCAGGATATACCAGAATCTTCCCGATAAAGCGCCGATTGCGGCTTTTTACAACACGATGGCCGTGCTGTATGCACGTCAAGGTGAAATTGAAAAGGCTCAGTCTTATATCGAGAGGGGGCTTGCCGTAGCTGACACGGTTGATAAAAGGGAAGCCATCATTTTGAACAACAATCAGGCATTCTGTTATCTGTACCAACAAAAACCGGAAGAAGGCGAGCGGTTGCTTAAGCGGCAGATTGAGGTTATCACCAGGTACAACATCCCCTATAATTCAGCTTCTATCTATCAAAATCTGTGTCGTATCCATATCGATATGGAAAACTATCCGCAGGCGTTGGAATACGGGGAAGCCGCCCTCGCTTCGGCCCGTAACCGCAACAACCGCCGTTCCATGGCGCAGGTGCTCTATTATATCGGGAACATTTATCTGGCGATGGGCCGATACGATACGGCAATCGTGAAGTTCAGGGCCGTGGACAGTATCGCTACCGATCTGGATTTGTTGGAAATAAAACTCTATACGGCAGGGCATCTGGCGTATATCTACGAACAGGAGGGAAATTTCGAACAGGCTTATGAATGGTCCAAGAAGCAGAACAAGCTGACCGATTCGTTCAATAAAAAGAACGGGCAGAACGAGCTTTACCGCCTCAATATCGAATATCAATACGAGCAGGAGATGGCCCGGGTCAAAGATGCCGGAAAGAAGCGGAATATCGCATGGGGAATCGGTGTGTTGATCCTGGTTTTGCTTACCGCGGTGCTTTGGTTGATTCTTTCCCGGCAGCGTTTCAAACTCAACAATGCCAAGCTGAACCAGCAGAATACATTGCTGGCGTTGGAGCAGCGTAATCGGGAAATCACCTCCAAGGCCATGCGGATACAGCAGAAAGACAAGGCTATATCCGACAGTATCGCCCAGCTTTCGCAATCCAGGCACGGCTTGAAGAAAAACGACCAGTCGGTTATCAACGAAGTGATTCGGAAGTTGTCTCTTTCTATCAACGAGAATGCCTGGAATGAGTTCGAGTTGCGCTTTGAACGGGTCTATACCGGATTTTTCAAGACACTCAGCGACAAGTTTCCCAATCTTAGCCCCAACGAAAAACGGCTGTGCGCTTACCTGAAGCTTAACCTGAGTTCGAAGGAGATTGCCAATCTAACCCATACGACGGTGGGCAGCGTGGAGCAGGCGCGCTTCCGGCTTCGCAAGAAACTGGGGCTTCACACCACCAATACCGATCTGGTTTCGTTTATCGAGCGCCTGTAAACGCGGTGTGGCGAACCGGCTTTTGAAGGCCGGGTAAAAAGTCTAAATTTGCAGCCTTTTTGAAAGCCATTCATCATGCCGTATCAGGACAAGGGCGCTTATAAAGGGCATATTGCCATTTTGGCAAGCAATATCATATTCGGAGTCAATATCCCGGTGTCTAAAATCGTGATGCCCGACTATGTTTCGGCATTCGGCATGGCGTTTTTCCGGACTACAGGCGCGGTGATTTTCTTTTGGCTGCTTTCCTTGTTTGTGAAATGGGAGAAAGTGCCGTTGCGCGATCTGGGCGGTTTGGCTTTGGCGGCGATTTTTGGGGTTCTCTTCAACCAGATGCTGTTTGTGATGGGACTGGAATATGCCTCTCCTGTAGAAACGGCCATCGTGGTAACTTTTACACCGATTCTGACCATGTTGCTGTCGGCGTTTTTTCTGAAGGAGCCTATTTCGTGGATGAAGGCGGGAGGCGTGTTCCTCGGGCTGAGCGGCGCGGTGATTATGATAGCCGGTAAATATTGGACGGGCGAGGTGGTTGCGGAGGCCGGCAGGAACAGTCTGTTCGGGATCGTCCTCTGTTTGATAAGCGGGCTTTCGTATGCCGTTTACCTTACCGCGTTCCGCAATCTGGTGGCCCGTTACAGGCCGGTAACGGTGATGCGGTGGATGTTTCTTTTTTCATGTATCCTTTCCGCGCCCTTTCTTTTCCGGTATGCGGCGGCGGTGAATTATGCCGATATGCCGTTGAAAATCTATCTTTTCCTCGGTTATACGGTGTTGGGCGCCACCTGTTTTACCTATCTTTTGATTCCGGTGGCGCAAAAGCGCATCCGTCCCACGGTGTTGAGCGTGTATAACTATGTACAGCCTGTTACGGCGGCTTGTCTGGCTTTGATTCTGGGGCAGGACGGTTTTGGCTGGCTCAAGGCCATCTCCACGCTGCTGGTTTTTTCCGGTGTGTTTCTGGTTACACGCAGCAAATCAAGGGCGCAGATGGAAATGAACGGCTGAAGATACTCGAGCCTGGCGCAGAATCAAACCGGGTTTGCTTCTGCGCTCGGCTTTTCGTATCTTGAACTGGCGTTGAAGATACTCGAGCCTCGGCAGAACCAAACCGGGTTTGCTTCTGCGCTCGGCTTTTCGTATCTTTGTCTTTCTGTCCCGAGGCATTTTCGGTGTTTGGGTGGAGGGATTTTTAGTAAATTGAAAACAAATACGTTATGAGGGATTCTGCCGGTAAGTTCATTGTGGAAGAGTGTCTGACTTATGATGATGTGTTGCTGATGCCAGCCTATTCGGAGGTTTTGCCACGGGAAGTGGATATCACCTCTTGGTTTTCACGGCATATCAAGCTCAACATTCCTTTTGTGTCCGCGGCCATGGATACGGTTACAAACGCTTCGCTGGCTATCGCCATCGCTCAGGAGGGCGGTATCGGCGTATTGCACAAAAACATGAGTATTGAGGCGCAGGCCGAAGAAGTAAGAAAGGTGAAGCGTGCCGAAAACGGCATGATCACCGACCCCATCACCTTGCCGCACACGGCCTTGGTGCAGGATGCCTTGGATTTGATGAAGCGCTATCGGGTGGGGGGCGTTCCCGTAACCGATGCAGCCGGCAAACTGTTGGGTATCGTTACCAACCGCGACTTGCGGTTTGAAAAAAACTACAAGCGCAAGATTACCGACGTGATGACCCGGGATGTGATTACGGCAACGGGGAAGATCTCTTTCGACAAAGCGGCCGAGATACTGCAGAAACACCGGATCGAGAAACTGCCCGTGGTGGATAGGAACGGCAAGTTGGTAGGATTGATCACATACCGCGACATTATGAACGTGAAGTCGAAACCGATGGCGTGCAAAGACGCTTCGGGGCGTTTGCGCGTGGCGGCCGGTATCGGCATCACCGCCAATATGATGGAGCGGGCGGCGGCGTTGGTGGAAGCGGGGGTGGACGCCATAGTGATCGATACCGCACACGGACATTCGGCAGGGGTCTTGCGCGCTGCGATGCAATTCAAGAAGAAATTTGGAGACAAGGTGGATCTGGTGGTGGGCAATATCGCTACGGCCGAGGCGGCTGTGGCTTTAGCCGAAGCAGGTGCGGATGCTGTGAAGGTGGGTATAGGGCCGGGTTCGATCTGTACCACCCGCATTGTGGCCGGCATCGGCGTGCCTCAGTTGAGCGCGGTGCATAATGTGGCCCAGGCTTTGAAAAAATACAGGATCCCTTTGATTGCCGATGGCGGTATCCGCTATTCGGGCGACATAGTGAAGGCGCTGGCAGGCGGAGCGTCTTGCGTGATGGCCGGTTCGCTTTTTGCCGGAACCGAAGAGTCGCCGGGTGCCACGATTATCTATGAGGGCCGGAAGTTCAAGACTTATCGGGGTATGGGGTCGCTGGAGGCCATGCAGGACGGTTCCAAAGACCGTTATTTTCAGGATATGGAGGCCGATATCAAGAAACTGGTGCCGGAAGGCATCGTAGGGCGGGTTCCCTACAAAGGAACCTTGGCCGAAGTATTGCATCAGCTGGTGGGCGGTTTGCGTGCCGGTATGGGTTATACGGGTTCCAAAGACATCAAGGCTTTGCAAAAAGCGAAATTTATCAAGATTACGCCTGCTTCGGTAAACGAAGGGCATCCGCATGATATCACCATCACGCAGGAGGCCCCCAATTATTCGCCGAGATAGACGGATTGAAAAAGGAATCAATAAAAAATAATAAACCAGATGAAAAGGAATTTTTTCTTGATCTTGTTATCGTTTGCCGGTCTGTATGGGCTCCAGGCCCAACAGCCGATAGGTGACAATTCCGTGTTGCTGATTGTGGGTTCCGATACCACGACCAGGGCTGACTTTTATAAAACCTATACGCAGAATGCCGTACCCGGAAGACATGTGGATGCAGACAGAGCCGATCTGGAAAATTATCTGCAGCTGTACATCAATTTCCGTCTCAAGGTGGAAGCGGCCAAAGACGCGGGGTACGACACGGTACAGCTCCTGCAGCAGGAACTGGCGAACTATCGGACGCAGTTCGCCAAGCCGTATCTGACCGATCAGGAAGTGGAGGAAGCCCTGTTGCGCGAGGCTTATGATCACATGCAGTATGATGTGTTTACCCGGCACATTCTGATTCCCGTGAGCAAATATCCATTTCCGGCCGATACATTGGCCGCCTACAGGAAGTGTATGGAAATCCGTAAGAAGATACTGGCCGGTGCGGATTTTTGCGATATGGTGATCCAGTATTCGTCGGATT
This sequence comes from uncultured Bacteroidales bacterium, assembly GCA_947175635.1. Lineage (GTDB taxonomy): Bacteria > Bacteroidota > Bacteroidia > Bacteroidales > P3 > Pullibacteroides. The sequence goes on along the minus strand of CAMWNM010000003.1, from coordinate 32,549 downwards.
ACCGTAATCCCAACGGCAAGGGGCTTCCCATCAAGACCGGCCGTGAAGGAGAGTTGGGTTACATAACGGGTCTGAGCATGGTGTATCCTTTTGAAAAGGCTTTGTTCAATCTGCAGGTAGGTGAAGTTTCGATGCCGGTCAGAACCCGCTACGGCTATCATCTCATCCAGATGCTTGACAAACGTCCCGCATTGGGAAAAGTAAGGGCTTCCCATATCATGATTGCCGTGCAGCCGGGCGATACATCCGATAATGCGCGTAAGAAAATAGACAGTCTTTACGAACGCCTGCAACGGGGAGAGGACTTCGCCGAACTGGCCAGATTGTATTCCGATGACAAATTTACGGCCTCCAAAGGGGGAGATATCGGTACGTTTACCTCCAACCGTATGGTTCCCGAGTTGATCGTGCAGCTTTACAGCCTGCCGGAAGGGGCGTACTCCAAACCGTTCCGCACCCGTTTCGGTTGGCAGATCGTGAAACTGGTGGAAAAATCGGGTATCGATACGTATGAAAACATGCGCAATTCCATTGTATATAGCGTTGAGCACGACAACGAACGCGGCCCTATGCCGGTTAAGGCTTATCAGAAAAAGCTTCTGGCCAAGGCCAACTGGAAATTGGACAAGAAAGTGCTGGCCGAAATCCGTAAATCGCTTCCCGATACGGTGCAGGGAAATTTATTGCCCAGAGATTCGATGGAAAATCCCAGGCTGTTTTCAAAAACACTTCTGGTGTATGAGGGAGACAAGGTGTCGGTATGGACGTTTTTCGATTTGGCCCGCAAGATCACCAAGCGTGATGTGGTGGTGAATGTGGATTTGTGGTTGAATGAAATGGTGGACAACATCTTGGGGGCGCAAGCCTTGCGGCATGAACTTTCGATACTGGATCGGAAGTATCCTGAATTTGCCGCCATGATGAAAGAATACCGCGACGGCATCTATCTGTTCGATATCAACAACCGCAAGGTGTGGGGAAGGGCGGTTTCCGATACGCTTGGTTTGCAGGATTACTATGAGACCCACAAACAAAAATATGTGTTTCCCGCACAGGTGGCGGCCGCGGTGGTTTCGTACGACGTGAGCGACTTGGACACCAAGCAGGTGGGCAAGTTTATGGAAAAGGCCTACAAGGGGCAGTGGTCGGTGGAGAAGATGCGCGCCATGGCCGACAAGCAGTTCGGCAAAGGCAAGGTTCAGGTGGATTCCGGCTCTTTTGAAAGAGGGAAGAATGTTTTTATGGACAATGTGCCCTGGGAGAAGGGTTTGACCAAAAACATCCTTTCGGGAACCCTGCGCAAGGCTTTCGCCATCATTTACGATGTGCTTCCTCCCGTTCAGGCAACCTTGGAGGAAGTGCGGGGTACGGTGATTTCAGATTATCAAGGATATCTGGAGAACCAGTGGATTAAGGAACTGCGCAACACTTATAAGATAACGGTAAATCAAGATGTTTTTGAAAGCCTTGTGCCGCGAAAGTAGATTGATGGTCGGCTTGCTGTGCCTTGTTTTGCCTTGTGCCGTTTCGTGCATGAGGCAAAACAGGGGTGTGCCGGCTCGGGCCGTGGTACGGGTGGGGGATGCCTATCTGACCAGGCGCGATTTGGGTAAGATGATGCCTTTCGGCATGTTGCCCAACGATAGTGCGGACATGGCCGAGAAGAAAATGGAGGCATGGGTGGAGCAGCAGGTGCTGTTGCGCAAGGCGATACAGAATCTAGACGATGAAGCCGAAGCGGAAATAGAGGAACAGATAGCCCGTTACAGGGAAACGCTTCTGGTGTTTCTTTTTGAGAACAAGATTACGCGGCAATTGTTGGATACGATTGTGTCCGACAAGGAGATAGAAGACTATTACAAGGAAAACCAGTCGCAATTTCTCCTGAAGAGCAATATCGTAAGGGTACGTTTTGCCAAGGTGGCCAAGTCGTTCGGCGACTTGGCCGACATAAGGCGGGGGTTGTTCGCCACGCCTTTTGACGAAAGCAATCTGATGACATTGTCGGAGTTGTGCCGCAGAGGGGCCGAGAATTATTTTCTGGATGCCGACCGTTGGATATTTTTCAACGATCTGCTTCGTGAGGTGCCCATCCATGCCTACAATCAGGAAGTCTTTCTGAAGAATAACCGGAAAATAGAGGTGGATGCCGGAGATTACTTGTATTTTGTGTCTATCGAGGATTTCAAGGTTCGGGATATGGTCTCTCCCATTTCTTTTGAAAAGGAAAGGATCCGAACCATTATACTGACCCAGCGTAAAAAAGCGCTGATAGAAGACATGGAAAGGGATTTGATGGAAGAGGCCCGCAGTACGGGTCTGATAGAGTATTATTAGCATGAGGAAAAAAATTATTTTCCGCTGGCTTTTTCTTTTGGGCTTCGGCTGTCTGCTTGGGGCGGAAGTCGGAGCCGAAGAGGCGTATGCCGTGCAGGCAGACAGTCTGCGGCAAACGACAGGGAAGCGCGGGAATCGCAAGAAACAGGAATCCAGGGTCGCCCCTATGGTGGATTCTTCCTTTTGGAACGAACAGGTGCAGAATCGTCCGTTGCCTATGGAGGGAGCCTCGGAAGAGGTTGCCCCCGTTCCGGAAAATCCGCAGGTGGGATTAGGTCTGGCGGTGGATGAAGTGGCCGCTGTGGTGGGCAACAAGATGGTGAAGCTTTCCGAAGTGGAACGCGCCCTCGAAAACATGCGGGCAAGCGGTATGCCGATAGGCGGGAATGCGCGTTGCGAGGCATTGGAGTCGTTGATGATTTCGGCTTTGTACGAATTGCAGGCCGAAGAAGACAGTATCCAGGTGGGGGAGGCCGAGGTGGAGCAGGAGTTGGAAGCCCGTGTGAAATACTTTGTGGATCAAATCGGTTCGCGTGAGAAATTGGAAGAATTTTATGGCAAGACCATCCTTCAGATAAAGGAAGAGTATCGGGAAATGATACGTTCCAATATCATCGCCATGCGGATGGAGGCCAAGATAACCGAAGACGTGAAGGTAACGCCCAGCGAAGTGAAGCGGTTTTACAATGCCTTGCATCGCGACAGTATCCCGCTCGTTCCGCTTCGGTTCGAGTTGCTGTATATTACCAAAAAGCCCGTGATCAGTATCGGTGAACGGGATATGGCCCGGCAACGGTTGGAAGAGATACGGCAGCGGATAGAAAAGGGCGAACAGTTCAAGTCTTTGGCGGCTTTGTATTCGCAAGATCCCGGTTCGGCCAGAAGAGGTGGCGACCTGGGGTACGGCGGCAGAGGCGATTGGACGAGCGAGTTTGAATCGATGGCTTTCAGTTTGCCGGTGGGGTCCCTCTCTCCCGTATTTGAGAGTCAGTTCGGTTTCCATATCATGGAAGTGCTGGATCGAAAGGGTGAAATGGTTCGGGTTCGCCATATACTGATTCGACCCGAGGCTTCGGATGCGGATTTGATACGGGCGCAGCGGGAGTTGGATTCAGTGGCGGGCAAGATAAGGAACGGAGAGCTCACGATAAAGGAGGCCGTGGGGCTTTTTTCGGATGATGCCGGGGCACAGGGCGACGGGGTGTATCTCAGTCCCATGACGCATAAGCCCAATTATAGCGTGGAAGAATTGGAACCGATGGTATATCTTTCGATTCAGAATCTGCAGGAGGGCGAAAACACCAATGCCCAGCTCTATCAGACACAGGAGAACCAGCCGGCCTATCGTCTGTTTTATGTAAAGCGCCGCACGCCGCCGCATCGGGCTGATATGCGCGAGGACTACGATATGATTTACGACATGGCCTTGGAAAAAGCCAAGTCGGATGCCATGCGGAATTGGATGACGAACAAGATCGCGGGCACTTATGTGCGGATAATGGACAGATACAGGAATTGCAAATTCAACTACCGATGGAAAAATTTGTAGCCGGTTGCCAGAACGAGGTGGAAGCCTTGCATCTGTTGTCGGAGCGATATAAGGCGGTTCGCGCTGAAATAGCCAAACGGATAGTGGGGCAGGATGAGGTGGTGGAATCCATTCTGGTTTCGATTTTCAGCCGCGGTCATGCGCTTCTGGTGGGGGTGCCGGGGCTGGCGAAGACCCTTTTGGTGCAAACTTTGGCGCAGGTGATGGATTTGAGTTTTTCCCGTATCCAGTTTACACCCGACCTGATGCCTTCCGACATTACCGGTTCCGAAATATTGGATCATGACCGGAACTACAAATTTCTGAAGGGACCTGTGTTTGCCAATATGGTGTTGGCCGACGAGATAAACCGTACGCCGCCCAAAACGCAGGCGGCCTTGCTGGAAGCCATGCAGGAAAAAAGCGTTACCGTGGGCGGAACCACCTATCGTTTGCCCGAGCCGTTTTTTGTACTCGCCACCCAGAATCCGATCGAGCAGGAAGGTACGTATCCCTTGCCTGAAGCGCAGTTAGACCGTTTTATGTTTCAGGTAAGTTTGGATTATCCCCGTCTGGAAGAAGAGATAGATATTGTAAAGGCCACCACCTTAGATAGGGAGGTGAAGCTGTCTGCTTTGATGACGGAAGCCGAGATTGCGGGTTTCCAGCATCTTATCAGGATGATCCCCGTGCCGGATTCGCTTTACGAGTATGCGGTGCGGTTGGTGGCTTCCACTCGTCCGGGCTCCGGAAATGCGCCCGAGATCACGCGCCGATACATTTCCTGGGGGGCAGGTCCGAGGGCATCCCAGTATTTGATCATCGGGGCAAAGTGCCATGCGGCCCTGCATGGCAAACTCAGTCCCGACAAGGAAGACGTGAAAGCCGTGGCTTTGGCTACCTTGCGGCATCGGGTGGTGAAGAACTACAAAGCCGAGGCCGAGGGAATCCATATCGATGAAATACTCTCCGGCTTGATGTAGAAGATTCTATTTGAGAGAAAGCCGCTTGAAGCTCTCAAGCGATGCCTGACGGCCTGTCTGTGTTGGTTGCAATGCAAAACAGGCCGTTGTGGTATCGGTGAGATTGCAGCAGAAAAGCCGGTTGGAGAGCGGTTGTCCGTAACCGGTAAGCACTTTGATGCACTCGTTGGCCTCGATGGATGCGATAAGCGATGGCAGGGGGCCCATCACGCCTTTGACGCCAGCGTTTTGGGGCGCTTGGGGAAAGAGGCATCGATAGGTGCAGTCGTTGGAGGTAAGGTTGAATACCGAAACCTGTCCGGAAAATTCGCATACGCTTCCGTAAACGAAAGGCAGTCTCAGCCCCACGGCAAGGTCGTTCATCAGGTAGCGGGCCGGTGCGTTGTCGCATCCGTCCACGATGATATCGCAACCTTGGGCCAGATGCAGCGCGTTTTTCTCGGAAAAGAAATCCCCAATCCCCACTATTTCCGTATTTGGATTAAGTTGCCGCAGGCTTTCTGTCGCGCATTGTATCTTGGAAAGACCTTTTTGGGGCGTGCGGTAAAGAATCTGCCGCTGGAGATTGCTTACCGACACATGGTCGGCATCCACCATCACCAGTCTTCCGATGCCGGCGGCGCAGAGCAAGGGGGCGATGCCGGATCCCAGTCCGCCCACGCCCACCAATAAGGCCGAAGCCTTGCCCAGACGTTGTTGCTTCTCTTTTCCGAAATCCGGCAGCACCAACTGCCGGGCGTAGCGTTCTTCAAAGTCGTTCCCGTTCATGGCTTACGCTTTAGGGCAGTCGTACACCTTGTCCCAGTCTTTCCATACCACTTCATAGCCTTGGTCGGCAATGGCCTTTTTCATCGCTTCGGGCGATCGGCTGTCGTTCACTTCAAACTGGGCGGTTTCCTTGTTGGGATGGGCATAGCCGCCGGGATCGGTTTGCGAGCCGGCGCTGATGGATGTGATGCCGAGCGAGATCATGTGGTTGCGGAAATCTTCGCTTTCCCGTGTGGTGAGCGACATCTCTACATCATCGTCCAGAATACGGAATGCCCATATCATCTGGGCGAACTCTCTGTCCGAGACCACATGCTGCGGCTGGAATCCCTCTCCTTCGTGCGGCCGCATGCGCGGAAAGGCCACGCAGTATTTGGAACGCCAATAGGTTTTTTGCAGGTGCTTGAGGTGAAGGGCCATACAAAAGGCCTCGATACGCCAGTCTTCCAATCCCAGCAGCGCACCCAGTCCGATTTTGTTCACGTTGGCCAATCCCAATCGGTCTTGGGTGTTGAGCCGCCACGCATAGTTGCGCTTCATGCCGGCCGGATGGTAAAAGCCGTAGCGTTCGCGGTTGTAGGTTTCCTGATACACATACACCGCGTGCAGGCCACTTTTTCGCAGGCGTTCGTACTCATGCGTGTCCATGGGCTGCACTTCAAGCGAAATCTGGGCAAAGTGGGGGGCCACCAACTGCATGGCGTGTTCCAGATAATCGATGCCGGCCTCTTTGGGGGATTCGCCGGTAAGCAGGAGGATATGTTCGTAGCCCATTTTCTTGAGTACGGCGCATTCTTCCAGAATCTGCCGGTCGTTCAGCGTAACGCGGTTAAACTTGTTATTGTGGTTGAAGCCGCAGTAGATGCAGTGGTTGGAGCAGGCATTGCTGAGGTAGAGCGGAATGTAGAACTGTATGGTTCTGCCGAACTTTTTCTGCGTGGCCGCACGGCTTAATCCGGCCATGGCTTCCAGGTAAGCCGGAGCGGCTGCGGCCGGGCTGACGAGCGCCTTGAAATCTTCCAGATCTATTTCCCTGCCGGGCATCTGCGCCTTGGCGAGGGCTTTTTCCACATCGCGGGCGGTCTTGGCATAGATGCCTTTGCCCGTCTCCTCCCAGCTGTAGTTGCTTAAAACATCTGAAAATAACATGATGGCTTATTTTTTTATCTCGTATTCGTCCATGCAATGGCTTTTGCCCAGATCCTGACTGATGCGCATGGCGCAGAAATTGGGGCCGCACATGGTGCAGAAACGAGAACCGTCTTCATTGGCGCCTTCCCGGGTGTGGAAGTATTCGGCGGCGCGGTCGGGGTCGAGCGCAAGGTTGAATTGGTCTTTCCAGCGGAACTCGTAACGGGCCTTGCTCATGGCGTTGTCGCGGATTTCCGCGCCGGGATGGCATTTGGCTAAATCGGCGGCATGGGCGGCGATCTTGTAGGTGATGATACCCACCCGCACATCTTCTTTCTCGGGTAGTCCAAGGTGTTCCTTGGGAGTAACGTAGCACAGCATAGCCGTACCGTACCAGCCGATAAGCGAGGCGCCGATGGCGGAGGTGATATGGTCGTAGCCGGGAGCGATGTCGGTTACCAAGGGGCCGAGGGTGTAGAACGGCGCTTCCTTGCAGTCTTTCAACTGCTTGTCCATGTTTTCCTTAATCTTGTGCATGGGTACATGCCCCGGGCCTTCGATCAGCACCTGCACATTGTGTTCCCAGGCTTTCTGCGCCAGCTTGCCGATGGTCTCCAGTTCGCCGAACTGGGCCTTGTCGTTGGCATCGTGGATGGATCCGGGGCGCAGGCCGTCGCCTAAAGACAGGGCTGTGTCGTATCGGGCCACCAATTGGCAGATTTCATCGAAGTGCGTGTAAAGGAAGTTTTCCTTTTGGTGATATTGGCACCATTGGGCCATGATCGAACCGCCACGGCTCACGATGCCCGTAAGGCGTTTTTTTGCATAGGGAATATGTTCCAGCAGGAGGCCGGCGTGAATGGTGAAGTAATCCACGCCTTGTTCGCATTGTTCGATAAGCGTGTCGCGGAAAAGCTCCCATGTAAGGGCTTCGGCTTTGCCGTTTACTTTTTCAAGGGCTTGGTAGATGGGTACCGTACCCACCGGAACGGGGCAGTTGCGGATAATCCATTCGCGGGTTTCGTGGATGTTGGCGCCCGTGGAGAGATCCATCAGCGTGTCGCCGCCCCAGCGGCAGCTCCATACGGCTTTCTCCACCTCTTCCTCTATGCCGGAGGAAGTGGCCGAATTGCCGATGTTGGTATTGATTTTGGTAAGGAAGTTGCGGCCGATAATCATCGGTTCGCATTCCAGATGGTTGATGTTGGCCGGAATGATGGCTCTGCCGGCGGCGATTTCATCGCGTACGAATTCGGGTGTGATATGCGAGGGAATGCCGGAGGCTTCGGCATTTTGGTTTTCGCGAATGGCCACATATTCCATCTCTTCGGTGATGATGCCTTGTCTGGCATAGTACATCTGGCTCAGCTGTTTGCCTTCCTTGGCACGGTAGGGTTTGCGGATATGGGAAAAGCGGATGGCCTCGAGCGAGGTGTCGGCCAAGCGCATATTACCGTATTCCGAGGTCATTCTGGGCAGACGTTCGGCATCGCCCCTGCGTTCGATCCAGGCCGAGCGGAGGTCGGGCAATCCGTTCTGCAGGTTGATTTCACATCCGGGATCGGTATAGGCTCCGCTGGTGTCATATACATAAACGGGCGCATTGGGCGTCTGCACGCGTTGCCCTTTTTCAAAGCGCACGGTATCGACCAAGTTGATTTTGCGCATGGGAACCTGGATGGGGAAAAGTTTTCCCGGCATATACACCTTTTCCGAACCGGGAAAAGGACGGCGGGTGATAATGTTTTTCATGATCAGATATTCTTTCTTGAAGTGTGAAAATTATCCTAAAAACGAAGTGAGCGGGCTAGTTGCCTGTGCACTGAAGATGGGCTGGGCCGGTTCGGCTTCAAAGGCCATACGGCCCGCTTCCACCGCCAGTCTGAAGGCTTGGGCCATTTGTACGGGATTGCCCGCGATGGCGGTGGCGGTGTTGAGCATAACCGCATCCGCACCCATTTCCATGGCTTGGGCGGCATGAGAGGGAAGGCCGATGCCGGCATCGATGATCACCGGAACCGAGCTTTGACGGATGATGATTTCGAGCATGTCTCGGTTGCGGATGCCGAGGTTGCTGCCGATAGGGGCCGCAAGAGGCATCACCGTGGCAACGCCGGCTTCTTCCAGCAGTTTGCACAGCACGGGGTCGGCCTGGATGTAAGGCATCACCACAAATCCCTGTTTCACCAGTTCCCGGGCGGCCTTAAGGGTTTCCACAGGATCGGGCAGCAGATATTTAGGGTCGGGATGAATTTCAAGCTTCACCCAGTTTGTCCCCAAGGCTTCCTTGGCCAATTGGGCGGCCAGAATCGCTTCTTCTGCCGTACGCGCGCCGGATGTGTTGGGTAAGAAGGTAACCTTGCAGTTTTTGATGTGGGCCATCATGTCGTCTTGCTCGTTGCCGGTATCGATGCGTTTGAGCGCGGCCGTTACCATTTGCGCGCCTGAGGCTTTGATGGCGTCTTCCATCATTTGGTTGGAGCAGTATTTGCCCGTTCCCATGATGAGCCGGGAGGAAAATTCCTTGCCGGCGATAACCAGATTCTTCATATCGTGTCGGTTTTTATTCGGATTTGAAAGTTTGCAAAAACACTTGGGCGTCTTCCGCGGGACGGGAAGAACCCGATAAGGCCGAACTGAGGGCGATGCCGTAGAGGCCGCAGCTTTTCAAGGCCGCGGCGTCTTCGGGACGGATGCCGCCGATGGCGAAAACGGGCAGGGCCAGGCTTTTTTGAACCATGCCTTCCATTATTCTCCGATACCCTTCCAAGCCTAAAATCGGGCTCAGTTTTTCTTTGGTGGCAGTGAATCGGAAAGGGCCCAGACCGATGTAATCGCCGCCTTGGGTGTGGATATCCTCGATGTCTTCCAAGGTATTGGCCGTGCCTCCTATCAGGAATCTTCCGCCGAGCCTCTTCCGTGCCTGCGCCACGGGCATATCGTTTTTTCCCAGATGCACGCCGTCGGCCTCTATCTCGGCGGCCAGTTCCACAAAATCATCAACTACGAAAAGTGCGTTGTATCGGCGGCAAAGCGTCTGCACGGCCAAGGCTTCCTCGCGCAGGCGGGGGTAGGGCAGTGTGTCCTTGCAACGGTATTGTATCCAGCTTAAGCCGCATTCAAGGGCAAGACGGGCCGATTCCACCCGGCTGAAATGATCCGAGGCATGCGTGATATACTGCACGGTGGGGAGCGTTTTTCCGTTTAATCGCGGCATAAGTCCACTGTTTTTTCGATGTTGCGGCAAAGGGCGCGTAAGTTGCCGTTTTGCATGTATTCTTTCCATATACCGCCAATCATGGCGGCTCCGCCGAATCCGATTTGTTTCAGCAAGGGGATATGGCGGGCTTCTACACCGCCCAAAGCCAGCACATGGGTATCGATAATGCCGTTTTGAGCGGCTTCTCTGAGCTGGTTTTCAGAAAATCCGCTCTTGTAGCTTTGTTTGGAAATGCTGTTGAAGATAGGGCTGAGAAAAATATAGTCGCATTCCGGTTTGCGTTGTTCTACCTCCTGCAGGCTGTGGCAGGAACAGCTTTGCGGACAATCGCCCGCGCCCGCCGGATGGCGGCCGTTGAGGTGAATCCCTTGCGTGGAACAGGTTTTCTGGAGTTCAAAATGGTCGTGCAGCCGGATTTTTTGTCTTGTCTCAAGCGGCAGGGCTTCCAGAAAGCACCGTGTCTGCGCTAAGTCCCAGTCGGGTTTGCGCAGGTGCAGCGTTTCCACGCCCTGCAAACGGCAGACGGCCGTAAGGGTATGCTCCTCGTCCCGAAGGGTTTCGGGCGGTGTGATAATCGCAAGGCGAAACATGGTTTCTTCAATCAAAGAATAAGGGCAGGGGAAAGCAAAATGCAGAAGAACATTCCCTACGGCGGCATTACCCGCATCAGGTTATATGGGTCTGATCTCAGCCTTTCGGCACCCCGGGTTAAAGTCTTTTCGACCATTGCAAAAGTAATAAAAAAAAGCGTTTTGGGGGCGAGCTGCATCGTTGCGCGTCTGGCCGGTTCGGTCGCGTACGGAAGTACGTTCCCTCGCCGTCTGCGCCGCGCGCCTTGCATCTCATCCCCCAAAACGCTTTTTTGGGGGCGGACAGCCGGATCCGGAGGTCGAACTGTTCTTTGGGAAACCTCGTTTTGCCGAAGGCTTTTTGAAGCCATTCTTCAATTTTTTTACAAAACCTATTTTTTCTCATGAAATTTTTTTTTTTTTGCAGGGTGGTTCGCTTGTATCCGCAGTGTTTTGAAAGGATAGTGGTGATTGATTCATAGGAGGATACAGGGAACAAGAAAACGTTTGTAAATATTCACGGATATGGCAACGAAAAAGATTGCCCCCAAGGCGGCACAAGGAAAAGCAAGCAAGACCGCCGCCAAACCGGTTGCAAAGCCTGCATCCAAGCCTGTAGCGAAGAAAGCCCAGCCGGTCGCCGAACCGGCATCCAAGGTAGCGGCGAAGAAAGCCGGGCCGGTCGCCAAACCGGTATCCAAGGCAGTGGCGAAGAAAGCCGGGCCGGTCGCCAAACCGGCATCCAAGGCAGCGGCGAAGAAAGCCGGGCCGGTCGCCAAACCGGCATCCAAGGCAGTGGCGAAGAAAGCCGGGCCGGTCGCCAAACCGGTATCCAAGGCAGCGGTGAAGAAAGCCCAGCCGGCTGCCAAACCGGCACCGAAGGCAAGCAAACAGGTGGACAAACCGATTGCCCAGCCGGCCGCCAAACCGGTCAAACCTGTTTCTTCCGCAACGGCATCTGCTGGTAAAAAACTCTGTCGGATTATCAGTTACGATAAAATGACGCCTGAAATAAAGGTTCTTTTCGATGCCCGTTATCCTGAGGGTTATGCCGATGCGGTTATGCGCTATCCCAAACCGAGCGGAGAATGTTTTTACGCGGTAGGTTTATACACCAAGGAAGCCGATTATCTGATTAAAGTGGATGTGAACGTGGATATGTCGGCGCTTGAGGAAGATTACGGTTCGGTAGAAGCCAATATGGAAGAGGTGGAAGGCGACACCTCAAGTGAAAACCAAGGGAATCCGGATGTGAATGATCTTGCCGACACCTTGGCCGATGAGACTTCGGAACCCGTATGATGGGAATCAGAAGGCGGGCAACACCAGCGGCGTATCTTTCTGCGGGTGGGTGCCTATACAGAGCGGCGTGTGGTAGATAGCCTCAAGCCGCTCTTTCTGTATAATGTCCCGAATGTCTCCCTGCATGGCCGTCTGGCCTTGGTTGAGGCAGAGGAATCGATGGCAGAAACCGATGGCCAGATTGATGTCGTGCAGCACGATCAGACCGGTCATTTTCTTATGCAGCACAACGCGCCGGATGGTTTTCAGGATATGAATCTGGTTGCTGAGATCGAGGTTGGCCGTGGGCTCGTCTAACAGCAGCACATCGGCTTGCTGGCATAAGGCCCGCGCGATAGCGGCCAATTGGCGTTCGCCACCGCTGAGTTCGTTCATCTTTTTCCGGTAAAGATCATAGGTCTCCAATCCTGTGTCTTTCCCTACCGTTTGCAGGCATTCCTCCGCAATCGTTCTGTCTTTTGCCTCGTAAGAAAGCTGATACCATTTTTTGTGCGGTGTGCGGCCCGTCAATACGAAATCCATCAGCGACAGCGGCGATTTTTCGATATGTTGCGGTACGATGGCTATCGTTTTGGCGCGTTCCTGCGGACGCATGCTCCATATATCCTTTCCGTTCATGCACACCTTTCCTTCTGCGGGAACGAGACGGCAAAGAGAATGGAGCAGGGTGCTCTTGCCCGAACCGTTTGGGCCGAGGATACCGGTGATGGTTTGCCGGGAAGCCGAGAAGGAAATGTCTTTCAAGGCGAATCCCCCCGGATAACGAGCCGAGAGATGTTCTACGGAGAGGGTGTCTGTCATCTTGGGTCTGAATGGGATTTGAGCAACAGATATACGAACAATCCTCCCCCGAGGATACCGCTCACCACTCCTACCGGCAGCTGGCTCGGATAAAGGAGGATGCGGGAGATGAAGTCGCAAAGCAAAAGAAAAAGCCCGCCTCCGAGAAACGAAAGGGGAACGAGGCGGCGGTAGTCGTTGCCTGCAAGCCGGCGTAGGATATGGGGGACAACCAGTCCCACAAATCCCACGATGCCCGCCAGTGAAACGCTGATGGCTGTGAGCAGTGCAGTCAGCAACAACAGGACCGGAATCAGCAGGGAGGTGTTGACGCCCATGCTGCGTGCCGTTTCGTGTCCCAGCCCCAATATATTGATGCGTTGGGAAAGCAGAACGGCCAACACCAGCCCGCCGCCGGCAAAGCCGCTTAAAAGATAGGCGCCTTGCAGGCTGCAACCGGCCAAAGACCCCATGGTCCAGTAGAGGATGCGGGTAAGGTCTTCGGGCGAGGAGAGGCTCATGATGAGCGTGGTGGCGGCCGAGCAGAGAATCCCGGTCATGATGCCGGCCAAAAGCAGGTTTTCTACCGAACGGCATACGCGGAAATAGAGCAGCAGCAACAGGCTCACCGCCGCCGCACCCGTCAGGGCGAAAATCCCCGTGCCTGCCGTTAATCCCATCCCGCAGGCAAAGGCGGCGGCCACCCCCAGGGATGCCCCTCCTGAAAGCCCCAGTGTATAGGGCTCCACCAACGGATTCTTGAATAAACCCTGCAACAGGCAGCCCGAAAGCGACAGCATGCCGCCGATGCATACTGCCGAAAGTGTGCGCGGCAGACGCAATCCTACGAGGATGGCTGTCTCCATGCCGCCTTCGGGAAGGGAGAGCCAGGAAAGGGGGGAGATGAACATTTCGCCCCATGAGAGGGATGCCAGCACGCCCAACAGCAAAGCGAGTAGGAAAGTTAAGATCCAGAGGGCGGTTTTTCGGGAAAATTCGCTCATCGGATACTTTTTAGGTAGTCGGCGATGAACTGCAAGGTTTCCCGAAAGAAGACCGGTGTGGGACAGCAGGCGCGGGTATCATCCACCAGAAGGACGCGCTGTCGGGCCACCGCCTGGATCTGGGGAAATTTGTTCCAAAAGGCGGCTGCCTCCTCTCCCATGCCCGACATACGGCTTATCAGCATCAACTCAGGATTTCCGGCCAATACGTATTCGGGCGAGATACCGCCGCCCTTGTATTCTTTCACGATGTTCTCCAGACCCAGAAAAGAAAGGTATTCGTTCATGAAGGTACCCTCTATGACAGGAAAGATAGGGTTGTTTCCGATTTGAAAAAAAGTCCTGACAGGGAGGTTGGACGTTTTCGAGGCAAATTCCCGGCGGATTTCTTCCACCTTGCCGCTTTCGTTTTCCACCATCTTGTCGGCTTCCTCTTTCTTTCCGGCCAATTGTCCGATTTCCCGGGTCTGTCTGCAGATTTCTTCGAACGAGTCAGGGGTGGGGAAGTCTTTGACGCGAATCCCCATGCGTTCAAGCTGTTTCTGTACTTCAGCTTTGGTAAACGCCATGCAGAACACAAGGTCGGGTTTGAGCGCCGCTATTTTTTCGATATTGATTTCAAGCACATTGCCGACCGTAACGGCAGACTCGCCGTTCAGGGGGGCAGGGCAGAAAGAGGTCCGCCCCACGATGCAGGAATCGGCTCCCAACTGTTGCAATGTGGCGGTGATGGAAGGAGAAAGCGATACAATCCGCACGCGGTTCTGTGCCGTTGCATGATGGAAAAGAATCCCCCACAGCAAGAGGATGATTAAGAAGGTTCCCGTTTTTTTCATGCAGGCAAATTTAGCCATAATCGGTGAAAAATCGGTTTTTTGTACCTTTGCGGAACCGTGCATCCCGAAACTTTTTTGGATTTTGAGAAAAATATTGAAATATAATATTTTATGGCAATCCTTCGTTTGGATTGTCCTTTGTTTGTCAGGAACGCTTTCCCTGAAAGCGCAGTCGGATACGGTTATAACCTCCATTCCCAATCCATATGCCGATATCGAATTTCTGGAGGTTTTTGAAAGCAGGGACGACAGTTCCTCCGCCCGGCGTCGCTTGCTGGAAGATTTGGAGGAAGAGGAAATTTCCGAACTCTGGCAACTTCGCGAAAGTTTCGCCTATACCTCCTTCAATCCGAACGTGCTTCACTACCGGCATCCCAATGAAGTGATAAACGGGAACGACACGGTATGGATCTCGTTGGTGGATTCAGGCCGTGTTTATACCCATCCTTATCGTGGCCGTCTCACTTCGCCTTTCGGTTTCCGTTGGGGCAGGATGCACTACGGTACCGATGTGGGCTTGCGGATAGGGGATACGATACGGGCGGCTTTCGACGGCATCGTGCGTATCGCCCAACGCAACTATTCGTATGGCAATATCGTGATACTTTTCCACAAAAACGGACTGGAAACCTATTACGCGCATATGAGCCGGCTTCTGGTACATCCCAACCAAGTGGTGAAATCAGGCGATCCGATAGGGCTCGGAGGTAATACGGGGCGCAGCAAGGGGCCGCATCTCCATCTGGAAGTGCGTTATCTGGGTGCGCCCATCGACCCGCAGTACATCATAGACTTTTATTCCTATAAACTCAAGGAGGAACGCTTTCCGGTTTGTAAGGAGACCCTCTACGGCGTTTCTTCCTCAGGAGCCCGTTGGCATAAGATCAAGAGCGGAGAAACCCTCAGCTCCATTGCCCGCAAATATCGCACCTCGGTCAATCAGATACGTGTGCTGAACGGCATGAAGAGCAATAAAATCAGGGCCGGTGCCACCATACGTGTGCGTTAACGGTGGCCGTCCTTAAAAAACGAAACCATGACGATTACACCCTTACAGATAGAGCAATGGAATGCGGAGTTTGAAAATAAAGACCCGCAGGCGATGTTGCGTTTTTTTATGCAGAGGTTTGGTTCGCGTCTGGCTTTGTCATCCAGTTTGGGGGCCGAAGACCAGGTGTTGACCGACATGATGGTGAAAGAGGATGCCGAGGTGCGGATTTTTACGCTCGACACGGGGCGGCTCTTTCCTGAAACTTACCAATTGATCGCCCGGACCGAGGAGCATTATCATATCCGCATGGAGGTGTTTTTTCCGCCGCTTGAAAAAGTGGAGGAAATGGTGAGGGAAAACGGCATCAATCTGTTCTACAAAAGCCTTGAGCTTCGCAAACAATGCTGTCATGTGCGAAAGATGGAGGCCCTCAGACGGGCTTTCGCCGGTTTGGACGTATGGGTGTGTGGATTGAGGCGGGAGCAGGCCGTTACCCGCAAGCAGGTAAATAAGGTGGAGTGGGATGAAGCCAACGGCCTTCTCAAACTTAATCCTTTGGCCGACTGGACGGAGAAAGAGGTTTGGGCATATATCAAGAAAACGGGTGCGCCTTACAATGTCTTGCATGATAAAGGCTTCCCTTCTATCGGCTGTCAGCCCTGCACCCGTGCCGTACCGGCTGGGGGAGATGTACGGGAGGGAAGATGGTGGTGGGAGAATCCCGAACAGAAAGAGTGCGGCTTGCACGTGAAATAACCGGTCATTCACGGCCGATGCTGTCGGTCGGCAAGAGAAACACGTATTTGCGTCGCGAACGGTTGGGCAATTGCCGTTCTCTAAGCCAGGGGTTGTAGAGTTTCAGGGTTTGGTAGGAAACGCCCGTTTGACGGGCAAAAGCAAAGAGATCGTGTATGGCGGTGTCTACGCTGATGGAACGCGTGTGCAAGGGTTGGTAAAAATCTTCCTTTTCCAATAGGAATCCATATCGGTCAGGTTCGTTTAGAATAAGTTTTTCGGCCAAAATACGATAAACATACCGGGTGGTCTCTTCGGGCAGATGCAGGTGATAGTAGGACTCGGTCTGCTGGGTCTGCAGATGGTAGTCGATATTGTTCTTTCCCGTATTGTAGGCGGCCGCAGCCAAGGTCCAGCTACCGTAATGTCCGTACAGCATACGGAGATAGGCGCAGGCCGCCCGCGTGGCTTTTTCCAGGTTGTAGCGTTCATCTACATAGTCGTTCACTTCCAATCCAAGATCTTTGGCCGTTCCGGGCAGGAGTTGCCAGAAACCGGCCGCCTTGGCCGGAGAAACCACATTGGCGAGTCCGCTTTCCACCAAGGCCAGAAACTTGAAGTCGTCGGGTATGCCGCATTCTTTCAGCACCTTCTCCAGCACAGGGAAATATCGGGCGGAACGTTTTAAAAGCAACAACTGGTTCGACTGCCAGTAGGTGTTTACCATCAGTTCCCTTTCCAGACGTTCCCTTACCAGAAAATAATTCATCGGCACCGCTTCTCCGGCAAAACTGAGTGTGTCGGGAAGGGCGGGGGGCAGGATGCGGTATCCCTCTTCCGGCAAGCGACGCTTCCCGTCGGTTTGCCCGTTGTCGGTAAAAGCCGCGAAAAGCAAAAAGATAAAACCGCACAATACGGCTGTACATGCGCAAGGCGCAAGGTTTCGCCTTATCCTGCGGCGGAACTTCCCCAAAGGAATTTCAGTACGTTCGATCATAGAATCTTATAGTTTGAACGTTTTTCGTAAGCCGAGAGCAGAAGCCAAGCGTGCTTGGATTCTGCCGAGGCGAGAAAAAAGTCGGTTGAAAACCAACGTTTTTCGTAAGCCGAGAGCAGAGACCAAACTTGTTTGGGCAATGCCGAGGCGATTAAACGACGGTCGCAGACCAACGTTTTTCGTAAGCCTCGACAGAAATCCAAGCTTTAAAACCTGAACGGACTCGCAAAATCCTTAAAGCGTACCCCCTCCCGGTCTTTGGCCGAGAGAATGGGCGAAGGGCAATTCCACTCGATACCCAGATCGGGATCGTCCCAACGGATGCAGCCTTCCGACAAGGGGGCATAGGGGGAATCCACCTTGTAGGCGAATATGGTGTTGTCTTCTCTTGTAACGAAACCATGCGCCATACCGGCCGGCAAGAGGAACTGCCATTTGTTTTCCTCGCTCAACTCCACGCTCACATGTTGTCCGTAGGTAGGAGAACCGAGGCGCAGGTCAACGGCCACATCCATCACGGCCCCGCGGATAACGCGCACGATTTTTGCCTGTGCGAAGGGAGGCTTCTGGAAATGAAGCCCCCTCAGCACGTTCTTGGCCGATTTGGATTCGTTGTCTTGCACAAACCTGTAGTCTAAGCCTGCCTCCAGCCACTTTTTCTCGGAATAGCTCTCCATAAAGTAGCCGCGTGCGTCTTCAAACACATCGGGACGGATAATCATCACCCCTTCGATAGCGGTTTTTTCAAACAGCATGCGTTGTCGGTTTTAGCAATGGACACATTCGTTGTAAGCCGCCTCCACCGCTTCGAGAAACGATTCGGAAAGCGTGGGATGGGGATGAATGCCGTGCATGATGTCTTGGGCCGTAATCTTTTGCTGTCGAACCATTACCGCTTCGGCAATCATTTCGGTTACATTCTCTCCCGTCATGTGGCAACCCAGCAGCAGGTTGGTCTTGGCATCGAAAATCACTTTCACGAAACCATCGCGGTTGCCCATGGCGGTAGCCTTTCCGGAGGCGGTGAACGGAATGCGCCCTACCTTGAGCTCATAGCCGGCTTCAAGGGCTTTCTTTTCGGTCAGGCCCACCGAGGCGATTTCGGGTGAGGTATAGGTACATCCGGGAATATTTGAATAATCTACCGGAACGGGATCAAGGCCGGCAATCTTTTCCACGCATACCTTTGCCTCCCGGGAGGCAACATGCGCCAATGCCGCGCCGGGCGTAATGTCGCCGATAGCATAGATCCCTTCCACATTGGTGCGGCAATATTCATCGGTTACGATTTTTCCCTTTTCGATCACGATTCCCAATTCCTCAAGGCCGAGGTTGTCGGTATTGGGCACCACGCCCACAGCCGAAAGCACGATGTCGCATTCGTGCACTTCCTCGCCTTTCTTGGTTCTGATATGGACCTTGCATTTGTCGCCGTCGGTATCCACTCTTTCCACGGCCGATTCCACCAACACTTTCATGCCGTTCTTACGGAAGCTGCGGCTGATCTGAGAGGCGGAATCGGCATCTTCCACGGGTACGATCTGCGGCATGAATTCCACCAAGGTTACTTTTGTGCCGATGCTCTGGTAGAAATGGGCGAATTCGGAACCGATGGCGCCCGAGCCTACCACCACCATGCTTTCGGGTTGGACGGGCAGGGTCATGGCCTGCCGGTAGCCGATTATTTTCTTGCCGTCTTGGGGCAGGTTGGGCAACACCTTGCTGCGCGAACCTGTGGCAAGGATGATGTGGTGGGCCGTAAACGTCTTAATCGCGCCGTCCTCGTTCATCTTCACTTGCACGGTCTTGCCCGGTTTCAGACAGGCTTCGCCGGCAATTATCTCCACCTTGTACTTGTTGAGCAGAAACATTACACCTTTCTGCATGGTCTCGGCAACACCGCGGCTGCGGGCCACAAAAGCGCCGAAGTCGGGCTTGATTTCTCCGTCGATGACCACTCCGTACTCAGCCGCATGCTTGGCATAGCGGTAAACTTGCGCGCTTTTGAGCAGGGCTTTGGTGGGAATACACCCCCAGTTTAAACATACGCCGCCAAGTTCGGCCCTTTCCACCACGGCCGTTCTAAAACCCAACTGAGAAGCCCTGATGGCGGCTACATAGCCGCCGGGCCCGCTTCCTATCACGATAACGTCAAAGTCCATTTCGATTTATTTTTTACTGATTATATTCATGGTATCGGTAGCGATCACCTTTTCCTCATCGGTGGTGACCACCGCCACTTTCACCCGTGAGTTGCTTGTGGAAATAATGGCGTCTTGACCTCTGACACCGCTGTTTTTTTCGGCATCGAATTCCACACCCATAAATTCCAACCCTTCGCAGATGGCCTTGCGGGCATCGGAATCGTTCTCTCCTATACCGCCGGTGAAGAGAATCAGATCCACCCCGCCGAGCGCGGCCGCGTAGGCACCTACATATTTCTTCACGCGATAGGAAAACATCTTGAGGGCCAGGGCCGCCTGGGCATTGCCTTCGGAAGCGGCCTTGCGCAAGTCGCGCATGTCCGACGAAAGTTGGGAAACCCCTTGCAGCCCGCATTCCTTACTGAAGTAGCCGTTGGCCTGGGACGGGGTAAGGTTTTCATGTTCCATGATGGCCATGGCCGCCCCCAGATCAAGGTCGCCCGCGCGGGTACCCATCATCAGCCCTTCCACCGGGGTGTAACCCATCGAGGTATCCATGCTCTTTCCGTTCAGCACAGCGGCCAAGGAGGCGCCGTTGCCGAGATGGCAGGAAATAATCTTGCTGTTTTCAAGGTCGATGCCCGCCAGTTCGGCCGCTTTCTTCACCACAAATTTATGGCTGGTGCCGTGAAAGCCGTAACGGCGTATGCGGTTGGTCTGGTAAAACCTGTAGGGAATGGCGTACGTGTAGGCGTAGTCGGGCATGGTTTGATGAAAGGAGGTGTCGAACACGCCCACCTGAGGTACTTCGGGCAATAGGGCCTGCATGGATTCTATACCCTTGATGTTGGCCGGATTGTGCAGGGGCGCGAAGGGAATGCAGGCGCGGAGCGCGGCCATCACACTGTCGTTGATCAGCACGCTGTCTTTAAAGGTTTCTCCGCCATGCACCACGCGATGCCCCACCGCTTCGATTTCCTTGAGATCTTTGATAACGCCGTATTGGGGATGAATGAGGTACTCCAACACCCAATTGATGCCTACCTGATGGTCGGGAACGGGTTTTTCGAACTTGCGTTTTTCGCCGTCCGCGCCCTGATGGGTGAGACAGCCTTGCGGCAACCCGATTTTTTCCACCAGGCCTTTGGCCATGATTTCGCCGTTTCGGGCCATATCCAGAAGCTGGTACTTGAGCGAGGAACTCCCGCAGTTGAGAACGAGGATTTTCATCGTATGCAATCTTTTTTTGTGATTCAAAATTATTTGTGATCGATTCGCTTCACGCTCTCCACGCCGTCCACCTGCCGGATGCGGTCTATCATTTCCTGAAGATGGGTGGTGTTGTTGATGTAAAGCATGATCTGGCCTTCATACACGCCTTCGGCCGCTTTCATGTTGATGGAGCGGATGTTTATCTGACTGTCTTGATTAATCTTTTCCAGTATCCTGAGCGCCATGCCGGGACGGTCGAAACCGCTGATGAGGATACCGGTGAGAAGCCCGATTTTTTCGTTTTTCTTCCATTTGGCCTTTACGATGCGGTTGCCGTATTGGGACATGAGTTCGATGGCCTTGGGACAGTTGGTCCGATGCACTTCTATTCCCTTGTTGGGCAGAATGATGCCGATAACGTCATCGCCCGGAATGGGGTTGCAACATTCGGGAATGATGTATTGCAGATTCTGTACGTCATTGCCCAGCAACATGCTTTCGGGCTTGTTTTCCACCTGGGCCTGGATGGCATCCTGTAGATTGAGGGAGGGTTTGTCTTTGGAGGAAGATCCGCTGCTGCGGAACCATTTCCAAAGCCAGTTCTCGTGCTTTTCGGCATCGGCCTTGAACAAGGGCTTGATATCGGCTTCCTTTATCTGCTCCACGGCCACGGCGTAAAACAGTTCGGATTTGTTTTTGCGGGAAAAAGCATCCTGTACCGTTTTGAGATTGGCTTCCGAAAAAGGTACGGAAAGCTGTTCGAATATCCGCTGGAGAGCGTCTTGCCCTTGATTGTAGAAACGAGCGTGTTCTTCTCTGAGCCATTGGCGGATGCGGGATTTGGCGCGGGAGGAGGTAACGTAGCTGAGCCACTTTTCGGTGGGCTTCTGGGTTTTGGAGCAGATAAGCTCCACCTGATCACCGTTTTTGAGGATATGGTTGATGGGAACCAGTTTGTGGTTGACCTTGGCCCCTATGACCGTGAACCCTATTTCGGAATGGATCAGGAAGGCGAAATCAAGCACAGAGGAGTTGACGGGCAATGTTTTTACCTCGCCTGTAGGCGTGTAGAGGTAAATTTCGCCGTTGAAGAAGTTCTGGCGGAAGTCGTTGAGGAAGCTCAACGAATTGTCGGAACCAGAATGCTCCAGCATCTCCTTGATTTTGTTGAGCCAAAGGTCCAGTCCCGATTCGCTTTCAGTGTTGAGGCCCTCGTTCTTGTAACGCCAGTGCGCCGCATATCCTCTTTCTGCGATTTCATCCATGCGCTTGGAGCGGATCTGCACCTCTATCCATTTGCCGTTGCTGCTCATGACGGTGGTGTGCAAGGCTTCGTATCCGTTGGGTTTGGGAATGGCGATCCAGTCGCGCAGGCGATCGGGTTTGGCACGGTAGATGCTGTTGATGATGGCATAAACCCGGTAGCAATCGGCTTTCTCTGTTTCCACGGGAGAATCCAGCACGATACGGATGGCGAACAAGTCGTAAACTTCTTCGAAAGGCACACCTTTCTTCTTCATCTTTCCCAGGATGGAACAGATGGATTTTACCCGTCCCGAAATGGAGAATTTGAGGCACTCCATTTCGAGTTTTTCGCGGATAGGGGCGATGAAACTGTTGATGAGATGCTCGCGTTCGGCCTCGCTTTGCCGGATTTTTTCAGCGATGAAGCTGTAGGTTTCCGGTTCGGTGTATTTGAGGGCGAGGTCTTCCAGTTCGCTTTTAATTGAGAACAGCCCCAGGCGGTTGGCCAAAGGCGTGTAGATATTGATGGTCTCCGAGGCTATCTTGAGCTGTTTGTCGCGCGGCATGGAATCGAGCGTGCGCATGTTGTGCAGCCGGTCGGCCAGTTTGATAAGGATCACCCGCACGTCGTCCGAAAGGGAAAACAGCAGCTTCTTGAAATTTTCCGCCTGTATCGAAAAGGATTGGTTCTGATTGAAGATCTCTTCGATTTTGGTAAGTCCGTCCACAATGCGCGCCACCACGGGGCCGAAGCCGTTTTCGATATCGGTAAGGGTGTATTCGGTGTCTTCCACCACGTCGTGCAGCAAGGCGCACACAACGGCGGTGGGGCCCAGACCGATGTCTTCCACCACGATATGCGCCACCTCGAGGGGATGATAGATATAGGGTTCACCCGATTTTCGGCGCGTGTGTTCGTGGGCGTTCACGGCCAGCGTGAAGGCTTTATGGATCTGGTCGTGTTCTTCTTGGCTGATCTCCCTCTTGAAAAGTTTGAAGAGAAGCCGGTAACGCCTTAAGATTTCTTTTTTCTCAAATTCTTCATCTATCTGATACATGGCCGTGAAATTAAGAGATGGAAAGGCGGTCGAGATCGAAAACTTCCAGGTTGGAAAATTTCTTGCCGTCTATGTCGAGCCTCACCGCGGTGATATGACTGTGGAAACCTTTGTTGCCTGCCGCGCCGGGATTGATGTGCAACATACCGGTGTGGCGGTCGGGCATCACCTTGAGGATATGGGAATGCCCGGAAATGAAGAGATCTGGCTTCTCTTGCACAAGGCGCGGCCGTACCTCCGGTTCATAGCGCCCGGGATAACCGCCTATGTGCGTCATGAACACTTTGCATTCTTCGCAAGTGAATACGGCCGTTTTGGGTACATGCCGCCTGAGCAGGCAGTCGTCTATATTGCCGTATACGGCTATGGTAGGGCGAAAGGCCGAAATTTCCTCCCACAGGGCATAACTGCCTATGTCGCCTGCATGCCAGATACAGGCGCAGGGTTCGAGGAATTGTCTTATCTGCCGGAGGAATACTCCGTGCGTGTCGGATAGGATGCCCACCTTTGTCATGGAATCAGCGTAAGCGGTCGGCCGACTTCACCAGGTTTTCGTCTTTCTTGATGAAGCGTGAAGCCAGATTGATCAAAACGAGCGATGCGAAAGGGAAGAAACTACCCCATTGGTAGTGCACCATCCGGCGGGCGGCTTGCTTGTCTATGCCCAGATCCAACGATCTGGACAGGTTGACCGACAGAATGTCGGGCCCCAGAAACAGAATGCCCAAAAGCAGGATATTGATAAAGAAGGTTACCGTGCACAGCTTGATCTGTCTCCCCCGGTTTTTGTAAGAAAACAAGGTGGTGGCCAGAAGGATGAACAGGACGGAGGTGAGAATCAGGAGCAGGGGAAAACGGGAAACATTTACCACGTGGTTGTTGAGGTATTGGTACGCTCCGGTAAAACCGCTCATTTTCATCACGGCGATTTCGCCGTTGGGAAGATGGAAATCGCACAGCACGCAGGAAAATAGCAGGCTGGTCAGGAGCATGGCCAAGGCCAGGAATACCGATTGAACCCGTTGAATCATTGTTTTTGTTTTTTTTAAATTTTTGAAAATAAAACACTTGCGGCGTGCCGAAAAGACAATCCGAATAGGTTGTAAAGTTACAAAAAAATATGGGCTTTTAAAGAATGCGACAACAAAATGGAAGCGGCGGTTTCTGTAACTTATCGTATTTTTGCAACATTATGCCGGTTGCCGTTACCATAGATCAAAATTCTGGTTTCTGTTTCGGGGTGGTGAGTGCCATCCGGGAAGCGGAAAAGCAGCTTGCACGGCTTCGTTCAGACAGCGAAAACGCCACCCTGTATTGTTTGGGCGAGATCGTGCATAACAATGAGGAGGTGAAACGGCTTGAAGCGCTGGGGTTGCGTGTGATAGACAAGGAGGCTTTCACGCATCTTGAAGATGCCGATGTGCTGATACGGGCCCATGGCGAACCTCCGCAAACCTACCGGCAGGCGCGGCAAAACAGGATTCATCTTATAGATGCCACTTGCCCCATCGTGCTCAGATTGCAGCAAAGAATCAAGGCAGGCTACGAACAGATGCAGCGCATGGGTGGGCAGGTTCTCATATACGGCAAGGCCGGTCATGCCGAGGTGATCGGGCTGAACGGACAGACGGGCAATAGGGCGCAGGTGGTGAGTTCGTTGGAAGACCTTCGGAAGAACGATTTTTCCGTACCGACCCTGCTTTATGCCCAAACTACGATGAATGCCGACAAATATCTTGAAATCTGTCGTTTCGCTGAACAGGAATGCGCCCGTAACAAGGTGTTCTTCCAATCCGTCGACAGCATCTGCAAGAGCATGAGCCGCCGCGCCTCCCAATTAGAGGCTTTTTCCAGAGAACACGACTGTGTGGTTTTCGTAAGCGGCAGGCAAAGTTCCAACGGCAGATATCTTTACGATGTGTGCAAACGGCACAACGACCGTGCCTTCTTCATCACTTCGCCGCTGGAATTGCGGAAAGAAGACTTCGAGGACGGAAACGGTGCACCCCTGTACGCCCGCATCGGCATATGCGGGGCCACCTCCACGCCCATGTGGCTGATGGAAGCCGTTGCCGAGAGAATCAAAACCTTTTGTGCATGTATCTGAGTCATCTCTACCTCAATAACTTCAAGAATTACACCGAGGCCGAACTCGATTTCTGTCCGCGCATCAACTGCTTTATCGGCAACAACGGCAGCGGCAAGACCAATCTTCTGGATGCGGTGCATTACCTGTCTTTCACCAAAAGTTATTTCGGGGCGGCCGACCGTGAGAATATACGTTACGGGCAAGAGTTCTTTTCCCTCAATGGCCGTTATGCGGGAGAGGAGATCGAGATGGAGGTGAATCTGGTGCAGCGGAAAGGGCAGCGGAAAATACTCAAATGCAATCAAAAGGAATACGACCGCATGTCCGACCACGTGGGCCGGATACCCCTTATCATGATCAGTCCTCAGGATCAGGAGCTGATCTATGGGGGAAGCGAGTTGCGCCGCCGCTTTCTCGACAGCGTGATCGCTCAGTTCAGCCGTCCTTATCTCGAAAATCTGATCCGGTACAACAGAACCCTTGAACAGCGGAACCGACTGCTCAAGCAGGACAGTATCGATGCGGCCCTGATAGAGGTGTTCGATGCTCAGCTTTGTGAATACGGCAACCTTATCTTTGCCGAACGCCAAGCTTTTGTTGAACGTTTCGTGCCTGTTTTCCGCAACTACTACAACTTGATTGCCGGAAGCGGGGAGGAGGCGGGGCTTGCCTACCGTTCGCAACTGCAGGATCGCCCCTTTGACCGGATGTTGGCCGAGACGGCGCAAAAAGACCGCTTCCTGCAATATACCTCGGCCGGCACCCATAAAGACGATCTGCAATTGCTTCTCGACGGCCATCCCATCCGTCAGTGCGGTTCGCAGGGACAACAGAAATCATACCTGCTCGCCCTTCGTCTTTCCCAACTGCATTGCATCGCCGATATCCGTCATACATGTCCCATCTTGTTGCTGGACGATATTTTCGACAAACTTGATCATGAGCGGGTAACCCGTTTGATGACGGTGGTGGGTACCGAGAATTTCGGGCAGGTGTTCCTGAGCGATACCCACCACGGCCGGGTGCGGGAACTATTTGCCCAGCATGCTTCCGACCACCGCATTTTTCGTATCGAAAAGGCTGTCCCTCTCTTGATCGAATAAGGTTTTGAACGATGGAACCCGACTCTCTTCCCCGCAAGAACGATGCTTCCCGCACACCGGGTATTTCCGAACTGTTGAGCGGACTGGCTGCCTATTACGGTTGGGAAGACAAGTTGGAGGAAGAACAGGCCAAAACCCTGTTTAGGGAATTGGCGGGCAAAAAAATAGACCGGCACATCCGCCGTCTTTCTTTCAGCAAGGGGGTTCTTTATGTTCATATCGAGAACTCGGCCGCCCGCCACGAATTGATGTACCGTGTGGGGCGGTTGCAGGAGGAAATCAACGGCCGGTTAGGCAGGCAGGTTTTGCGCGCTGTCCGCATCATGGCTTGAAAATTGAGGAAACCTCGGTTTACGGGTTTCTGTGCCATCTTCCTTGCATCGCATGGCTGTATGGGGGGATTATTGGGTTTCTCAGTTTGACATAGATACCGGGCAGGCATATTTTCCCGAAATTTCGGAAAGAAAATGCCGGAAGTGAGGTGTACATTTTATAAATTTGCCTCCATGTGCGTCCCTTGTGGCGCGAAACTCTCCGCAGTGGAAACAAATGTGCAAGAAAAAGCCATCTCCCGGAAGCGTCCGGGTTTTTTCGGGGATGTGAAAGACAACGGCCTGTACAGCCTGTTGAACATCATCCTCTTTTCGGTGCTGGCCGAAGCGGCCTACGTGGCCGTGCTGTTTTTGACCGATGTGCTGAAACGCTGCATGGACGGCGACGCTTTTTCCTTTGCCGTTTTCATCATCAATCCTTTTCTTTTCAATATCCTTTGTTTCGCGCTTCTGCGGATCAACAAGGCGGCCAACAACCGCTATCCTTTCCGTTACTACAGCTCTTCGGGGATGTTGCTCTTTTTTCTGCTTATAGGTCTGGCTTTTGGTCTCTACAACTACGGTCTTTACGTGGCCGCCGTGGCTTCGGTGGGCAGCGACGGCTCTTCTCCGTTTATTCCCACCGAACCCATCTGGCTGCAATTGGGGCTGATTACCATCAGCGAGTTGATCATCATGTGCCTCATATCGCTCAACCATACGGCACGTTACACGATACGGCTCTATGAAGAAAGCGAGGAACTCAAGCAGACACAGGCCCGTGCCGAAATACAGGCCCTGCAGACACAGCTCAATCCCCATTTCCTTTTCAACAGTCTCAATACCCTGGTGTCGGAAATCGACTACGATGCGGCGGCGGCCAAGAAATTTACCATCGATCTTGCGGGTGTGTACCGCTATATCCTCCAAAAGCAGAACAAACCCTTGGTGGCTGTTTTTGAGGAGCTGGACTTTCTGCAGGCCTACATCAACCTGAACAAGATACGTGTAGGCCAAAGCCTGCATTATTCCTGCGAATATCCCGAAATAAGCAATCTTGACTTTCTGCAGGAAAAGTACATCCCCTCCCTCTCTCTGCAACTTTTGGTCGAAAACGCCTTGAAGCACAACGTGGTTTCAAGCATGAAGCCACTCGACATCAAGGTGGGGTTCTCCGAAGATCTCCGATACCTTATCGTTTCCAATAATCTCAATCCCAAAAAGAACGTGCAGTCGTTGGGAACGGGTTTGGGAAATCTTTCCAAGCGATACCTCCTTTTGGCCGGTAAGGAAATCGTGGTGGAAAAGAATCTGCACAGTTTTATCGTTAAATTACCGATGTTAGATGGAAACCAAACAGGAAAATAACGTGCGGGTGGCCATAGTGGAAGACGAAGTTCCCGCCGCCCGTCTGCTGAAGAAGATGTTGCTCTCCCTGCGTCCCGAATGGGAAGTGACGCATATCGGAGGCAGCAACGAAGAGGCTGTGGCTTGGTTTAAGGCCAACAAGAGAGAACCGGATATCCTTTTTCTGGATATCGAATTGAGCGACGGCATTTCATTTGAATTTCTGGAAGAAGTGCGGCCGCAGGGGATGATAGTGTTTACCACCGCTTACGATGAATACGCCCTCCGGGCTTTTTCGGTCGACAGTATCGATTATCTGCTCAAGCCCATCGAAATGGACAGGCTGCGCATGAGTTTGGAAAAGTTTGAGAAACGTACGGCCGCTTACTTCCGTCAGCTCAACGAAAAGAGCAATTGGAAGGAGTTTCCGCAAAAAATAGCCAATCCGGAAAAACTTTACCGCAATCGTTTCCTGATGCAGCGCGGCAAGCAAATGGAAGTGCTTTTGGTGGAAGACGTGGCCTATTTTTTCAGCGAAAACAAGATTACCTACGCCCAGACATTCAAGCAGGGGTCTATGGTGGTGGATTATTCGCTCGACCGACTGGGCGATGAGCTGGATCCCGCGGTGTTTTTCCGCGCCACCCGGCAGATACTGCTTTGCAGCCGGGCCGTGGGAAAGATAGAAGACTATTTTCAGGGAAAGATATCGGTTTCCCTCACCCCGGAATTTAAGGAGCCGGTGCTGGTGAGCAAGGAAAAGGCCGAAAGTTTCAAGCAGTGGCTTACTTACTAAAAAAGCGATGATATGAAAAAATCCTGGATGATATTGATAGCGGTGGCGCTCACCCTTTTTTTTGCCGCCTTTCAGCGCATGACCGGACCTACCCATCCGGCCAAAGGGAAGGTGAAGACGGAGGGAAAGGAAGTGAAATTCTCTCTCCCCCGCAGCGGTACAGAGGGCAAGGGTACGCCTGTGTGGGTGCCTTGTGCCTTGAACGGAACTTCGGGTGCCTCCACGGCTACCCGAACGGCTTCGGCCACGCTCTATTACCGTCATTATCCTCTGGTGGAGGGACAGGAATACACGCCGGTGTCCATGCATTGGGAAAAAGGGAAATGGGTGGGTTTTCTGCCCTCCCAGCCAATGGCGGGCAAGCTGGCTTATTATGTGGAGGCCGACGGGGTAGCGTACTTTGCCGACGCCCCGCTTGTGATCCGTTATAAGGGAGAAGTGCCGGCCGGTATCCTGATACCCCATATCCTGCTGATGTTTCTGGCCATGTTTTACGCCGCCATGGCGGGTATCGCGGCTCTTTGCAACAATCCCCTCTACAAACGTTACGGTCTTTTTACACTCATAGGATTGCTTTTGGGCGGGTTTATCTTCGGGTGTCTGGTGCAATACCATGCTTTCGGTGTCTATTGGTCGGGTTTCCCCTTGGGCGGCGACCTTACCGACAACAAAACCTTGATAGCATTGGTTGCCTTCCTTCTCGCCTGGGGGGTAACGATCTTTGCCGGAAAAGCCGGCCGTTGGGTCGTGCTGGCTGCGGCGGTGGTGATGCTGGGGGTATTCTGTCTGCCGCACAGCCTGGGCGGTTCGGAACTTAACCGCGCCACAGGAAAGATAGAGACGGCCCGCTAAGGAAAAATGCGTAAGAAATCAAAAATCCCTAAAGATATGGAAGATTATAAAAGAGAAGATGGCCCGGTGGAAACCTTGACGGCTTCGGTGCGGGAATATTTGTTGATGAAGTGGCAGATGGCCAAATTGACCGGTTTGGAAGGCGTTTCGGTTTTCAGCGGTCGGGTGTTGGCCCTTACCTTGACGCTGGTGGTGGTCAATATCGCCTTTCTGTTTCTAGGTTTTGCCCTTTCGTATTGGATAGGTTCCCTGCTGGATTCGGACGCTTTGGGCTTCATCATTGTGGGCGGTGGTTTCCTGTTGTTTGGGCTCATCTTGTTTTTGGCGCGTAAAAGACTGTTGGTGAACTGTATGGTGCGCTTTTTTGTAGAAATGTTCTTTAACGAAAGGGGGTAGGTGATGAACTATACTGAGATTACAAGCTTAAAGGAACTGCAGGCGGCAAGAAAGCGTTTGCAGGAGGATTTGCAACGGCAGGAAAAAACGATTTCCCAGGATTTTCATCAGCTTAAGAAATTGGTCAGTCCGATGTATTGGGTGCAACGTATCCTCGACAATTTCGGTTCGCTGAAACGCACCGTGGATTTTGGCCGCCGCATCTATCAGGCCATACACGACTACTGGTTGCAACGCAAGGAAGCCAGAGAAGAGAAGCACAGGGCAGAGGAGGCGGCTTCCGCCGGTATCGAGGCCGAAGAACTGCATGAAATGACCTCCGATACCCCTCAGGCGGAATAGATTCTGTCCGAAGGAGAGTGTCCTTCCTTCAGCATTGGGTACGGAAATGAAGTGCAAAAACCCTGTCATCATGGCAGGGTTTTCTATTTGGCACATATTTGGTGAAAGTCCGTTCCCGTAAACTTTCCGTTTTGCCGCCATAGGCCTGTCCGGCCCAAAGGCGCAAAACTAAAAAAACAGCATTATGAGCAAAGGAAAAATAGGCGTATCTACGCAAGATTTATTTCCGATTATCAAGAAATTCTTGTATTCGGATCATGAAATATTTTTACGCGAATTGGTGTCCAATGCGGTGGATGCCACGCAAAAACTCAAGACATTGGCCTCCTCGGGCGTGTTTAAAGGCAGTGTGGAAAACCTGCAGGTACGGGTTAAGGCTGACAAAGAGGCAGGTACCTTGACCATCTCCGACAATGGTATCGGGATGACGGCGCAGGAAGTGGAGAAATACATCAATCAGATTGCCTTTTCGGGCGCGGAAGAGTTTCTTAAGAAGTACAAGGATGCGGGCAATGCCATTATAGGGCATTTCGGTTTGGGTTTTTATTCTGCCTTTATGGTGAGCGGCAAGGTTGAAATCCTGACCCGTTCCTATCAAGACGATGCCAAGGCCGTGCACTGGTGTTGCGAAGGCACTACCGATTACGAAATGGAGGAAGCCGAAAAGGCGGAACGCGGTACCGATGTGATCCTGCATCTCACCAAGGAAGATCTTGAGTTCGCCGAAGAGGAAAAGATACGGTATCTGCTTAAGAAATATTGTCGGTTCCTGCCTGTGGAGTTGGTTTGCGGCAAGGAAAAAGAGTGGAAGGACGGTGCATATAAGGATACCGAAAAGGATTGGGTGGTCAACGACACGCATCCGGCCTGGACGCGTAAACCCACAGAATTGAAAGAGGAAGATTATCAGAACTTTTACCGGGAACTTTATCCGGCCGCGCCCGATCCGCTTTTCCATATCCACCTCAATGTGGATTATCCTTTCACGCTTACCGGTATTCTGTATTTTCCCAAGATTTCCTCTCGCATGGAATTGCAGAAAAACAAGATTCAGCTGTATTGCAACCAAGTGTATGTAACCGATACTGTGGAAGGCATCGTGCCCGAGTATCTCACGCTTTTGCATGGGGTGATCGATTCGCCCGACATTCCGCTCAACGTGTCGCGTTCCTATCTGCAGTCCGACCGTAACGTGAAGAAGATCTCGAGCCATATCACCAAGAAAGTGGCCGACAGTCTGGCCGATCTTTTCAAAAACAGTCGTGCCGACTTTGAAGGGAAATGGGATGATTTGAAGATTTTTGTGCAGTACGGTATCCTTACCGATGAGAAATTTGCCGAACGGGCCATGGAGTTTTATCTTTTCAAGAATACCGAGGGCAAGTACTTCAGTTTGGAAGAATACAAAACGGCTGTCGGTGAGTTGCAGACTGACAAGGACAAGAAGCTGGTGTTCCTTTATTCTGCCAAGACCGAAGACGAATACGCCTATATTCAGGCGGCCAAAGCCAAAGGTTACGATGTACTGGTGATGGATGGCGCTTTCGACACTCCCTTCGTGAACTTTATGGAGCAGAAGCATCCCGAATACCGTTTTACCCGGGTGGATTCGGATGTGGTGGACCGTCTGATCGTGAAAGAAGAAAGCCCCAAGGTGGCTTTGGACGAAAGGGAACAGAGCGATTTGAGAGGTATCTTCCAGTCGCAGCTGCCCAAGAACGGCGGTATGTACATGGTAAGTTGCGAGGCAATGGGCGAGGACGCCGATCCGGTTTTGGTGACCCGTTCTGAATTCATGCGGCGTATGAAGGAAATGTCGGAAATCAATCCCGAGATGAGTTTTTACGGTAAGATGGGCGACCAGTTCAATATAGCCGTGAATACCGACCACCGTTTGGTAAAGGAACTTTTGGAAAAGGAAAAATCCGCTTTGTGCGGTCAGATGGAGCCTTTGCGCAAAGAAAGGGATGAACTGCAGAAGCAGAAAGCCGATATAGAGGCGTTGAACAAGGATGTGAAGCCCGAAGATGTGCCGGCCTCCGATAAAGACCGTCTTTCCGACCTTGACCGCCAACTGGAGGAAGTGGGACGGAAAGAACGCGATCTGTTGGGCAGGTACGCCGAAGAAAATCCGGTGGTGAGCCAGCTTATCGACCTGGCCTTGTTGAGCAACGGACTTTTGAAGGGAGAGGGCCTGCACCGATTCCTGAAAAGGAGTGTGTCGCTGATCTCGCTTGATTGAGCTTGATACAGCCGGAACGCTTGTCAAAATCCCCGGGCATAAGGTGAAGAGGCCGGAAGAGAGGTTCTTTCGGCAGGGTGCACCGATGTTTCCGGGGATTTTTCTTCTGCGCTCGACTTTTCGTATCTTTAGCTGACGCTGAAGATACTCCGGTCTCGGCAGAAGCAAACCTTGGGTTTTCTTCTGCGCTCGACTTTTCGTATCTTTAGCTGACGCTGAAGATACTCCGGT